>NZ_JACLZK010000002.1:0-300000 GCF_014253065.1 Campylobacter massiliensis
AGTTTATCAAAGAGGATAAGGCCGATAAGGTGCGGCTTTTTGACATCGGCGAGCCGACGCTAGCCAAGACGCTGATTTTGGCCTATAAAGAGGATAAAAAGCTGTCAAAACTAGCGCAGGAATTTATTAAGATAGCAAAAGAAAGTTAAGTAATTCTGGTGTTTTTCGGCTGCTATTGTTGCTTTTGTTAAGTAAAAATGACTAAAATTGTCGCTATATCTAAAAACTTCACAAAGTATAACATTGCGCCATATATTACAACCACTGACGCAACGGGCGCACAAAGTAGTCAATGTCTTAGTTGCGCACAAGAACTATCCTGTTTAATTAGCCAGTTAAATTTTAGTATAAAGAACTCGCATTAAATTTAAAATTTCGGTGACAACAAGAAAGAACTTGATTGTAAAGAATGGTTCAACTTTTTGCTGATAGCGTCGCAAATGTGGGTGCAGTTTTATAAATTTTAGTGTTATAAAAGGCTAATTTGGTCAAATTGTCAATTTGTCATCTGTAAAAACGTAAATTTATAGTATAAATAAGGTAGTAAATTTAACCTTATTTATTACCCTTAGAGGCAAATTTAACTCAGTCCTAAAATCACCAAAGCGACTAATCAGCATCGAATCGCCGTAAAAGCTCCACTGCTCGCCGCTTGTAGCCTTGTTATTGTCGGCGCTGTTTACGCGTAGGATATAAACGTTATTCACAAAGGTGCACGTTTTTAATAATTCCTTTCGTCGTGACTCGCTAAAAAACGTGCATGCAGTAAGAACTACGGCTAGATCATGCTTGCGATCCCCCGGCAAATAATCATCTCCCTAGCCCGAAGTTCTCCGACGCATGATTCCTATTTCTTGAATACACCGCCGAGAAGTAGCCATCCAACAGTCTGTCTTTGAGTCTAGACTTTGCATATCCCTTTCTTTTTCGTATTCGCTATTTGCTAGCTCCATTATACTTTCGTGAGAGGTTTTGCTTGCAGTATCCAGCAACACTATGGCTCCCGAGTTAAATTTGATAAAATAGTCTTTTATCTTCTGTGATATCGAGCTTATCGCTATTCCCATTTTTACGCCTAGTTCTATATATTCGCTTCTTTTGGTTTCGGCGCTAAACTGGCTATCTAGGGCATTATTTAGCCGGGCTTGGACTTCTTCTTTGTCGGCATCGGCTTGTTTTAGGTTGTTTTCGGCATTTTCCAAACTGGATTCTAACTCGCGTATTCTATCGCTTCTTTGGATTATGGTCTTTTTGTACCACTCTATGTCTTTGTTTAGTTTTTCTACTTTATTGGAGTCGTCTATTTTTTGCTGAAGCTCCTCGGGAGTGTTTATGTCGTTGGCTTTCAATAGCTCTAAAATTTGAGCCTTGCTTTGATCGATGTAGTGGGAGAATTTAATTAAATTCTCTTCAATATATTCCTCTACTTTAGGTATGCTAATAATCGTTTTGATTTTTTTGATAGTTTTACCCAGGAATCCTGCGGACTCTTCGTATTCTTTGGTTTCCCTCGAGTTTTTTATGATCTCGGCTGCGACTTCCTTTGCTCTTTGCTCGATTTCCTCTTGTCGTAAAATCTCGCTTTGCACAGTAGATATATTGCTACTTAGGGTCTTTAATTCTTTGTTTTTGTCTTCCACTTGGCTCTGTCTGTTTAAAAGTTCATTGCTGGCGGTATCTATTTCGTCTTTTATAGTTTGAAGCTTGCTACTACTGATATCTATCTTGGTTTCTAGATTATTTATTTTACTTTGTGCATCTTGCATGGCTTGGTTTTGGTATACGACTACGTCTTCTGCCTTCGAGAGTTTTCTTTTTGCGGATTCCAGTCGGTCTTGGGTATCCTTGCAATGTTTTTGAATTTGGGCTAGATTTTCCTTTGCTTCGTTAGTTTTGGCTTCGATTTTTTGCAGTTCCTTTAGTTTTTGCTCAGCTAGCTTCATAGCGGCCTGAGCCTCTTTTTCTGCTTTTTCTTTTATATGCATTGTTTCTAGTGTATCATGAACGGTTTTTGAGTTTACCTTTCCTCTTACTACTTTTCCTCCGAAACTTTCTACAGCAAGATCTTGAAGTCCGGCGTCGAATTTAGAGAGCTCGGCTTTGCTCATTTTTGGTTGAAATTTTCCGGTTTCATAGTTATATCTGCCCGCCACCGACTTTTTCTTAAATTTCTTTTTAGTCTAAAAAACTTTTTTTTAAAAATACCCAGGTTAATTATTTTTAAACTACCATATTTTTCTATAAATCTTTAAGAGAGCTTATATAATATTGTAGTTTTCTGATATTTTATCTCTGATTTTTAGTTATTCAAATTTTTCTTAAATCCCTATATATAGAGAAGTAGGCGTCAAATTTACTAAATTTTTACAATGAGGTATCTAAAAGTAACATTAATTAAAAGAACTAAATATTATTCATTATCTTAATCTGCTTTTTACTCATTCCTAAGGTTCGCGACTGTATATTACCTATGTATTTACTTTATTTTTAAGGAGGCTTTATGCAAGAGGCAAACGACGGCAAAAGGCTAGCGATCGGCACCGTTGCCTTGATCCTAGCTATCGTCTTTTTCGGTGGTTTCTTAAAGGACGTCGCGGGCGGAATTTTTGATTTCGGTAAGCTAACCGGACAGTTTCCGGAGTGGTTTAAAACTGCAGGCGGCACTAGCGCAAAGGGCGGTTTTATATTTGCGCTTAGTCTGGTTCCTGCGATCATGCTAGCTCTAGGTTTCGTCGCGATATTTGAGAGATATTACGCGCTTTATGCGGCTTCGCGCTGGCTAACTCCCGTGCTAAAGCCTCTCATCGGTATCCCTGGCTGCTGCTCGATCTCGCTCATAGCCAGCACGCAAAGCACCGACGCGGGTAGCTCCACGGCGAAGTTTTTACGTCAAGACGGCAAGATCACGCACAAAGAGCTTTTGATATTTGCCGCGTTTCAGTTTAGCGCGGGCGCGATGATCACGAATTTCCTAGCGTCTTTCGCTCCGTTGCTCACGGTAGCCGATAAAAATGGAGCCCTAGCGCCTATATCTATTGCGGCGGGCCTAGGAATTATTTTGGTGTTTAAGGTATTTGGGGCAAATTTGATGAGACTTTACGTCAAAAAATTCGTAAAAGACGGGGAGACTGAAGTATGAGCGAGCAAGCTAATAATAAATTATTAACCGACGTTTTCGTAGAAGGCGCTAGGAAGGGCTGGGATATCGCCGTTCACAACACCATCCCAAACGTCCTTATGGCTTTTGTTATCATCCACATCCTAAAAGTCTCTGGCGCGCTTGACATTATAGGCAAGTATCTTGGTTTTGTTATGCTACCGCTTGGGCTTCCCGGCGAGTCGATAGCGGTCATAATGGCGGCATTTCTTAGCTGGGGCGGATCTGCCGGCGTGCTAGTGGCGCTAGTTCAGGGCGGAACCCTAACGGCTCCAGATATCGCCGTACTGATCCCAGGCATGGCGCTAGTAGGCTCTACGGTGCAGTATATGGGACGCGTACTGGGCGTGCTGGGCATCCCTGGCAAGCACTACTTGGTGTTATTTGGTATCTGTATCCTAAACGCCTATCTAGCGATGTTTGTAATGAGTCTCATCGTATAAAGGATGATCCATGAAACAAGAGGAGCTAAAACAATACCTAGCCGAGCTAAAGGAGCTAACTAATATCGAGAGCCCGACGGCTAGCATAGAGGGTGTAAATAGCGTCGCAAAGTGGTTTATGAATAAGGCGGAGACGCTAGGTCTAAAACACGAAACGGTAGCGCTGGGCACCGATAAGGTCGCCGACTGCCTGCTTATCTCAAACAATCCTAATGCGGCGAAATTCGATGTGCTTTTCGTTGCGCACATGGATACGGTTTTTCCCGTTGGTTCGGTGCAAAATACCCCTTTTACCCAAAATGAGGGCAAGGTAAACGCACTAGGCGTCATCGACGACAAGGGCGGCGCGCTACTGTCGCTCTACATCATTAAGGAGCTTGATCTTAGCAAAATCAACGTCGCTTTATTTCTAAACTCGCACGAGGAGACGGGATCGAATTTTGCCAAAGAAAAGATCCGCGAATACGCTAGAAAGTCTAAATTTTGCCTAGTGATGGAGCCTGCTCGCGAGGACGGCTCGATGGTGGCTACCAGAAAGGGCGTGATGTCCTACGTGATCGAGTTTTACGGCGTGGACGCGCATGCTGGCAATCATCCCGAGCTCGGCCGTTCGGCGCTCGTCGAGGCGGCGAATTTCGTAGTCGAGCTATCAAAGCTGACTGATTTTGCGGCGGGGCATACCTTTAACTCCATCATCACAAACGGCGGCACCGCGCAAAACGTCGTGCCCGAGTTTGCCAGCGTGACTTGCGAGATGCGGTATAAATTTGCCTCTTCGGTCGAGTTTTTTAACAAAAAGCTAGATGAAATCCTGGGCAAACCGTTCGTAAACGGCGTAACGCACAAAAAGATACTAATAAACGAAGAAGCGCCGATGATAGACGAGCAAAATTTACCGAGGATCAAGGCGATCTTCGACGAGGTCGCCAAAAAAACGGGCGCGAAGGTGAACTGGGTGGATGCCGGCGGTCTAAGCGACGGCAATATCACGGCCTCGGCGGGCTGCCCGACGATCGACGGACTGGGACCTGCGGGCGGAAATATGCACACCAAAAACGAATACATGGAAGTTGACTCCGTCGTACCGAAGTGCAATCTCGTGCTAGACGTCATCAAAAAGCTTGTTTAAATTTAACGGCAAAAGGGTCAAATTTGGCTCTTTTGCCTTAAATTTTAAAATTTGAAAGCCTTGAAACTTTGTTTAAATTTTAGAGACGATTTTTTTACGCAGACTTATCACAATATTGTCCAAATAAAATCAAATCATCAACTTTATTTAACGATACGAAGTAAATTGAGCGGCTTGGACTTTATTTTTTGCTCATTTTTTAGTAAAATGGGCGCTAAATTTAAAGGAGAAAATATGCCAAAAGACGCAAACGGAACCGAACTAAATGCCGGAGATAACGTAACTCTGATCAAAGATCTAAAAGTAAAAGGCGCGGGCGCTACGCTAAAGCGCGGAACCATGGTAAAAAACATCAAGCTCACGGACGACGACAAAGAGATCGAAGGCAAGATCGATAAAATGGGCGTCATCGTGTTAAAGACGGAGTTTTTAAAGAAGGCTTAGTTTAATTTAGGTGCCAAATCTAGCCCGCAAGTCGTCTTAAAGCGAGCCAAAATCGGTTGAATCGTCAGAATTTGCCTAAAATTAAAGGCAAATTCTGACGGCTAGATTTTAAATTTAACCAACCTATACGTCGGATCAAACCTAAACGCGAGCAAATTTTGCAAAATCCCAAAAAGGCACATAAAAGTAACGAAGCTACTGCCGCCGTAACTGTAAAAGGGCAGCGGAATGCCCACCACAGGCGCAAAGCCGATCGTCATCATGATATTTATACTCACGTAAATAAAAATAAGCACCCCGATCCCCGACGCCATCGTCTGCGTAAAATAATCATCCTTTAGCCCGTAGTTTAGGCTGAGCAGATGAGCTATCAGCGCGCCGTAAAAGCTAAGTAGCGCAAGCCCGCCGTAAAATCCGTATCGCTCGATCGTGTATGCGAAAATAAAATCGCTAGTCGAAATCGGCAAAAACTTAAAGTGCGTCTGCGTCGCCTCGTCTTTTGGTTTGCCTTTTAGGCCGCCGCTACCGATAGCGATGATGCTTTGGCGCACGTGATAGTTGGACTCCTCGCTTAAAAAATCAGTAATGCGCTTTTTTTGATAATCGTGCAAATTTTCGTAGATCACGGGCGCAGAGAGTAAAACTCCCGCAAATATTACGACCCAAATTTTTTTATTTACCCCGATGATAAAAAGTACGGCGTAGCCCACGATGAGTAGTATTAAAGCGGTGCCAAGATCGGGCTCTTTTAAAATCAGCACGAAAGGGAAAAGTATATAAAAGCTAAGGCGTAAAAAGTCCTTGAGACCGTAGCCGTTTTCCTCCGGCGGGCGCTGTTTGATGAGGTAGCCTAGCATCAAAAGAAGCGCCGGCTTCATGATCTCTGAGGGCTGAAGCGTAAAGTGGATAAAAGGAAACTCGAGCCATCTTTTTGCGCCCAGTTTGCTCGTGCCGAACAAATCTACGCTAATAAGCAAAACGATGCAAATCCAGTAAAATAGCGGTATGAGCCAGGCGATCTTGCGAATGGGAAGCAAAAAGAAAAATAAAAACGCAGCTAGACCGACTCCGAAATATACAAGCTGCTTGCCGGCTAGGATAGAATTTGCCTCAGAAACCAAAATGTATGATAAAATAATAATAGGAAGTATCAAAAATGGTTGAACGAAGTCAAAATGGGTTAAAATTCGCCTATCGAGTCTTATCAAAAATTTGCCTTTTTTGAGCGATTATAGCATTTTAAAGGAAACAAATCTAAAAATGACGGAAAAAGAGATCAAAATTTTAGATGATACGCAGACGAGGGCGGATGCGTTTTTGGCGACCGAGCTAAACGTCGCTAGAAACCAAGCGCTAAATTTGATAAAAAGCGGGTCGGTTAGCCTAAACGGCAAGCCGCTAAATAAGCCTTCCGCAAAGTTAAATTTGGGCGACGTTTTGAGGATCAAATTTGAGCAAAACGAGCCCAATATGGCTAAATTTGAAGCGGAATTTGAAGTGCCGATCATTTACGAGGATGAGGATTTGCTCGTGCTAAATAAACCTGCAAATTTAGTCGTCCATCCCGCTCCTAGCGTTAAAGAACCCACGCTTGTGGACTGGCTCGGGGCGAAGGGGTTTTTGCTATCAAATTTAAGCAGACAAAGTAGGGCGGGCATCGTGCATAGGCTGGATAAAGGCACTAGCGGAGCTATCGTCGTAGCTAAAAATAACGCCGCTCACGCCGCGCTTTCAAAGCAGCTAAGCGATAAAAGCATGGGACGCATCTATCTAGCGCTAACAGATCTGCCGCTCAAGCAAAACTGCACCGTAGAGCGAGCTATCGGACGAAATCCCGCTAACCGCCTAAAAAAGGCGATAGTTTCAAGCGGCCGCGCGGCAAAGAGTGCCTTTGTGAATCTGCTTTTTGGCGAATTTGACGGCCCCGTGCAGGGTAAAAACGCAGGCGTAAATTTGATCGCGGCAAAGCTTTTTACAGGTAGAACTCACCAGATCAGAGTGCATCTAGCTAGCCTAAACCGCCATATTTTGGGCGATGCTTTATACGGTTTTAAGAGCGAAAAGGATAAAATCGCCCGAGTAATGCTTCACGCCTACGGGCTATATTTCACGCATCCGCGCACGGGCGAACAAATGAGCTTTGTAGCACCCGTCTGGGATGATTTTAGTGAAATTTTACTTAGCAAATTTAGCAAGGAGAATATAGATGAAAAGATTGATTTTATGGGGCTTAGCGAGCTCTTTAGCCATTGTGATGAGTGGATGCGTATCCTCTAGCGGGCCTGCGCAAGTAAATCCGAATTTGCCGACCGTCCAGAGCCTAAAAACTATAAGCGATATGACCGAAGTTGGCTTTGAGTGGACGCCGACTCCTACCTCAAACGTCGCAGGCTACTATCTATACCGCTCAAATCCAAACGAAAATAACGGCAAAATGAAAGTCGTAGCCGACATAAAAGACCGCTTTGCTAGCCACTACGTGGACGCAAATTTGGCTCCAGAGACGACATATGCGTACGAGATGAGGACATATAACGCAAGCAAGCAAATTTCAGGCCCAGGCATGATCGTTAGCGTCACAACTAAGGCGCTTATGGACTCCGTGCCTTTTGTTAGAGCGCTTACGAATTTGCCAGAGCGCGTGAAACTCATCTGGAGACCGCATCCAGATCTTCGCGTGGCGTCTTATGTCATCGAAAAAGCCGATATAAATAAAGAAAACTGGAGACAAATCGCCGAGGTAAAAGGTAGACTAAACGCCGAGTATATCGATGACGACGTGAAGTCGGGCAGAAGCTACAAGTATAGAGTTTTCGTAAAAACTACTAGCGGAACGATCTCAAAGCCTAGCGAGATCGTGGACTCTACAACGAAACAGTTACCAAGCGAGGTCGTAAATGCCCAAGCTACTCAAGACGTGCCCAAAAAGATTATTTTAACGTGGGACAGCGTGGCTAACGACGACTTTGGCTACTATAAAATTTACAGCGCGTCAAGCAAATTTATGCCATACACTTATCTCGTGAAAACCACGTCTAATAGCTACGAGGATCTAATAAACGAAAACGGCGCAACCAGGTACTATAAAATCACCATCGTCGATAAAGACGGCCTAGAGTCTAAAAAACCTAGCGAGCCTATCATCGGTATGACGCTAGGTGCTATCGATGCGCCGGTCGTATCCTCTATCGTGGCCGATAGCACGGCGGTTAAGCTCACGTGGAGCGCCTCTGATAAGGCCAGAAGCTTTACCGTTATAAGAGACGGCGGCGGAAGCGAGCAGAAATTTACAAATATAACTGGCAATGAATTTGTCGATAATAGCGTTGCTTACGGGCAAAAATATAGCTATAAAGTGATCGCCGTAGATGAATACGGCATTAGCTCCGACGCTTCTCAAAAAGCAGAGATAGCCGTCGAATAATGCCCAATTTTATAGCTAAAAACGTAAATTTTACTCCAAAAGAGTGCGGCGAGATAAGCTTTTTGTGGGAGGCTCACGGCAGGCAGGGCGTTAGCCTTATTTATACCAAAAGCTCTAGTGAGGAGTTTTTTATCACGCTAAAAAAGCGCGAAAACGACTGGGTCGTAAAAGGCGAAAAGCTAACAAAGCCTGCCAAAATAGGGCTTTTGCAAAATGCTTTGGTTAAATTTAAAGAGCTTTATTGCGATCAAGTTTTAAGCGAAGCCATCGCGGTAAAAAACACGCACCTCACGCAAAAAGACTCAGCTATTTTTAGCGTGAGCGAGTTGCTTGAAAATTTAAATCAGAGCGAATTTGAAAGTAAATTTATCGAGATAGGATTCGGCTCGGGCAGGCACTTGCTATTTCAGGCGGAAAATAACCCAAATACGCTAGTTATCGGCATCGAGGTCTATAAGCCCTCGCTCGAGCAAGTCGCAAAGCTGGCAAAAGCTCGAAATCTAAACAACGTCATGCTCGTAAACTGCGACGCGAGGCTGTTTTTATCGCTCGTGGAGTCAAATTTTATCGATAAAATTTTCCTTCATTTTCCGGTGCCTTGGGACGATGCTCCTCATAGGCGCGTGGCGTCGGCTAAATTTGTCCTGGAGTGCGAGCGAACGCTAAAAGCGGGCGGCAAATTTGAGCTAAGAACCGATAGCCGCGAGTATGCGGACTTTACTTTGGCGCAAATTTTAAATTTGAGCAACGCCGACGTGCAAATTTATAAAAATCGCGATCTAAAAGTAAGTAGCAAATATGAAGACCGCTGGAAAAGGCACCAAAAAGATATTTACGACGTTATCTTTACCTGCGAAAAACAAAGCGAACCAAGAGCTGATCAGGGCGAGCTAAAATTTGAAAACGGCTACGACGCGAGCAAGGTCGCGGCTAAATTTAGCAACCAAACGATAAAAGAGGATGATTTTTTCTTGCATTTAGAGGAAAAATACGAAAAAGACGGCGAAATTTTGATTCGCGCGGCGTTTGGCGCATTTAACGCGCCCGAGCATTGTTATGTTTTACTCGGCGAAAAAGGCGCGGAATATTTTATAAAAAAGCCGCTCGTTACGGCTGAAAATTTAAAGGCGCATCTTGCGTTGAAGGAGTATTTGGCGGATGCAAAAAATAATTAGCGCAAGCGGGCTTTGCCTAGGATACGAAGGTTGTGAAAAGCTCATAACGGACGCGAAATTCGACATTTACGCCAATGATTTTGTTTTTATCACCGGGCAAAGCGGTAGCGGCAAATCGACGCTTTTAAAATCTTTTTACGGCGAGATAAAGCCAAGCGCTGGCTCGCTAAACGTCTGCCTAACAGATATGATGAATTTAGGCGGGCAAAATCTAGATAAACTAAGGCAGCGCATCGGAGTGGTTTTTCAAAACTACCGTCTGATAAGCGAGTGGAACATCGAAAAAAACGTGATGCTGCCGCTAATGATAAAAGGCCTTAGCGCTAATGTTTGTAAAAATCAGGCAACCAAGCTCTTAAAGCACGTAAATTTGCTCCACAGAGCGCACAAGTATCCAAACGAGCTAAGCGGCGGAGAACAGCAGAGAGCTGCGATGGCTAGGGCGCTAGCGCATAATCCAAATTTGCTGCTTTGCGACGAGCCTACGGGTAGCCTCGATGAATATTCAAGCGACGTTATCTGGGGGCTTTTGCGCTCGGCCAAGGAGTTTTTGGGTACCTGCATCGTGGTGGTTACGCACAGGGTGCCAAGCTCGCTAAGGGTGCCTTACAGGCATTTTGTTATAGAAGACGGACATTTGCATGAAATCCTTTAAAACTCATCTAAGCGTGATAATCCCGCTCGTGGCGCTGCTCGTGGGCATTCAGTTTATATTGCTAGTCGGGCGAGTGGTGGACGAGTACGAGTCCGTGATGAACAAAGACTACAGTATCATCATCGTAAGTCAAAACGAGCTAAACACTACCGACATAAAGCCGCTCATTTATACCTTCGAGTCGCTTGAGCCGCTTAGCTCAAAGCCCGTGCTAGAGAGGCTTGCTAAGGATATATCGTCTAAAAATATCGCCGTTTTGCAAAACGCGTTGCCTAAATTTTACTCGCTAAAGCTAAACGCCTTTCCAAGCACCCAATATATGCAGGAAATCAAGGACAAAATTTCAAAGATTAACGGCGTGAGCAGGGTTGAGACATTTTCAAAAACGCACGATAAAATTTATAAAATCATGCAGCTGATTAAAAATATTTCGGCGATATTTTCGGGGCTAATCGGGTTAATCGGGCTTATGCTCATCGCAAAACAGATGCGAATTTGGCTATACGAGCACAAGGAGCGCATCGAGATAATGACGCTGCTGGGAGCTCCGTCGTGGCTAAAATCGGGCGCGTTATACAAAAACGCGTTGTTTGATTCGTTTATAGCGACCGTTTTGGTGGCGGTTTTTTATATTATTTTGCCGGATTTGCAGCCCGTTAAAGAGGTCGCTGCGGATCTAAATATAAATTTGCCCGCGATTGATCTGTTTTACGAAGGCGGAGTGTTGCTGGGCGTTTCGCTTGCGATAAGCTTTTTTGCCGTTTATCTCGTGATGAGAAAAGCAAGGGCGATATGAGAAAAATTTGCGTTTTGCTGGCTGCCGCGCTTTGCTTAAATGCAAGCACGGGCGAAAAGATAAAAAATCAAACGACCTATCTCGAGTCCTCAAAAGAGCTTGAAAAACAGCTAAATAAAAAGCTCGACGACCTAGCCGGCGACATACTCGGTGGCGAAAAAAGCGTCAAGCAAACCGACGATAAGATGAAAGAGCTCATCATGCAAATAGCTCAGCTAGAAAACAGCGCAAAAAGCGCTAGTGGCGAGCTTGACGAGCTAGTAAAGCAAAACAAAGACCTCACGCAAAGCCAAAAAGACATCCAAAAAAGCATCGTGCACATCATCTCAGACGAGTTTTCTTTCGATCTCATAATGCCAAAAGAGTACGAGGAGGGCGTTGATAGCATCATCGCAACCGAGATCTTAAGCAAACTAAATTCGGTACTAAAAGATGATTTTAACGAGCTAGCTAAGCAGTACGAAAGTACGCAAAATTTGATAAAAACCCAAAACGACAAGATCGACGGGATAAAGTCGAATTTAAAAACCTTTAAATTTAAGCAAGCCGAGCTCGTTTCTCTGCAGGATAAGCAGATGAAAACGCTGGCGAATTTAAAGCGGGATAAGGAAATTTATCAAAAGCAACTCTCGCGCCTACAAGCCCAACAAGACGAGATCAGAAAGACGCTAGAAGAGCTAAAAATCGTCGCAAAAAGGGAGAGCGAGGAGGCTAAAAAAGCCCTAGCCGCGCAAAAAGCGGCCGAAGCCAAAGCTCAAAAAAATAAGAAAGATAAAAAAGGCGAGGTTGCCGCAAGCGCGTCTGAGGGCGACGTGAAGCAGTTTGGCTCGAGCTATCAAACTAGCCTTGTTAAAAAATATAGCGGCGAAAAGACGATCGCGCCGCTTGACGGTTTTACGGTCAAGCAAAAATTCGGCAACTACGTAGACCCCATCTATAACATCAAAATTTTTAACGAATCGGTCGTGCTAAGCGCAAATTCGGCCGACGCAAAGGTAAAAAGCGTATTTAACGGCAAAGTGGTCTTTGCCAAAGAAACTGCGATGCTAGATAAAGTAGTCATCATCGAAAATCCAAACGGCATCCACACGATCTATGCCCACCTTAGCCAGATCGCTCCTACGGTAAAAGTGGGTGCAAAAGTGCAAAAAGGCTACGTCATCGGGCGCGTCCAGCGAGATCTGACTTTTGAAGTAACGCAGAAAAACTACCACATAGACCCCCTCGAGCTAATCAGCCTAAAATAGCACTCGCGCGCCGAGATTAGCAAAATTTAAAGCAAATTTAGCTAAAATCCGAAAATTTAAGGAGATGAAAAATGGAGCGAAAAAAGCGAATTTTAGTTAAATTTTCAGGCGAGGCGCTAGCCGGCGACAGCGGCTTTGGCATAGATAACGCGGTGCTTAAATTTATCGCAAAACAGATCAAAGAGCTAGTCGAAAACGGCATCCAAGTGGGTATCGTTATCGGCGGAGGCAACATTATACGCGGCGTTAGCGCGGCTAGAGACGGCATCATAAAGCGCACTAGCGGCGATCACATGGGCATGCTAGCTACCGTGATAAACTCTATCGCGATGAGAGAAGCGCTGGAGAGCGTAGGCCTGGACGTGCGCGTACAAAGCGCGATAAAGATGGAGGCTATCTGCGAGACTTTCATCGTCGGGCGCGCAAACAGACACCTTGAAAAAGGTCGCGTGGTGATCTTTGCTGCGGGCACGGGAAATCCATTTTTCACCACCGATACGGCGGCTACCCTGCGCGCTATCGAGATAGATTCAGATATGATAATCAAAGCTACGAAAGTGGACGGCGTTTACGACAAAGACCCGCATAAATTTGAAAATGCGACGTTGCTGAAAGAGCTAAACTACGAGCTTGCTATGAGTGACGATATCAAAGTGATGGACGATACCGCTATCGCGCTAGCTAAGGATAATTCGCTACCGATCTTGGTGTGTAATATGTTTAAAGATGGAAACCTGCTCAAAATCATACAGGGCGACGAGAGTGCGTTTTGCTCTATCGTAAGAAATTAAATTTAAGGAGAATAAATGAGATCTGAAGAAGTAGCGGCAAAGGCACTAAAACTCGTCGGAGACGATAGATATAAGCTGGCTCTAGTCGTAGCAAAAAGAGCCGAGGCTCTAGCCGGCGGCGCAAAAAGCCTGCTTGATATCGACGTTACTAAGATGAAATTTGCCGATATCGCCCTACGCGAGATAGCCGAGGGCAAGATAGCTTTAGAGGGCATAGTTGAAGCAGCTAAATAGCGGATTTTTACTAGAACAATTAATCGACGATATAACCGCTTGCAAAGACGTCGCTCAGGCGAGGCAGTTACTTAGCGAGCTGATAAATTTTACGCCGAATTTAGAGCGCGCGATCGAATGTTGCGTTATCTCGCATGCGGGGCAGTTTAGAAAAAGCGGCGAACCGTACGCGATACACCCTATCTTAGTGGCCTGCATCGTGGCGCACATGGGCGGGGACGAGGATATGATTATCGCCGCCTTGCTGCACGACGTGGTCGAGGATACGGATAGATCGATCGAGAGCGTGCGTGAGGACTTTGGCGAAGAAGTCGCAAAGCTAGTCGAGGGATTAACTAAAATCGTAGCCATCAGAGAGGATAAGCTCGCAAGCTCGGAGTCAAACGAGCGTCTGGCAGCTTCTGCGATGACCTTTCGCAAGATGCTGCTAATCTCCATCGAGGACGTGAGAGTGCTCGTGGTAAAGCTTTGCGATAGGCTGCACAATATGCTCACGTTGCAAGCTTTGCGCCCCGAAAAGCAAAAGCGAATCGCCGAAGAGACGCTGATGGTTTATGCTCCGATCGCGCATAGATTGGGTATTTCGTCGATAAAAAACGTGCTTGAGGACCTTAGCTTTAAGTATGCTTTGCCAGAAGAGTACAAAAAAATCGACGACTACTTAACGGAGCACAAACAGCAGCTCGTGCTAAAGCTAAACGCGTTTACCGATAAAATTTTTCAAATTTTACTTAAAAACGGTTTTAGCGAAAACGACTTTGAGATACAAAAGCGCATCAAGCACCACTACTCGATCTACTTAAAAATGCAGCGAAAAGGCATCTCGATCGAGGAGGTGCTAGACTTGCTAGCCGCTCGCGTGTTAGTTAAAGAGCCGCAGGATTGCTATTTGGTGCTTGGAAATTTACATATAAATTTTAATCCCTTAATCTCGCGCTTCAAAGACTATGTCGCGCTTCCGAAGCAAAACGGCTATCAGACGATACACACTACGATATTTGATAACAAAAGCATATTCGAGGTTCAAATTCGCACCTTTGACATGCACAAGACCGCAGAATACGGCGTCGCAGCGCACTGGAAATATAAAACGGGCGGCTTTTTAAATCCGAAACTAGACTGGCTAAGCGATATCAGCGGTATAGAAAACGGTATGGAGGAAGCGAGCGAAAACCCGGAGGAGCTCTACGAATACGCAAAAGACAGCCTCTATGTCGAGGATGTCGCGGTTTATTCGCCAAAGGGCGATATATTCACGCTTCCGCGCGGCGCTACGGCGCTTGATTACGCTTACGAGATACACACGCACGTAGGCTTGCACGCCAAAGAAGCCTACGTAAACCGCGTGCGAGTACCGCTGCTAACGGAGCTAAAAAACGGCGATATCGTGAGCATCGTGACCGGCGATGAGCCAAAATACCGCTGTTCGTGGCTAGGCAGCGTAAAAACGGGCAAGGCTAGAGCCACGATCCGATCGTACTGCAAGCAAAAGATAAGAGATATCAACAATATGGTCGCGATCGAAATTTTAAGCGGTATCTTTGCCGTACCTTCTCAAACTATCGAGCAGTGGCTAGAGGCTGAAAATTTGACCAAGAAAATTTTTAGAGCCGCGTTTGACTCGGTGTATCTGCAAGACGTGGTAAACGCGCTAAAAAAATACGTAAAAAGAGACCGTCCGTTTGCCATCGCGATGACGGATAAATACAACGTCAAAAAGCAAAAATTTGAAAATATCGTGATCTACTCGAACCACAAAATAAACAGCATCGAGTTTGATTATTGCTGCAATCCAAAGCGCGGCGACGATATCGTGGGATTTAGAAACTATCACCACGTTACTGTCCACCACAAGCTTTGCGAGCGGTTTATGAAGCTAGCCGAAGAGAAAAACGAGATGATTTTCGTCAAATGGACGCGGGTCGCTCCGCATAGATTTAAGATCATTCTGAGCCTTGAAAACAGGCGCGGGTCGTTAGCCGAGTTTTTGACGTATATGGCGAAAATGCAAGTCGATCTCGTAACCATCAGCCTTACCGAGACCAGAGAGGCGACGGCGGACTTTTTTGAGCTAACAATCGAGCTTGGCGAAAATTTGAACGTAAACGAGATAAAAGAGCGACTAAGAGATCGCTACAAGATCATAGACTTCGTGTCGCTTGACGACGCATACGGACATTAATAAATTTAGGAGAGAAAATGGGCGAAAATTTGAGCAAAATAATGAGCGATATAAAAAAAGGCGTCGCCGAGATGATAGACGAGGAGCGCGTCGAAAATTTAGTAAAAAACTACTACGAAAAGGGCGAAAATTTCTACGTTAAAGCAGGCTTTGACCCGACGGCTCCGGATTTGCACCTAGGCCACACCGTAGTGCTTCAAAAGATGGCTCTTTTGCAAAAGCACGGAGCGATAGTGCAGTTTTTGATAGGCGATTTTACGGGACAAATCGGCGATCCTAGCGGTAAAAGCCAGACGCGTAAAAAACTAGACCGCGAGACTGTGGCGGCAAACGCCAAAACCTACGAGGAACAGGTTTTTAAAATCCTAGACCCGCAAAAAACAAAGATAATGTTTAACTCCAAGTGGCTAAACGAGCTGGGGGCTGCGGGTATCGTGGAGCTAACCAGTACCTTTGCCGTGGCTAGGATGCTTGAGCGCGATGATTTTGAGAAAAGATACAAAAGCGGCGCCTCGATCTCGATAAGCGAATTTTTATACCCGCTGCTTCAGGGCTACGATAGCGTCGCGATGAAATGCGATATCGAGATGGGCGGCACGGATCAGAAATTTAATCTTCTGATGGGGCGAACTTTACAGCGAGTTTACAACGTCGGCAAAGAGCAAGCCGTCATAATGATGCCGCTTTTAGAGGGGCTTGACGGCGTAAATAAAATGAGCAAGAGCTTAGGCAACTACATCGGCGTGACCGACGAGCCAAACGATATGTTTGCTAAAGTTTTGAGCGTGAGCGACGAGCTGATGTGGCGCTGGTACGAGCTTCTTAGCGAAAAAAGCACGGAAGAAATCGCAAATTTAAAAGCGGACGTAGCTAGCGGCAAGGCTCACCCAAAAGCCGTAAAAGAGGCTCTCGCGCTAGAAATCACGGCTAGATATAACGGAGAAGTGGCGGCGAAAGAGGCGAAGGCCGAATTTGACCGCGTGCATTCGCAAAATTTGATCCCGACCGAGATGGACGAGTTTGAGCTCTCAGCTCCGGTTTGGATCGTGCAGGCGCTCACTCACTGCGGGCTCTGCGCTAGCAGCTCTCAGGCACGCCGAGACATTGCGGCAAACGCCGTCAGCCTAAATCAAGAAAAGATCGCCGACGAGCAGCTAAAGCTTGGCGCTGGCGAATACGTCTTGCAAGTGGGCAAGCGTAAATTTGCAAAACTAAAGGTAACCTGATGCAACCCGTAAAAATCGGAAAATACGATATAAAATACCCGATAATCCAAGGCGGAATGGGGCTTGGTATCAGTTGGGATAGACTCGCCGGAAACGTCAGCCTAGAAGGTGGCCTAGGCGTCATAAGCTCGGTAGGAACGGGCTACTACGAAGGACGAAAATACATCACCAAAGAGCTAAACGCCAAGCCCTACGGTAGCGGAAATTTCTACTCGCGAGAGGGGCTAAAAGCCGTCATCGATAACGCGCGTAAAATTTGCGGCGATAGGCCTCTTGGGGTAAATATCCTATACGCAAGCAACGACTACGAACGCATCGTAAAAGACGCCTGCGACCACGGTATAAACGTGATCATTACGGGCGCGGGGCTACCTACGAATTTGCCTGAATTTACGGTAGATTACCCGGACGTGGCTTTAGTTCCTATCGTATCCTCGGCAAAGGCGCTAAAAATAATCTGCAAACGCTGGCAAGGGCGCTACGGCAGGCTTCCGGACGCCGTGGTACTTGAAGGGCCTCTTAGCGGCGGGCATCAGGGCTTTACATACGAGCAGTGCATCGATCCAGCGTATAGCCTGGAAAATTTGATAACGCCCGTTAGCGAAGAGATAAAGCAGTGGGGCGATTTTCCGCTATTTGCGGCGGGTGGTATCTGGGATAAAAACGACATCGATAGGGCTATTTCGCTTGGCGCAAACGGCGTGCAGATGGGCACTCGCTTTATCGGTACGCACGAGTGTGACGCTAGCGAAGAGTTTAAGCAGGTACTCCTTGCGGCCAAAAAAGAGGACATCGAGCTAATCAAAAGCCCGGTAGGCTACCCAGCACGCGGCGTCAGGACGAATTTGATTAATCTAGTCGATAAACGCCAAGGGCCCAAAATCAGCTGCGTAAGCAACTGCGTAAGCCCGTGTCAGCGCGGCAAAGAGGCCAAAGAGGTAGGATACTGCATCGCGGATCGCCTCTATGACGCATTTGCGGGGCGCAAGGAAACGGGGCTGTTTTTCACGGGCGCAAACGGCTACAGGCTAAACGAGATAATAAGCGTGAAAGAACTATTTGAAAAACTGATAAATGGCGAAGATAATTAGAAAAATTTTTGTAATTTTATTTTTATTGGCGGCGGCGTTTGCGAACGACGGCTTTTTTGATAAATTCGACCGCGAATTTGACGGCGCAAGTAGCAAGAAAAAGACGGAATTTCATCAAGAACTGCGCGTGCTGTACGTTAGATCCATCATGCACAACGACAAGGAGCTAACCGCAAAGTCGCTGCAGCGTCTGATAAAAAGCGCAAAAGCTCTGGGGCTGGATACGAAGTCGTACGAAAAAGAGCTAAAAGGCCTGCCGCAGCCAAAAGCCGCGCCTGCGCCTAAAAAAGAAAAAGAGGCGCCAAAGCCTAAACAGCCCGAAGCAAAAGACCAAAAAGAGGCCAAACAAAAGCCTGCCGAGCTAAAGCAACTATCTGCACCGGTAAACAAGAAAAACCCGGCCGAACAGGACAAGCTGACGCTAGTTTCCGTGATCAGGGGTAGCGATAGCTTGGAGTTAAAATTTAACAGGCAGCTAGGCGGCAGCGATATCAATAAATTTACCCTAAATCAAAAAGGCTTATATAGGGATATATACCAGTTTAAGGGCGTTTGGAGCGCTGGAACGGTAGAGAGTATAAAGGGATTTTTGGTCGATGAGGTCCGTATAAGTCAGTTTGACGCGAGCACTGTGAGGGTGGTTTTCGTGAACAAATTTGAGATAAATTTAAAACTAAGAGCCGAAGATCGGTCGCTAGTTTTTAAAAAGGCCTCTCCCACGCAAGAGCAAAAATCCCTAAAAAATGAAAATTTAAACTCTAAACAAGCCGCCGCAAAAGATAATCATCAAAAGTCGCAAATCTCACAAAAACAAAGCGTAGAAAAAACGATCGACCTGAAGCAGGCTCAGATACAAGCTAGGCAGATGGCCGAAAAGAAAAAGATCGAACAAGCCAAGCTAGAACAAAAGCAAGAAGCCCAAAAAAACGCAGCCAAGACAAAGCCTGAAATAGCGCAAGCGCCGCAACAGCAAAAAACCGCTCAATCGCAATCTCAAAATCAAAAGCTCGCTCAGCAAAAGCAAGAAAAAGTTGCCGCGCAGACCAAGACGGATGCAAAAAAAACTCAAAGCACCACCGAAAAGGATGAGCAAGAAATTGTGCTTGCGCCCGTAAAAACGACAAGCGCCAAAAAAATTACAAGCGCTAAAGGCAAAGTTATCGTCCTTGACGCAGGACACGGAGGCGATGATCCGGGCGCTATAAATGGATCTTTAAAAGAAAAAAACATCGTGCTAAGTATCGCCCAAAAGGCGGGCAAGGAGCTACAAGGACGCGGTTACAAGGTTTATTACACGCGTAGCAAGGATAAATTTATCAACCTTCGCGACCGCACGAAATACGCCAACGACAAGGCCGCAGACCTCTTTATCTCCATCCACGCAAATGCCGCGCCAAACAAGTCTAAGGCGGCGACTATGCGCGGTATCGAGACGTTTTTCCTCTCGCCGGCTCGTTCCGAGCGCAGCAAAAACGCCGCCGCGCTGGAAAACAAATCCGACATCGAGGAGATGAACTATTTTTCCAAGCAGACATTTTTAAATTTCCTTAACCGCGAGAAAATCATCGCCTCAAACAAGCTCGCCATCGACGTTCAGCGCGAAGTTTTAGCGCGAGCCAAGTCGGTGAGCTCAAAGGCATCCGACGGCGGCGTTCGCGAGGCGCCTTTTTGGGTGCTAGTAGGCGCGCTGATGCCTGCGGTGCTGCTTGAGGTCGGCTACATCACTCATCCAGACGAGGGCGAGCTCATAAATAACTCAAAATACCAAGACGCCCTAGCCAAGGGGCTCGCGGACGGCATAGACGTCTATTTTTCAAACCAGCAATGAAAAGTGCGCGAGTCATTTTTAAAGACGGCATTCCATTTAGTCCCGAATTTGACGACATTTACTTTAACGCAGATGGTCCCATAGGCCAGAGCGAGTACGTTTTTAACTCCGTTTTTGATGAAATTTGGGAGAAAAAAAGCGAATTTAACGTGCTTGAGACAGGATTTGGCGCGGGGTTAAATTTCCTCTGCGCTTTTAAAAGATTTAAAAACTCAGATAAATTTTTAAATTTCGTCAGTATCGAAAAAACGCCTATCGCTAGAGACGATCTAGCTAAAATTTATGTAAATTTTAGCGAGCTTGCGGACGTTTCGGGCGAGCTTTTGGACGCCTATCCTCCGCTTATTCACGGATTTCACAGGCTAAATTTAGCTCCAAACGTCACGCTTACCTTGTGCTTTGGCGACGTGGAAGAGGTTTTGGACGAGCTTAGCTTTATTGCGGACGCCGTTTTTATGGACGGTTTTGCTCCCGCTAAAAACGAAGCGATGTGGAGCGAGCGGGTTTGCGCTAAAATCGCAAATTTATGCGCTCCCGGCGCCGCTGTTTGCACTTATTCGGCCTCGGGCGCGTTAAAAAGAGCCCTGCAAGATAGCGGCTTTGAGGTAAATTTGCTAAAAGGCTACGGCAAAAAGCGCGAGATGCTACGCGCCAAATTTGCGGGCGAGCGACAAGCTAGAAGCGAAATTTGGTTTAGTAGATTTGATCCCGCGAGCAGGGCTGTGCCAAAGAGTGCTCTGGTGATCGGCGGCGGCGTGGCGGGTTGCGTTTGTGCGTTTAAGTTGCGCCAGCGCGGCCTAGACGTCACGATCGCCGAAAAGCGCGGCGACATCGCGCTAAACGGCTCTGGGAATCACTGCGGGATTTTGATGCCGCTTATCACGAAGCCAACCGTAAATTTAGGCCGCATGCATATGAACGCGTTTTTGCAGGCGGCGCGCTTTTACGGCCAAAACCTCGGCGCCCAGGAGATAGAGTTTTGCGGTGCGACGGACTACGCATACGAGCAAAAGACGCTAGAGCGCTTTTACGAGTGGCGCGAATTTGACGCGGACAACGGCGTTTTTGAGCTAAAATTTGATTACGAGCCTTACGCTAGCGCGTTTATTTTTAAGGGCGCAAAAGCTCGCCCCAGAAAGATGTGCAAGGCGGCAAGCGCGGGTATAAAAACGCTTTTAAACTGCGAATTTGCGGGCTTTGAGACGCTTGAGGGCGGCGCAGTTAGGGCGCACTTTAAGGATGGGCAAAGCATCGACACCGACGTGCTCGTGCTTGCTATCGGCAGCGAGAGTATGGAGCTTTTTGCGGACTACGACATCAGGCTTAGCTCCGTGCGCGGTCAGGTCACGCATATCGAGCCAGCCGTTTGGACGCCTGCGCCCTTTAGCGCCAAAGGCTATGTTTGCCCGCCTGCCCAAGGCGTGCAGGTGATCGGCGCAACTTATGATAGAAATCTTTTTTTAGATGAGCCGCGTTCTAGCGATGATGAGAAAAATTTGGCCGACGTCGCAGAGTTTTTGGACGGTAAATTTACGAAAAGTGAGCGGTTAAATTTAAGCGGCGAGCAGGATTTAAATTTGACTACCGGCTCAGACGGCGAAGCTGAAAATTTAAATCGTTTAGAAGCGAGTAGTAACGATATAAATTTGAGTAAAAATACGTATTTGCGCGCCAAAACCACTGGCGACCCTGCGCAGGCGCAAGATGCGTCAAATTTGACCGCGCCTGAAAACGGCTCAAATATCGCGGCTAAAATACCGCAAAACGTCCGAATAATCGGCTCAAAGGTCGGCTACCGCAGCTATAGCGGCGACCGCTTTCCGCTTATCGGGCGACTTTACGACGAGGATTTTTACAAAGACGGTTACAAATCGCTACTTTGGACGAAAGGCAAGTCCAATCCGCATCCAAAATACGTGCCAAACGTATATGCGAGCACCGCTCACGGCTCGCGCGGACTTTGTACGGCCGTGCTTGGCGCCGAGCTCATCTGCGATCTTATTTTTGACCGTCCGCTTTGTATCGAAAAATCGCTTTTCGACGAGCTTCATTTGGCGAGATTTCTCGTTAGGAAGCTTAAAAAAGGGCTGAAATAAGCGCGATCTCAAATCTCTTAAATTTTATTTGCGCGACGCTGCTTTATGTTCATAAACCAAATTTGTCAAATTTGGAATAAGGGGCGCAATATTCGTATATGTAAAGGCAAAGTAGAGGTTCATAAAGAAAGAGAAGTTGACGCTCTGTCACACAGAAGCGGCAGTGAAAGAAAAGCAGTTTTTGGCGAGCTATGAAAAGCCGTAAATTTAGAAAAACATAATAATCACCAACGGCTAAAATAGGCGAGATTCGCCTATTTTTTACCGAAAAAGTTGCCTGCGATCCTAAAAATATCGTCCACGATCGAGCCGTCTTTGTTCTGATCCAAAAACTGCGTAAGCATCGACATCATGGAGCCGCTGTCTACAGAGTCTTGCAAATTTGATGCTTTTAGTTGGTTGTTTAGCATGCCCGCGATCATCGGCGCGATCATCGGTAGCAGAGTCTTGATAGAGTCTGCGCTGATGCCTAGCTGCGAGCCTACGTCACTAGCTAGAGCCCTGCTGTTTTCTTTTGAGCCAGTTAGTACGCCTAGTAGCTCGTTGCCTTCGGCGACGCTGATGTTTTGCGGGGTGCCAGTCATCTCGCCAAGGTTTGAGCGGCGGATCATCTCGAGGAAATTTGACGAATCGGCGTCAGATTTAAAATTCTCGTTGGCTCTTTGCATGAAAATAGGCGCGATCTTAGAAATCACGGCCTCTACGTCGTTTGTGCCCAGTCCGCTTTTTTGCGACATCGCATCTAACATACCGCTGGAGTTGCCCAAAAGTAGCTTTAGTATATCCATTTTTATCCTTTTGATTTTTTCGCGAGTTTTAAAATTTGACCGCCGCTTGTTTGGGTTTAACGAGGCGGCGGCCGACAAGCCAAGATGGCTTATTATTTGTAGTTTTTGATCGCCGCGTCTAAGATCTCTTTTGCGGCGTTTGCATCTTTAAATTCTTTAACCTTGACCCATTTGTTAGGCTCTAAAATTTTATAAGTTTCAAAGAAATTTTTGATCTTATTTAGCGTGGCCTCAGGTAGGTCTTTGTAGCTTTTGATCGCATCAAATCGCGGATCGATCTTAGTAACCGGTACGGCCAGTAGCTTCTCGTCCATACCTGCTTCATCCTCCATCACGAGCACGCCGATTAGGCGGCACGGGATCACGCTACCTGCTTGCAGAGGGTATTCGTTTAGCACCAAGATGTCGGCAGGATCGCCGTCTGCTGCGAGAGTGTTTGGCACGAAGCCGTAGTTTGCCGGGTAGAACATCGCCGAGTAGAGCACGCGATCGACTACGACCGCGCCGCTATCTTTGTCAATTTCGTATTTGATGTTCGAGCCGTACGGGATCTCGATCACGGCGTTGATTTTGTCCGGGTTTGAGCCTGCTTTGATTTTTGAAACGTCCATTTTTATCCTTTGTAAAGCTCCTATCACGCGGCGCTTTGTAGCAAAACGCTTTGAGATACTTGCCTTGAAATTTGAGTAAGAGATTATATAAAATCTCGGCTAAATTTGGAGTAAAACGGAGTTGAAGTAGGCCAAAATTTGGCTGGCATTACGGCGGTAAATTTGATGCTAAAAAGTAAAATTTGTAAATTTTGAGGGAATTAAAATTTGAGGAAAATTTAAGGCGACGAACCGCCCTAAAATTATTTGATTATTTCGATAGTTTTTACGTCGATAGAGGTTTTCATAAAGTCTTTATCGACCTCGCCGTAGATGCGCACAGGCGTATTTTCATCGACGGTTACGCCTCTCCAGTCCTTGTGGTCGATCTCGACTTCGATCGTGTCGCCGTTTTTATCGACAAACTGGTAGTGCTCGGGGCGAAACTCGGAGACGATCTTGCCCTCAAGCACGACGCGAGCGTCATCTGGTAGCGCTAGGGCTTGTTTTACCGTGCTTGCGCTCAAGGCGCCTTTACCGACGAAGCCGCCTTGATTTGTTGCGTTTTGTGCGCTTGAGCCAGTAAATCCGCCTGCTGCAAACATCGCACTAGCAAGAGCCGCTGATAAAACTATTTTTTTAAACATTATGTATCCTTTAAAATTTGATGTGATTTTCGTGAAATCATAGTGCGGATTTTAATGATATTTCGTGAATTATTTGTTAATTTGTATTTATGGAAAGCTTAAATTTAGAGCCTAGCTCGAGGCTCTAAATAATGTTTATAAGCTATTTACGAGGGCTTTGACGTCGGCCACGATAGGCTCGATCGCACGCTCGCCGTTTACGACGTGAAGCAGGCCTTTTTCTTTGTAAAATTTGCGTATCGCCTCGATCGGCTCTAGATAAACCTTCATGCGGTTGTTGAAAACCTCGTTGTTGTCGTCGGCTCCGCGCGCTCGTCCGAGCACTCTCTCGCGTGCGACGGCTTCGCTAACGTCCACTTCGATCACACCTTTTAACGCGATCTCGTTTTGTGCGGCTAGCACCTTGTCTAGCTCGGTCATCTGCTCGACGCTACGCGGATAGCCGTCGATGATGACGTTTAATTTATCTGAGCTTTTTATCGCCGAGACGATCGCGTTTACGACGACGTCAAGCGGAACTAGGTTGCCTTTTGAGATAAAGCCGTCGATTAGTTTGCCTAGCTCTGAGCCGCTAGCAACCTCTGCACGGAGCAGATCGCCCGTTGAGAAGTGCGCAAATTTGGAGTCCTCTTGCGCGATTAGCGATGCGTCGGTGGTTTTGCCGGAGCCTGGTGCGCCGATGATTAAAAATAGTTTTTTCATAAATTTTCCTTTAAAAACGGCTTGCCTCTTGCGCGCTTTTAAATGAGCTAGAAATTTTCTCCCTCGATGAACTGCATGTTCTATCTTCGGTCGAAAATTTCTTCGCAACATTTAAATTCATCGCAAGATACTTCGCCTTTTCTTTAAAATAAAAAATAAAATTCAATAAATGGAAGTATCGCCAAGCTAGACTAGGCGGTTTTAAAATTTAAGCGTGCGCTAGGCATGTAGCCTGCGGAGCGTAAAATTTTAAAACCAACGACGTATAGCGCGGCGAGACGACGCTTCTACACTTATTTTTCTTTTTCTCGCAGCCTTAACCCTAGCTCCCTTAACTGCTCCGTGCTAGCTTCGCTTGGCGCTTTCGTTAGCGGGCACTGAGCGCGCTGGGTTTTAGGGAAGGCGATGACATCGCGGATCGAGCTGGTTTTGTTTACTAGCATATTTAGCCTATCAAAGCCGATCGCGATACCGCCGTGCGGAGGCGCGCCGAAGCTTAACGCGTCAAGCAAGAAGCCAAATTTCTCGCGTTGCTCGGCTTCGTCGATGCCAAGCAACTTAAATACCTTTTGCTGAACGTCGTTTTTGTGGATCCTCACGCTACCGCCGCCAAGCTCATAGCCGTTAAGCACGACGTCGTGAGCGACCGATAGGATGTCCTCGAGATCTGGCTCGTCGATGTTTTTGGGCATAGTAAACGGATGGTGCATCGCTGAGTAGCTGCCGTCGTCGTTTTGCTCAAACATAGGGAAGTCAAGCACCCATAAAAACTCCATTTTGTTTTGGTCGATGATGCCCATTTGCTCTGCGAGGAAAATCCTAAATCGTCCCATATAATCAAGCACGACTTTTTTCTTGCCGGCGCCGAAAAATACGACGTCGCCGACTTTTAGCTCGCAGCGAGCCACAATCTCGTCAAGGTCGTTTTGCTCGAAAAATTTGCAAAGCGGTCCTTTTAGCCCGTCCTCTTTCATCTGGAAGTAGCCAAGGCCCTGAGCGCCGAATTTGCGGACAAATTCCTCAAAGCGGTTCATCTCGCGCTTGCTAAAGATATTATCGCCGTTTGGCACTTTTAGTGCTTTGATACGGTTTTTCTTAGGTTCGGTTGCGATTTTGCTAAAGATTTCATTGCTAGAGCGCGCGAAAATGTCGATAACGTCGATCATCTTTAGATCATAGCGCAGATCTGGTTTGTCGCTGCCGTAGCTCTCGGTCGCCTCTTTGTAGCTCATGCGTCGGAAAGGGATTTGTATATCGTATCCGCAGGCGGCAAATACGTCTTTTAGCATATTTTCGGCCATATTTAGGATGTCTTCTTGCTCGATGAAGCTCATCTCGATATCTATCTGCGTAAATTCCGGCTGTCTATCGGCGCGCAAGTCCTCGTCGCGGAAACATTTTGCGATCTGGAAGTATTTATCAAAGCCAGAGCACATCAAAAGCTGTTTAAAAAGCTGCGGGCTTTGCGGCAGGGCGTAAAACTGGCCTGGATATACGCGGCTAGGCACTAGATAGTCTCTCGCGCCTTCAGGCGTTGCGCGCGTTAAAATCGGCGTTTCAAACTCTATAAAGCCCATTTTATCTAGGCTGTTTCTAGCTGCGATTGCCGCTTTTGAACGCATTTTAAAGATATTTTGAAGTTTTTCGTTTCTAAGATCCAAAAATCTATATTTTAGTCTGATATCCTCGTTTACGTTCTCGTCGCCGATGACGAAAGGTAGCGTCTCGCTCGGGTTTTCTACTATCACTTCGCTGGCGACTACTTCGATCTCGCCCGTTTTTAGGCGCGGATTTACTAGGCCTTCGCCGCGAGCGCGGACCTTGCCTTTTATCCTTAGGACGTACTCGTCGCGAACGTGCGATGCGGCTTCGTGAGAGCTCTTGCTGTCTGCAGGATCGCAGACGATCTGGATCAGCCCCGTGCGATCGCGCAGGTCCAAAAATATAACGCCGCCGTGGTCGCGGTAGGTATTTACCCAACCGCAAAGCGTAACTTCTTTGCCTATGTCGGCACTGCTTAAATCAGTGCAGTAATGGCTACGCATTTTCACTCCTTTTGCTGTTTTTAATGCGCCCATTATACTAGAAATTTGCTTTTTCCCAGCTTTTTTAAAACAAAATGTGATAAAATCCACTCTATGGAAAAAGAGAATTTATTACTTCCGGCTAAGGTAAAAAAAGTCGGCCTAGTCGCAAAAATCAATGCAAATTTAGTTAAAAACGCGCGAATCTTGCGCGAGATTTTAGCTAGGTACGGCGTTCAAATTTTGTTTGAAAACGCGGCGGCTAAACATCTAAATTTAAAAGAGGGCTCAAATTTACAAGGATTTGAGGTGCGCGAGCTGGCTACGGAGTGCGATTTTTTGATCTCGCTGGGAGGCGACGGCACAATCATCTCGCTTTGTAGAAACGCAGCCGAGATTTCGCCCTTCGTGCTAGGCATCCACGCGGGCAGGCTAGGATTTTTAACAGATATCACGATGAATGAGTGCGAGAAATTTTTCGCTGAGTTTTTTGCGGGTAAATTTGAGGTCGAGACCCCTTTTATGCTTGACGTTTTTTTGCACAAAAAAAGCGGAGAAATTTTACGCAAAATCGCATTTAACGACGCGGTAATCGTGGGCGAAAAGGTTGGCTCCATGACGCACGTGGAGGCCTTTTGGAACGAAAAATACTTTAACGCGTATTTTGGCGACGGCGTCATCGTCTCTACGCCCGTTGGATCAACCGGATACAACATGAGCGCGGGCGGGGCGATAACCTATCCTTTGAGCGAGGTGTTTTTGGTTACGCCCGTTTGCTCGCACTCGCTCACGCAGCGCCCAGTCGTGCTTCCGCGCGGATTTGAGATCAAATTTAAAACCGCAAGCACTGCGGTGCTGGTTATCGACGGGCAAGATAGGTATAAGATGAGCGAGCTTGAGAGCGTAAGCATGACGCTAAGCGCGAGCACGGCGCGGCTAATCCGCCACGTCGGGAGAGATTATTTTCAAATTTTAAAAGAAAAGCTGCATTGGGGTTATAATGATTGAGCGGATTTTGATAAAGCAAAATTTGAGTTTTGAAAACGTCGAGTTAAATTTCGGACGCGGACTTAGCGTATTTACGGGCGTTAGCGGCGCGGGCAAATCGGTCCTGATGGGTTCGATAATGGCGGTTTTGGGGCTAAAGGATAGCGAAGCGAAGCTGATCGAGGCCGACGTCTCGCATAAATTTAACCTTGAGGAATTCGGCCTTGAGAGCGAGGAGATAAATACCTTTAAGCTTTTTCGCGACAAAACGACGCGCTACTTTATAAACTCGCAAGCCGTTTCTAAAAAAAATCTCGCTAGCATCGCAAAAGAGCACGTCAAATACCTGTCCGCAAAGGAAATAAACGAATTTGAAAACGAGAGATTTTTAAATTTGCTTGATAGCTTGCAAGCCAAAAAAGACGCTAAATTTAACGAAACGCTCGGCGAATTTAGGCTCAAATTTGACGAGTTTAGCCAAATCTCGCGCGAGCTGAAAAAAATAATCGACGAAGAAAAAAGAGTGGAGGAGCTAAAGGAATTTGCCTCTTTTGAAATCAATAAAATAGAAATCGTGAGCCCGAAAATCGGCGAATTTGACGAGCTAATGGAGCTAAAAAAGCGCCTAAGTAAAAAGGATAAAATTTTAGAAGCGTGGAATAGGGCGGAGCAAATTTTTAATTTCGAGCAGGCCGTGACGGACGCGCTAAACATCAGCGATATCGATAGCAGCTTTTTTGAAGAGGCGATGAACGAGCTGCGAGTGGCGCGCGAAAATCTAAACATGGACGAGCTAGAAGACGTAGATATCGAGGGCGTACTAGACCGCATCGAGGCGATAAACTCTCTCGTGCGTCGCTACGGCGGCGAGGAGGAGGCTTTGCAGATGCTAAAAACGCGCAAGGCGGAGCTTGCAAGATACGAAAATATAAGCTTTGAAAAGAGCGAGCTGGAGCGTAAATTTAAGCAAAATGAAGCCGCGGTAAATGCGCTGGCGGATAAAATCAGCCAAGCTCGCGCGGCAAATTTAAAAGAGCTTGAGTGGCTCATAAATTCGTTTTTAAAAGAACTTTATATGAGCGAGATTTCATTAAAGATAAATAGTAAAACCCTAGACGCCGCCGGCAGGGACGAGGTAAATTTGAGCCTAAACGAGACGGCGCTAAAAAATCTAAGCTCGGGCGAGCTAAACCGCTTAAGACTAGCTTTTATCGCGAGCGAAAGCAAGATCACCGGAGGCGGCGAGGGGGTCATAATCCTAGATGAAATAGACGCGAATCTAAGCGGAAAAGAGGCGATGAGTATCGCAAACGTGCTGCTAAATTTGGCTAAATTTTATCAAATTTTCGCTATCTCTCATCAGCCGCAGCTAAGCTCCAAGGCCGATTCGCATTTTCTAGTCGAAAAGTGCGGCGAAACCTCGAACGTAAGGGAACTAAAAAACGAGGAGCGCGTAAGCGAGCTGGCCCGTATGATAAGCGGCGAACGCATCACCGACGAGGCGATAAATTTCGCCCGTCAGCTTTTGGTTGTTTAAGTTTGGCTTAAAATTTAGGTTGAAAAAAGAAAAGTAATGGTATATTTGAAAAAAATTTTAACGAGAATAGATGGAAAAAAATAAAATTTTAATAGTAGAAGACAACAAAGCGCTAGCTAGACTGATCGCCAAAAAGATGGAAGATAAGGTTGAGATGGAGATCGACGTGGCGTACACTATGGCTGAAGCGCAAGCTTTTTTAAGCGATCCGAAAGAGTATTTTATCGCGCTGCTTGATCTAAATTTACCCGACGCTCCAAACGGCGAAATCGTGGACTACGTCATCTCAAAAGGACTGCCTAGTATCGTGCTAACGGGCAGCATGGATGATGCTACTAGAGAGAGCTTCATCCATAAAGACATCGTAGACTACGTCTACAAGGGCAATATGGACGATATAAATTATATATTTAAGATCATAAATCGCCTAAGCAAAAATAGACAATATAAAGTAATGGTTGCCGAGGACTCGGCGCCTTTTAGAAATAATCTTAAAAAAATCCTAACTAGTCTTCAGTTTCAAGTATTTACCGCCGCTCACGGCGAGGAGGCGATGAGTTATTTCGCCGATAACCCCGACATGAAGCTTGTCGTTTGCGACTACAGGATGCCCGTAAAAGACGGCCTTGAGGTGCTAAAAGAGATAAGAGCTGCGGGCGATAAAAATCAAATCGGCGTTTTGATGATGACGAGTCCGAGCGAAAACGTAAACGGCGCGATATTTTTGAAAAATGGAGCGAATGATTTTATCGCTAAACCTTTTGTAAAAGAGGAGCTTATTTGCAGGGTAAATAATCTAATCGAAGCGATGGAAAACATAAATCAAATCGCTGATTTTGCCAATAAAGACTTCCTGACGGGCGTTTATAATAGAAGGTATTTTTACGACGATATGAACGAATACTTAGCCTACGCCGAGGAGCGCGCCGAGCCTTATGCGGTGGCGATGCTAGATATCGATCATTTTAAACAGATAAACGATACTTACGGTCACGACGGCGGCGATAAGGCGTTAAAGACGCTAGCTAAAAAGCTGATCGACGAGACTAAAAAAGGCGATTTGGTAGCGAGATTTGGCGGGGAAGAATTTTGTATCGTACTAAAAAACGTCTCAAACGAAGAGGCGGTTAAATTTTTCGTAAATTTAAGAGCTAGCATCGCAAACTGCAAAGTGCGACTAAAAAAAGAGCAGATAAAATTTACCGTCTCTATCGGAGTGGCCTTTAGCAGGAGCGATTATAGGCTAGATGAGCTTTTAGAGCTTGCCGACGAGGCTCTTTATAGAGCGAAAGAAAACGGGCGAAATAGGGTAGAAATAGCCTGATGATAATAGATACTCACTGTCATTTGGACGATGAAAGCTTCGATAACGATCTAGTAAAAGTTATCGCAAATGCCCGAGAAAACGGTGTCGGCGGGGTGCTGATACCGGGTGCTGATATTAATGATTTACCAAAAGCGGCTAAAATAACCCGCGAATTTGAAAATGTATTTTTTGCCGTCGGAGTTCATCCGTATGATAAGGATGGATTTGATAGGGACGTGCTTTATAAATTTGCAAAAGACGAAAAGTGCGTTGCTGTGGGCGAGTGCGGGCTTGATTACTTCCGCTTGCCCAAAGACGAAAACGAAAAAGAGCTTGAAAAAGCGGAACAAAAGCGCGTATTTAGAGCGCAGCTTGATATGGCGGTAGAGCTAAATTTGCCGGTCATTTTGCATATTAGAGATGCAAACGAAGATAGTTTTAATATCTTAAAAGAGTATGCAAGCAGGCTAGTCGGAGCGGTTATGCACTGCTATAACGCTTCGCCTTTGCTTTTAGAGCTTGCAAAAATGGGCGAATTTTACTTTGGTATCGGCGGGGTTTTGACCTTTAAAAACGCGAAAAATTTGGTTCAAATTTTGCCCCAAATTCCGCGAGATAGGTTGCTGCTTGAGACCGATGCGCCGTATCTGACGCCCGAGCCCTTTAGGGGGCGTAGAAACGAGCCTGCCTTTACGCGCTTTGTCGCAGTAAAGATGGCTGAGATTTTAAATTTAAAAGAAGAAGAGGTAATGGAAATAACAACGAAAAACGCAAAGAAAATCTTTATGAAATTTAACACGTAATCAAGGAGAAAAATGAAAATCTTTAGAGTAATAATGCTGTGTCTAGCATGTACGGGGTGGCTTTTTGCGACCGCGGCTAGCAACGACGCAGAGCAAACCCAAAAGATGATATTAAAAGAATTCGACATAGACGCTAAATTTTTACAAAGCTCTCACTACGCTTCTATAAAAAATTCCATCAAGGACGGTAAGAGAAAAGAGTTTACAGACACCGTCAAAAACGGCTACAAACACATCCCGATGCTTCAAAAGATCATAAAAGACTCAGGTATACCGGAGTCGTTTTTATATCTTGCTATGACTGAGTCTGGGTTTTCAAACAACATAGTTTCCAGTAAAAAAGCCATCGGAATTTGGCAGTTTATGGAGTCTACGGCGAAGCTTTACGGCCTTAGAGTCGATAAGTACACCGATGAGCGAAAAGACCCGATGGCAGCTACCGCCGCGGCTACAAAATACCTACAAAGCCTAAAAAACGACTTTGGTAAATGGTATCTTGCGATGATGGCTTATAACTGCGGCGAAGCAAGGCTAAGAGAGGGTATCAGAAAAGCAGGAACTACCGATCTAGCTACATTGCTAGACGATAAAAAAAGCTACATCCCAAAAGAGACGAAAAGATTCGTAAAAAAAATTTTAACTATCGCGCACATAGCCAAAGAGCAGGAAAATTTACTAGCTAAAACACAGGCTCTAAGCGGTACGAATGGCATAGAATTATCAAAAATAGACGTTCCTGGCGGTACAACGCTGATGGAGGTCGGAGACAGCATAGGGCTTAGCCTAAAAAAGATGAAAGAATACAATATGCATCTAAAATTCGTCTATACTCCGCCTACGGAAAAACCTTATTATCTTTATATTCCGTTAAACAAAAAGAAAATGTTTAGCGATAATTTCGAAGTAGCGCAAAATAGAAAATTTGAAATTTATACTGCCAAAGAGAACGATACGCTACTAACTATAGCGGAAAAAACCGGCGTAAATCATAAAATCATAAAAGAGTACAACGACCTTGCCTCAAACGAGATCAAGCCTAACCAAAAGCTAGTCATACCAAGCGAGCAAAACGTCAACTACCTAGCCGAGTACATGGTTAAAAGCGGCGATACGCTCGGAGAGGTTTCGCAGAAATTTGACGTAGCGCTTGAGGATTTAAAAGAAGCTAATACGCTAATGAGCTCAAACAGCTCGATCGGAGCCAAACTTGCCGCAACCGAGTAGGGCTAAATTTATATTTTTTAGCCTATTTTTTGTATTTTTTATGAGCGGCTGTTCGTTTTTAACATCGCCGTTTGGCGGCATCACCGGTAGCGGCGGCTCAAAAAAAAGCGGCAAAATAAATAGCTCAAAGGGCATGCATGAAGCAACCATGCGCCCATACACCATAAACGGTAAAACCTACTATCCAACCGTCGTAAAAGTCGGCGATAGAGCTAGCGGTATAGCCAGCTGGTACGGTCCGGATTTTCACGGTAAAAAGACGTCAAACGGCGAGACTTACGATATGCATGCTATGACGGCGGCGCACAAGACTCTGCCGATGAATACGATGGTGCGCGTAACGAATATAAAAAACGGTAAAAATATCATCGTGCGTATCAACGACCGCGGACCTTTCGTTGCAGGGCGCGTGATAGATCTGTCAAAAACGGGCGCGGTGAAACTTGATGTGTTTAACGCCGGTACGGCTCCGGTTTTGCTAGAGGTCGTCGGCTTTAACGGCAATGTTGGCGGAGCAGCGGTCGTAGCATCCTCGCAGCCTAGCTCAAAACAGCCTAGCTCGCAAAAACCGAGCACTCAGACTAAGTCGCAGCCGCAACAACAGCAGCAACAAACTTTTGTTGGCGGTATTTTCATGGTGCAAATCGGCGCATTTAAAAATTTAAGCGGCGCAAATGCCTTTAAGCAGCAGCACGCAGGACAATACGGCAACGGCGCTTATGATGCCGTTATAAAGTCCTACGAGCTTGACGGCGGTAAAATTTACAGAGTGTTTATAAGCGGCTTTAGGAGCGAAGAAGAAGCAAAAGACTTCATAAGCGCAGGGCACATCTCTGGCGCATTTTTCGTGAGGGAATAAAATGCAAAGAAAGACAAAAGAGACGGATATCAGCCTAGAGCTTGAAATTTACGGTAGCGGGAAAGCTGAGATAAGCACTGGTATAGGATTTTTCGATCACATGCTCGAGGCCTTTTGCAAGCACGCTCTTTTTGATATGAAGCTTGTCTGTAAGGGCGATCTGCACGTGGATTTTCATCATAGCGTAGAAGACGTAGGTATCGTTATCGGGCAGGCTTTGCGCGAGAAAATTTATCCGCTTAGCGGAGTAGAGAGATTTGGCGAGGCGACGGTAGCGATGGACGAGGCGGCGGTAAACTGCGCCCTTGATCTTTCAAACCGTCCGTTTTTGGTATATGAAAGTATAAACGAGGGCAAGGTCGGTGAATTTGATGTAGAGCTGGCGAACGAGTTTTTCCAAGCCCTAGCGTTTAACGCCGCAATCACGCTACATATCGCCAAAATCCGCGGACGAAACTCTCATCATATTTTGGAGGCTAGCTTTAAAGCCTGCGCCGTCGCGCTAAGAAGGGCTCTGGCTAAAAATGCTAGAGTCGGCGTACCTAGCACGAAAGGCGTGCTATGATAGAGATTATAGTTTTAGACGTCGATGGCTGCCTAACCGACGGCAAGATCGTCTATAGCCCAAACGGCGACGAGCTTAAATTTTTTGACGTCAAGGACGGATATGCTATCGAGAGCTGGCTAAAGCTCGGGAAAAAAGTCGCGATCATCACGGGCAGAAGCTCGCCTATCGTCGAAAAAAGAGCGCAGGATCTAAAGATAACGCACGTCTATCAAGGCGTTAGCGATAAGCTTGAAATCGCAAAACAGATACTAGAATTTGAAGGGTTGGAGTTTGAAAATGCCGCAGCTATAGGCGATGATTATAACGACTACAAGCTGCTAAAAAGCGTCGGATGGAGCTTTAAGCCAAAAAACGCGATCAAAGAGCTTGAGGTAAGAACGAAACTAAACTACAAGGGCGGTAACGGCGCGGTGCGCGAGATGATAGAGATACTTATCCGTAGCGAGGGCCTAATGCAAGAGTGGGCTAAACGTTGGTTATAAGGATTTTTTACTTAGTCGTTAGCGTTTTTAGCGTGGCGATGGTTTATTTGGCGATTGAGGAGCCTTATTACAGCGATCTTTTAAGCGGCGGCGAGGTGAGCGCGAGCATGCAGATGAGCGCAGTCACGGACTACGAGATGAACGCCACTGCAGTAAACGCTAGGTATGAAGCCGATACTTGGAATAGATACTCTGAATTTGACGAATTTATCAAATTTAGAGCGGAAATTTTTAAAGATAATAAAGAGCATAATGTGAGCTCCGACAAAGCGTTTTACAATGGTGGACGTATTACACTTAGAGGTAATGCTCGCTACGCAAACAATGAAAATTTAACTTTTGCTTCGGAAGAAGTGATCTATAGCACCGCTACAAAGGTTGCAACATCTGATTCACCCTTTACGATGACGCAAAACGAAGATAAAATAGTCGGTAAAGCCTTGGTTTACGATTTTGAGTTAAAAAAAGCTTATATCAAAAAAGCCTTTGCTTTGATAGAGCAAGATAGAAAAAGATAGGACGAAAAATGATAAAATTTGGGTTTAAAAAAACGGTTTTAGTTTTGGCGCTCGGCGCTTTGCCGCTCTTGGCGGAGCAAGTAGAGATCACCGCAGACGAGTTTTATGCCGACGAAGGCAAGCAAATAAGCGAATTTAAAGGTAATGTAAATATTAAAAAAGGCAAGGATACGCTTACTGCAAATTTAGTAGTGATATATTTTGACAAAAAGCGAAATCCTCTAAAATACGTCGCTTCCGGCAATGCCAAATTTAGAGTATTTATCAAAAATAAAACATACGACGGTAGCGGTAGCGAGCTTATTTACGAGCCTGCGCCGAATTTATATACGATAAACGGCAACGGATTTTTACACGAGATAGAAACCGATAAAAAAGTCTACGGCGAAAAGATCACCGTCAATCAAAACAGCGGCACGTATAACGTAAACAGCGGCAAAAAAGAGCCGGTCAAATTTATATTCCAGGTTGAGGACAAAAAGTGATCCGCGTTTTAAACGCAAAATTTCTCGTTTCGGCGCCCGACATCTCGCTAGCTCCGCCTGCAAATTCGAGCGAAGTGGCGTTTTTGGGGCGCTCAAACGTCGGCAAAAGTAGCCTCATAAACGCCCTGGTTAATCAAAAAGGCCTAGCCAAAAGCAGCTCCACGCCGGGCAAAACGCGCCTAATAAATTTTTTCGAGGTCGAGTATGCGCGCGGTACCAAAAACGAGCAAGGCGAACCAAGCGAGGAGAGGGCAAATTTGACTTTCGTAGATCTGCCGGGCTTTGGATATGCCAAAGTGGCTAAAAGTATGCACGCGCAGTGGAGAAAAAATCTCGACGAATATCTAAAATTTAGAGCCAATATCAAGCTTTTCGTGCATCTCATCGACTCGCGCCAGTTTGATATGCAAATCGATAGGGACGTAAACGACTATTTACAAAGCTTCCTGCGCCCCGATCAAAAAATTTTAAATTTCCTCACCAAATCAGACAAGCTAAATCAAAGCCAAAAAAGCGCGGTTTTAAAGGTCTATCCGGGCGCGCATTTCGTTTCGGCGCTTAAAAAAACGGGCGTAGAAAAGGCAAACGAGCTTATATATATAAACGCGCTGGGGCTGTAATGAAATCAAAAAGCCGCAGGCAAATTTTGGCATTTTTACCATCAAATTTTCTAACTAAATTTACAAATTTAAGCGCCGCCAAGGCCAAATTTATAAATTTAGCTAAAAACCTATAACAATGCGAACGAGTGCGGCGATGCGAAGACTTGGCGCGGAGAAGCGATTTTTAAAGCAGCTTGCTTGGGTTGCTTTTTTAGTATTTTATCAGAGCATAACGACCGTATTTACGTATCTGCCGCCTCTTATCGGGATATTTTTTACTTATATGATCACGCTGACCTTGCAAAAACAAAAGACGCTCAAGGAGTTTGGCAAGGAGTGGTATTTTTGTCTATTTTACCTTACTTTTGCCGAGCAGGCGCACGGCTTTGCGCTCTTTTCGGCGGTGATCGCGTTTATGCTTTTTTATTATTTGATGTCCGACTGGCTCATCGTTACGCTAAAATCAAGAGAGCTTTTGGCGGTCGGATTCGTCGCCAGCGGTTACGTTTGGACTTGCGCGACCAGCTCTTTTATCTCTTATGCGGCAAATTTGCCGATGCTAAAATTTGACTACGAGTATCTGATCTACGTCGGTGTGGAGTCCGTTTTGGCGGTAGTTTTGTTTAGGGGGCGCTTATGAGGATGCGCATAGTTTTTGGCATCATATTTAGCGTCTGGGTGCTTTTGCTGGTGCGCGTTTATTATCTTAGCGTCAAATCAAACGACTTTTACGAAGAGATCGCCGAGCAAAATGCGGTAAAAACGCAGTATTTAGCTCCCGTCAGGGGGCTGATTTTAGACGCCAAAGGCCGTCCTATGGCGGTAAATCGCCTCGGTTTTTCCGTCGCTTTAAAGCCGCACCTGAGCGGCAAGAGGGCGGAAATTTTAGACGCTGAGCTTGCAAATTTGCAAAATTTATTCGAGGACTTAAATGTCACGAAGCTAAAGCGCGAATACGTCAAAGCCGACTCGCCTTATAATCAAGATTTTATTCAGATTATCGATTTTATGGACTACGACAAGATGATACCGCGCATCGCCGAGCTATCGCTACGAGAAAATTTGGAGGTCAAGCCAGCCTCCAAGCGCCACTATCCATACAACAACCTAGCCTCTCACATCATCGGTTACGTCGGTCGCGCAAACCAGCAAGACGTCGAATCCGACCCCGTCGCAAAGCTAACCAATCACACGGGCAGAAGCGGCACGGAGCGCTTTTATAACTCCGTCTTGCAGGGGCAAGAGGGCGTACGAAAGGTAAAAGTAAACGCGCTAAATCAGGAAGTCGAGGAGATATCCGTGAGCTACCCGCAAAGCTCGGACATCTCGCTCACGATCGACCTTGAGATGCAAAAATACATCGAGGAAATTTTCGGCGACAACGCGGGCGTCATCATCGTGATGGACGTGAGAGACGGCTCGATACTGGCTGCGGGCAGCTTCCCCGAGTATGATCTAAACCCGTTCGTTACGGGGTTATCGCAGGCTAAGTGGGACGAGCTCGTTAAAAGTATCGATCATCCATTCACAAACAAGCTCGTAAACGGTCTTTATCCGCCGGGCTCGGTTATCAAAATGGGCGTGGCGATGGCATTTTTAGATACCGGTAAGATGAACCGCTCCGATGGGTATTTTTGCTCGGGCTCATTTGAGCTTGGAGGGCGAAATTTTCGCTGCTGGAACGTCTACGGACACGGTTTTATGGATATGAACTCGGCCATACGAGAGAGCTGCGACGATTATTTTTATAAAGGCAGCTTAAAGGTCGGTATCGACGCTATAACCCCGGTTTTAGAGCGGCTGGGGTTTGGGCAAAAGAGCGGCGTGGATTTGCCTAACGAATTTGTCGGTATCGTGCCCGGACGCGAGTGGAAGATGCAAAAATACGCCCAGCCGTGGTATCAGGGCGAGACGCTGATCACCTCGATCGGACAGGGCAACTTCCTCGTGACGCCGATGCAGGTGGTGCGCTATACGGGTATCCTGGCGACGGGGAAAAATATCGTCCCGCATTTTTTACGTAGCGTAAACGGCGAGGAGATTAAATTTGAGCCTACCGATGATATCCTCACGCCGTTTGAGAAAAAGCAGTTGCCGTATGTCCAAAAGGCGATGTATGAGGTCGTAAATCATAAAAAAGGCACGGCGCATAAATATTTTAAAGAGGCAAAACTCACGCTAGCGGCAAAAACGGGTACCGCGCAGGTTGTGGGCATCTCGCAGGCCGAAAAAAAGCGTATGAAAGAAGAGGACATGGAGTATCTGCGCCGCTCGCACGCATGGGTCACGACCTATGGGCCGTACGAGGAGCCTAGATATGCCGTTACCGTTATCATCGAGCACGGCGGACACGGCGGTCTGGCTGCCGGACCTCTAACGGCTAAAATCTTTAATAAGCTACTAGAAATGGGCTACATCGATCAAAAATACGAAATCACCTCGCTAGCAGATACCGAAGCAGCGCAAAAGAAGAAAAATTAAAATTCCGCGTTTAAATTCGTGGTTAAATGATGTCAAATTTGATCAAATTTCTAAAATTCTAGCGGATTAGTCGAGAAGTAAAATTTGAGTTAAATTTACGAAATCGGCAAGCGGCCGAATTTATCCCTCAAACATCTCCGAAAGCTCGCTTGTGGCGATATTTACTATTTTATTATTTGCGTCTAGTTCGATCAAATTTTGGGTTTTAAATTTCGCTAAAATCCTTGAAAACGTCTCTGGAGTGATGTTTAGGATGGAAGCAATTTTTATGTGTTTTAGCTCGTTAAAAAGATCGGCGTGATTAACGAGAAAGCTCGCGACCTTGGCCTCGGAGTTTAGCACGAGCTCTTGATGTATCAGCTCGCTTGCGATTTTTAGCTTTTGCGAGAGCGATTTGATGATTTGTAGCGATACGCGCGGATTTGATAAAAACTCGGCGTAAAATTTATCGTAGTCGATTTTTAGCACCTCGCCGCCTGTTAAAAATATCGCCGTCGCCGGAAATTTGATATTTTCAAAGTTGGCAAGCTCGGCTACGAAGCTAATCCCGTTAAACTGATGCATAAAAATCTCTTTGCCCTTAGGACCGATTTTATAGAGCTTGAGAGAACCTTTTATAAGGAGGTGGAGCCACTTTGACTCCTCGCCCTCCATAAATAAAAACTCGCCTTTTTTATATTTTTTTAGGATGCTGATATCTTCCAGCCTTTTTAGCTCGGCCTCGTTTAGCTCCTGAAAAAACGGGATTTGCTCTAGCATTTGCGCTCTTATTTATTTTTTAAAAGATCTCTGATTTCGGTTAGAAGCGCTATATCCTCAGGCACCGGCGCAGGCTCTTCTGTTTTTGGCTCTTCTTTTGGTTTTTTGAGCGAATTTATAGCCTTAACTACGCAGAAAATACAAAACGCGATAATCGTAAAATCGACCATCGTTTGTATGAACGAGCCGTAGTTTACGGTTACGGCAGCCGTGTCGCCGACCGCGTCTTTTAGCGTAAATTTTAAATCCGTAAAATTCACGCCGCCCGTTAGTACGCCCACGATAGGCATGATCACGTCGCCGACTAGCGAGCTAACGATCTTGCCAAAAGCCCCTCCGATCACGACGCCCACGGCCATGTCGATGACGTTGCCGCGCATTGCGAATTCTTTAAATTCCTTGATGAAACTCATCTTTTTCCTTTAAATTTTAAAATTAGATATCAATTATATTTATTTTAGCTTCACAAAAGATAAAAAAGCGAGGTTAAATGCCAAAAATGCTATAATCGCCCCAAAAATCAATAAGGAAACAAAAATGTATCGTTTTGCGCCGTCGCCTACAGGCGATATGCATCTGGGAAATTTAAGGGTTGCGATCCTAAACTACGTCTGTTCGCTCCAGGATAAAAGTGGCTTTATCATCCGTATCGAGGATACCGACAAGGAGCGCAATATCCCCGGAAAAGACAAGGAAATTTTAGAAATTTTAGAGCTTTTCGGTATCAAATGGGACACGCTTTATTATCAAAGTAAAAATTTGAAATTTCACCGCGAATTTGCAGCAAAGCTTTTGATAGATAAAAAAGCGTTTTCGTGCTTTTGCACCGAAAGCGAACTGGAGGCTAAAAAAGAAGCCGCCAAGGCTAGAGGCGAAGCCTACCGCTACGACGGCACATGCGAGCATCTAAGCGATAACGAAGTGCTAAATAACCAAAAGCCTTTCGTCGTGCGCATGAAAAAGCCGTTAGGTACGATGAAATTTAAAGACGCTATAAAGGGCGAAATCAGCTTCGAGCCTGAAAACGTCGATAGCTTTGTGATTATGCGGGCTGATTTTACGCCGACATATAACTTCGCCTGCGCGGTCGATGATATGCTAGAGGGCGTAACCTTCGTTATCCGCGGCGAGGATCACGTCAGCAACACGCCAAAGCAAGACCTCATCCGCGAAGGACTAGGCTATACGCAAAAGATAAACTACGCCCACCTGCCTATCATCCTAAACGTCGAGGGCAAAAAAATGAGCAAACGCGAGAACGAAAGTAGCGTAAAATGGCTGCTCTCGCAAGGCTTTATGCCAGAAGCTATCGCAAACTACATCGTCTCGCTAGGCTACAAGGCGCCGGTTGAAATCTTTACGATAGAAGAAGCCGCGCAGTGGTTTGATATCTCGAAAGTTTCGGCGTCTCCGGCTAAATTTGACGTCAAGCAGCTAGAATACATCAACCGCGAACACATCAAAAGAGCAAGCGATGCAAGACTAGCTGCGCTAATTGGTATAAAACCGGAATTTGCCGCGCTTGCTAGATTTTACACGCAAGAAAGCAGCCTACTAACCGAGATAAAAGCCAAGGTCGATGCGATTTTTGCGACCAAATTTATCCCTGATGAGTTTAAGGCGGGTTGCGAGGCTATAAAAACCGCCGCAACTTCGTTAAATTTGAGTGAATTTAGCGAATTTAACGAGCTAAAAAAGGCCCTCATGGATGCCACGGGGCTAAAGGGCAAAGGCTTTTTTATGCCGCTTAGGATTTTGCTCACGGGCGCCGAGCACGGCCCCGAGCTTAGCGAGCTATATCCGCTCATCAAACCGTATCTAAAGGAAATTTTACGATGATATTTTCGGTATTTTTAGAAGCAGTCGGCAGTATCCTGCATATCGTTATCAGCGCCTATACGTGGATCATCATAGGCGCGGCGATCATAAGTTGGGTGCGCCCCGATCCCTATAATCCTATCGTGCAACTGCTCTACCGCCTCACCGAGCCCGTCTATGCCGCCATCCGCCGCGTGATACCGACGGTTTTTGGCGGTATAGATATAGCGCCTATTATCGTGCTTTTGTCGCTTCAGTTTATAGATAGATTTTTTGTAAGGCTCATGTTTGCGTACGCTACTTAAATTTATCCTGCCCGCGATTTTTGCTGTGGCGGCGTTTGGCGGAGTTAAGAGCTTTGAGGAGATAAAAGACGAGCCTAAGGGGCTTGCTAAGGATTACTACTTTTACCGTCTTTTAACCGAAGGCGACTATACTAAGGAACAGGCGCAAATTTTAAGCAAAGACGTCTTTCGCAGAGCGGGCGTACTGGCAAAGAAACTGGCCGAAATTTTGCCGCCCAAAAAAGTAAAAAGCGAGTGCGACGGCGTAAGCGCGAAAAATATCCTAGACGCAAACGTAACCTGCCAAAAACAGCGCCTCAGAGTGCCTTTTATGATGAAGCTAAAAAAGGAAACTAGGCAAAAGCTGGCGGATAAATTTAAAGACTCCGATCCGCTTCTTTATCGCCGCCTTAGCTCGCTAAACGAGAAGCATCCAGAGGATGAATTTGCCAAATTTAACGATACGGACGCGTTTTTGGTTTATTTTAACCAGTCCTCGCACAAGGATAAATTTGATAAGATATTTGACGCAAATTTTATAAATTTGCTCGCGGCTAAAAAGGAGTTTCACGTTCTAGTAAACGATTTAATAATCGATAAAAAATTGGCTAAATTTAGACAAAATTTTCTTGCGATAAAGGAAACCGAGCTCGCGGGCAAGGACGCCTTTATGCTAGGTATAAACGCGGTTTTATTAAATTCTCCAAAAGACGCGGCTAGGTTTTTTACTAGAGCGCAGGCTGCCTTTGATAGGCAAGACCGCAAGGATAACGCAGTGTTTTGGCTGTATCTACTAAGTAAAAATACAATTTATCTTGATAAGTTAAATCAAAGCCGCGACGTAAATATCTATACGCTTTATGCAAACGAACTAACTGGTGCAAGTCCGGCCGCAAACATCGTCTCGCCGACGCCTACGAAAGAAAAGGTAGAGGGCTATGACATAAAAGACCCGTTTTTGTGGCAAAAGACATTTAAAATGATAAAAGAGATGAGTGCCGAGGACTCAGCAAATCACTCTGAAACCTTTAACACCAAAGAGACGCTAGGGCAGTACGCCTACCTGATGGAAAAAGCAAGCGGCTACAAGGATAGCTACTTCGTCATGCCGTTTGCTGATGAGCTAGAGGACGTAAACGCGACTAGAAAAGCGCTACTTTACGCGATCGGCAGGCAAGAAAGCCGCTTTATCCCGGCTGTTATCTCGACCTCTTACGCGCTTGGTATGATGCAGTTTATGCCGTTTTTAGCTAATCACATCGGCAAAAAAGAGCTTGCGATCCCAAATTTCGATCAAGACGATATGTTTGACCCGCGCCTTGCCTTAAAATTTGCGGACCACCACTTAAATTATTTGGAGAAATACCTCTACCACCCGCTTTTTGTAGCTTACGCGTATAACGGCGGTATCGGCTTTACTAAAAAGATGCTTCAGCGAGGCGACCTTTTTAACGAAGGCAAGTATGAGCCGTTTTTATCCATGGAGCTAGTACCCTTCGCCGAGAGCCGCGACTACGGCAAAAAGGTACTCGCAAACTATGTTATTTACCTAAGGCTTCTCCGTTCCAGTACATCGATTTCGACACTTTTTGAAAACTTAAAGACGCCTTCTTTGACGGATAAATTTCGAAAGTAAGGTTGATTTTATCGCTTTTGATCTCTGGGGTGCTGACCTCAAAATACTGAGCCCACGGTACCTCAAAGCTCACTTTTTCTAAAAGCGGATCGTTGGCGGTCAGGCGTCTAACCATGATGCCTCGCTGCGAGCCGTTTGCCGTAAAGCTCTCGTCTAAAATTTTAGCTTCTTTGGGATGCACGGCCACGACGAATTTCTCTCTTTTTTGTTCATCGATTAGCTCGCTATAGATTGGGTTTAGATAGGTTGCTATGATTAGGATATTCGTATCGGCATCTATGATCTCAGACTTGCTCGTGTAGGCTAAAAGTTCGTTTTTTAGCGGTTCGTGGATATATTTTTTATCCGCGCATCCGACTAGCGCCAAAATAAAACTTAAAAAAAATACGCTCTTTTTCATTTTAATACCTCTTTAAATTTGGTGCTATTTTAGATAAATTTTGCTTTTAAAAAGCCTAAATTTGCTATAATTCGCGTAAATTTCAAAAAATTCGGAGAAAAATGAAAAAAGCGGCGATGGCGTTTTCCGGACCTTCAAATAGCGGCAAAACTACGCTTATTTTAAAGGTTGCCAAAAAATTTATCGATGACGGGCTAAAAGTCGTAATCATCAAGCACGACCCGGGCGACAAAGCCAGATTTGACGTCGAGGGCAAGGATAGCTACAAATTTAGTCAAATAGGCGCCGAGGTCGCGGTCATGAGTCCGACGCGCACGACCTTTTTCTCGCAGGAGGGCAAGAGTGTGGAGGATGTCGTGGCGATGGCGGGCGAGTTTGATTTGCTACTAGTTGAGGGGCTAAAGACTCTGCCGCTGCCGCGTATTAGCGTGTTTAAGGATGAGATAAACGAGGATTATCTTAGCTTTTCAAACGCGATCGCAAGCTACAAAAGAGACTACGTCATAGATAAGCCAAACTTCGATCTAGACGATACGCAGACCATCTGCGAGTGGATATTAAAAAACGCAAAGGTTTTAAAATGAACGAAATTTTCGAAACGATTAAAAAAATCGCCGTAAAAATCGGCGAAGAGATAAAGTACGCCGACCTAGGCTACACTGATCACGCCAATGCCACGGGCGACACGCAGCTAAAGCTAGACGTGAGAAGCGACGAGATCATCACGGCCGAGTTTGCAAATTTAGCCTGTGTAAAAGCACTCGTTAGCGAGGAAAAAGAGGATATGCTGGCGCTAAACGAGAGCGCGAAATTTATCGTCGCCTACGATCCGCTAGACGGCTCTAGCCTGGTGGATGTAAATTTTTCCATCGGCTCGATTTTTGGTATTTACGAAAATGAGCTAACGCCGCAAAATCTAAAAGCCGCAGCCTACGTCGTTTACGGCCCGCGCCTGGAGCTCGTGCTTTGCGAGGAGGGGACGGCTCCGGCACTTTACCGCCTAGGCAGGGACGGCGAGTTTAAATTTATCAAAAATCTAGCGCTCGCGCCAAAGGGCAAGCTAAACGCTACGGGCGCGACGCAAAAGGGCTGGAGCGAAACTCATGCTAAATTTATTCGCGAACTGTTTTTGCAGGGGTATCGCCTCAGATACTCGGGCGCCATGGTGAGCGACCTGCATCAAATTTTGCTAAAAGGTGGCGGGCTTTTTAGTTATCCGGCTACGACGGACGCGCCAAAGGGTAAGCTAAGAGCGCTATTTGAGGTGCTGCCGTTTGCCTTCATCTACGAGCGCGCAGGCGGTGCGACTAGCGACGGATACTCGGCAACGCTTTTTGATATGAAAGTGGAAAAAATCCATCAAACCACGCCTTGCTTTTTCGGCTCCAAAGACGAGATAAATTTACTGCATAAATTTTACGGAAGCGCGAAATGAGCGAGCACACAGCGCAAACGGCCCAAAAGGACGAATTTGAGCTGGAGCTTGATCGCCAAAGAGAAATTTTACAAGCTTGTCAGCGCGAAAAGGGACTAAACTCGTGCTTTGCCTGCAAGGCGATGTTTGAGTGCAAAACCCGCAAAAACTACGTGGATGCCGTATATAGCTCGATGTCTAAAGGCGACGGCGGCGGATTTGATTTTTAAATTTAAAAAGGAAAGATATGAACACGACTTATATTACGACTCCGATTTATTACGTAAACGACGTGCCGCACATCGGGCATGCCTACACGACCGTGATAGCAGATACCATAGCGAGATTTGCGAGGCTAAAGGGCGATGATACGTATTTTATGACCGGTACCGACGAGCACGGGCAAAAGATCGAGCAAGCCGCCGCAAAAAAGGGCTATACGCCCCAAGCCTACGCCGATGAGATAAGCGCGAAATTTAGGGAGCTGTGGGATAAATTTGAGATCAGCTACGATCATTTTATCCGCACGACCGACGACTATCACAAGCTCACGGCGCAAAACGCATTTCTGAAAATGTATCAAAAAGGCGATATCTACAAGGGTGAATACGAGGGATACTACTGCGTTAGCTGCGAGAGTTTTTTTACGCAGACGCAGCTTTTGGAGGACGAGAGGTGTCCTGACTGCGGCAGACCGACGAATTTGGTAAAAGAGGAGAGCTATTTTTTCAAACTTTCAAAATACCAAGATGCGCTGCTAAAGTGGTACGAGGAGAATGAGGACTGTATCGTGCCGCGCGGCAAGAAAAACGAGGTCGTGAGCTTCGTAAAAGGCGGCCTGCGCGACCTCTCGATCACGCGCACGAGCTTTGAATGGGGTATCAAGCTGCCTGCGAGCCTAAACGAACCAAGGCACGTGATGTACGTCTGGCTAGACGCGCTCATAAACTACCTAAGCACGCTTGGCTACACGCGCGGCGATGACAAGATGAACTACTGGAAAGGCGCGACGCATATAGTCGGCAAGGATATTTTGCGCTTTCACGCGGTGTACTGGCCGGCGTTTTTGATGAGCCTTGATCTGCCGCTGCCTCGCTGCGTCGCAGCTCACGGCTGGTGGACGAGAGACGGCGAAAAGATGAGCAAAAGCAAGGGCAACGTCATCAACCCAAGCGAAGTCGCAGACGCATACGGACTGGAAAATTTCCGCTACTTTATGCTACGCGAAGTGCCGTTTGGACAGGACGGAGACTTCTCGCAAAAAGCTATGATCGAGCGCATAAACTCCGAGCTTAGCAACGATCTTGGCAATCTTTTAAGTCGTATAGTCGGCATGAGCGAAAAATACTCGGACTTTGAGATAAAGGGCGAAAATTTACGCAAATTTTACGGCGAGGTTTTAGATAGCGGCAACGAATACCTTCAAAATGCTATCAAAAATTTAGAGAGTTTCGCCACGAACCGCTACCTCGAGGAGCTCTTTAAGGCGCTAACGCTCGCAAACGCGTCGATAGCTAAATTTGAACCGTGGAATCTAATGAAAAACGGCAAAAAAGACGAAGCAAATGCGCTCGTGTCGCTATGTGCGAACCTGCTGGCTCGCGTGGCCGTCCTGCTAAGCCCAGCGATGCCAAGAACCTGCGAAAAGATCGCGCAGACGCTTGGCTTTGAGATATCGACGGCAACTTATAAAAAAATCATCCTAAATAACGAAATTTTGGACTTTAAAGCGCAAAAAACGCAGCCGCTTTTCCCGAAAATAGAAAAAGAGCTGATGGCGACTGCGGTGCCGAGCGTAAGCGAACCAGCTAAAACCGCCGCCGCGCCGCAAGAAAAATCGGACGCGAAAATAAAAATCGACGACTTTAAAAAATGCGTCATAAAAGTAGGCACCGTGCTTGAGTGCTCAAATATCGAAGGCAGCGAGAAGTTGCTTAAATTTAAGATCGATCTTGGCGAAGAGCAGCCGCGTCAAATTTTATCTGGCATAGCCAAATTTTACGCTCCGGCGGACCTCATCGGCAAGCAGGTCTGCGTGCTGGCAAACCTAAAACCTGCTAAAATTTTCGGTCATATATCCGAGGGCATGATCCTTAGCGCAGAGGACGGATCGCTGTGCCTCATCGCGCCGATGGCTGCGGTCAAAAACGGATCAGAAATAGGCTAAAACGGCGTGAATATCGAAAACCTAAGGCGCCTCATCAACGGCGAAGCGCTAAATAAACCGAGCGTCAGCGCCGTGGAGGGCTTTGCGTTTGAGAGTAAAAACGTGCGCCAAGGCTACGCCTACATCGGGCTTGGCGCAGGCGCGGACGAGATAGCCGCAGCCGTCGCAAACGGCGCCTATGCCGTACTCGTCGAGCAAAGATGCGAAGTTATCGATCCTGAAGTCGCTTTTATCAAGGTCGATAGCCTGAGCGCCGCGCTGATGCGACTGATGCGCTTTGAGGCCAGCTACAAAAATCTCAAATTTTGCTCCGTTAATCCCGTGCAAAAGGCCTTGCTCGCGCGTATGAGCCTAGGCAAAAATGCTGACGGCAACGCAGCTAGCTTGCTACCCGAGGATGCGACGCGACTTTTTATAAAGATAATGAAGGCGGGCGCGGGGGATCTGTTTTTCACAGACGATCTTAAAATTTTATCCAAGATCGCGCCGCTTTACGACACCGTTTTTAGCGACGTGGACGCGGTTTGCGCGCAGGGCGGCTCGCTGTTTGCCTCTAGCGTCGTTTGCGAGGGCGTTTACTATCCAAACTTAAATTTTCCTAAAGTTTTCACGCACTATCTTTGCGGACTTTTGAGGTATCTGATCCGCGCGGGCTTTTCTTTTAAGCTCGGCGACACGCGAAATTTAGGGCACTTTGAGCCTGTTTTTATAAATAAAAACTTTCGCGTCGTGCCTTTTGGCGCGAGCTCTCAGGCCTTTATTGCCGAGTGCGACGATGAGCTTTTTGATATGGAGGCGGCATTTTTAGCACGAAATTTTAGTGGCGGTATCAAGATCTGCGTGCCGGAGGATTTTGCGGGAAGCGCGGCTGCCACGATGAGATTTAGGGAGCTTGCCGAGCTAAAAAATCTTTCAAATTTTCACTACGCACTCGTTAAATGCCAAAAAGAGGATCTTGAAGCGATGTTAAATTTGAGCTCGCCAGAGCCTGATTTGTTTGGCGAAATTTTATAATAATCTCAAATTTAGCGCGTATTTTCGCCTTTGTCTGCCGCAAATTTGATCTAATTTTTAAGCCATTCGCTTTCTAGCCGCAAATTTGCCGATAAATTTGACGGGAAAATGCGTAAATCAGTAGAACTTGCCCTGCGAGTTTTTAGGCAAAGCGTGCAACTAGTGCTCCCATTGTGAGGCATACCGCGGTCGCTTTGCTTAGGCGGATGGCGTAGCAGTGCAGATGTGAGAGTATTTAAAGTAGGCGTTTTGTTTTCCGTCCTTAAAAGCGGATATTGCCAAAAACACCTTACGTCTAAAATTCGTAAAACCGACGTCGCAACCCAATTTGCCAAACAAAAACGGCGGTAGAGCGTTCGTAGCATTTTGGCAGATAAATTTTATTTTGCGCTAAATTTGTGGACGGGTCCATGCCGATTTTTAGAAATTTTATTTTAAATTTACGTATTTTATCCTATCTTTTTCGCCTGCAAGCTCAAATCCTCGTAGTCTTAGGCGGCAGCTGTCGCATTCGCCGCAAGCCTCGTCCTCGCGCTCGTAGCAGCTCCACGTTAGCTCCAGCGGCGAGCCCGCCTCAATCGACTTTTGCACGATGTCAGCTTTGCTTAAATTTACTAGCGGAGTGACGATGCGCAGGCTAAAGTCCTTTGAGGTGCCGGCATTTACGGCGCTTTCTATCTTGCCGATAAAATCCGCCGTGCAGTCGGGGTAGCCCGAGCCGTCCTCCTCGACGATGCCGATATATAGTGCCTGCGCGCCTTCTTTTTCGGCTAGCGCGGCGGCGATAGAGATAAAGATGCCGTTGCGAAACGGCACGTAGGTGCTAGGGGTGTCGGGCTTGGCGCCGTCTTTGCGGATGGCTAGGCTCTCGTCCGTTAGTGCGTTGCCGCCGATGCTTGCTATAAAACTAGCGTCTAAATTTACCTTTTTTAGCGCGCCGATACGCTCGCAGATCTGCTCAAACGCTAGCTTTTCGCGCTTCATCGTGCGCTGTCCGTAGTCAAAATGCAGCGCGATGATCTCGTAGCCTGTGCGTTTGGCGAGGACAGCGCAGAGGGTGCTGTCCATGCCGCCGCTCATTATACAAACCGCTTTCTTTGCCATTTTTATCCTTTTCTTGTTTGCTCGTCTTTTTGGTTTATACTTCGTTGGATTTAAATTTTACTCGGTCACTACCGACTGGGTAGCTCCCATCGTAAAATTTAAATCCGTCTCGTCTAAACGCAAAAATACTTCGCGTTTTACGTTAAATTTTGGAGTCAAATTTGTAAATTCTAGCTTTAAATTTTACTCGCCGAGACCCGCACCCTGAAAATGTTAAATTTCGTCTCTAAAAATTTTTTAAAATTTTACGACCGAAAAGCTTTCGCCTCCAAATTTCGTGCTAAGCGTTAGTGAAGCCGAAATTTGGTAGGTAACTGCTTTGAGCGAGTGAAATTTTAAAAATTTGGGCATTAGAGTTTTTAAAATTTTATACAAAGCGAGTCAAATTTGACGCCGATGTCGTTTGTTACAAATTTGGCTTTATTAAATTCGACCGAAATTTTCGCTAAAATCATACTCAAATTTTACTAAAGGAAAGCCAAAAATGATACTTTGCGAGGACGATTATCCGAGGATTTTGGATCAAATTTGCGACTATTTGACCGCGGGCGAAGTGGAGCTTAGCTTTGTGGACGCCGAGGAGATGAAGGAGATAAACGTCCGCGAGCGCGGCATCTATGAGACTACGGACGTGCTGAGTTTCCCGCTTGAGATGCAGCTACACGCGCCGCTTGGCTGTATCGTGATAAACACTGAGCTAGTCGCCGCCAAAGCCGCCGAGCTAGGCCACAGTGAGGATGACGAGACGGCGCTACTGTTCACGCACGGACTGCTTCACGTGCTAGGCTACGATCACGAGAGCGACGCTGGCGAGATGAGGGCAAAGGAGTGCGAGGTGATCGAGAAATTTAGCCTGCCAAAGAGCCTCATCGTGCGAACACAGGATGCGGGCGAAGAATAGGCAAAAATCTCGGTAGCTTCGTAAAGGCGCGGGTTATGCCGAGCGCAAAAATAAGCGCGGCGATAAAATTTGGATTAGCTGCCTGCTAAAATGCGTTTTAGGCAGCCCGTAAAATCAAATTTGCATTTTGGCGTCGTGAATCAACGCGGAGTTACGCGCTAAATTTATCCAAACAAGCTATCAAATTTACCCTCCGCCCGCACTGATATCGTCGCGTAAAAAAAGACGTTTCTCGCACACGCTTTGCCTCCGCGTTTAAATTTCCTCAAATTTGCCGCGCACAGTGGTTAGATATTTAATAATTTTGGCTAAATTTACGAAATGTTTTATGTTCTATCGTCTTTAATCATCATTTTTATGAATTACGTTTCTTACCGCGGGCTTTTTGCCGATGCCGCGCTCAGGCCGCTTGCCGCGCATAAAAGGGCGCTTGGGCTGTTTTTCCTGACGCTTGCCATCGGCGGCGTCGCGCTGGCTTTTTCGCTGCGGTTTAACTTTTTGGGGCCGAGCCTTCGCATCGCCTGTTCGCTGATGTTGGCGCTGACGTTTATTATCTTTTCGTTCGTGCTTTTTACGAACGTCGTCGCCTTTGCCGTCCGTCCCGTAACTAAGCGCGCGTTTAGCGAGAGCAGGCGTAAATTTTTGCGTCTTTACCTCGACGTCACAATACTTATTTTGGCGTTTAGCTACTTTTTTAGAGGTATCTTTAACGCCGTAAAATTGCCCGAAGTAAAAGCCCAAGATATCGAGATAAAGGGGCTAAAGGGCGAGTTAAAAATCGCGGTTTTAACAGATATTCATCTAGGCGATTTTTTGGGGGCGGACTTTGCGCGGGCGGTAACTAGACGCGTAAACGAGCTTGACGCCGATGCAGTCGCGATCGTGGGCGATATCGCCGACGTGAAGCCGCACCGTTTGGCCGAGTTTATCGCGCCATTTAACGAGCTAAAGAGCAAATACGGCACCTTTTACGTGCCGGGCAACCACGAGTACTATAACGGTATCGACGGCACGATAAAAGTTATCCGCGAGACGACGAATTTTAAAATTTTAGGCAACGAAAACGCGCGAGTGGGCGGGGTAAATTTAGCCGGAGTTTATGATATCATCGGTTTAAGGTTTAAAGCGTACGAGCCCGATCTAGTCGCTGCTCTGGACGGTCGCGACGTAAATTTGCCCACCGTTTTGCTCGCCCATCAGCCTAAATTTTTAAAATACATGGACGAAAGCGCGCCCGTGGATCTAGTGGTGAGCGGACACACGCACGGCGGGCAGATTTTTCCGTTTTCGCTGCTGGTAAGGCTCGATCAAAAATACGTCGCCGGGCTATACCGCGCGAACAAAAATACGCAAATTTACGTTAGCCGAGGCGCCGGGTTTTGGGGGCCGCCGGTGCGCGTGATGGCGCCTAGCGAGATTTCGTTATTAAGACTAAAAGGAGTTGTATGAGGGGACTTATTTCTAGGATATTTGGGTTTGTAGCGGCGGTTAAATTTCCGAGATTTTTGCAAACTTTTATCAATGAAAAATACGTAAGCGGCTTTAAAATCGACATGAGCGAGTTTAAGCAGCCTAGAGAGTATGAGAGCCTGACGGCGCTTTTTACCCGCGAGCTACAGCGTCCGCGAGATTTCGACGTTTCGCCGCAGGCTTTCATCAGTCCTAGCGACGGCACGTGCCTGGAGCGCGGAGTTAGCAAGGAGCTAAAAGCGATCAGCGTCAAGGGGCACAAGTACGGTATCGCGGAGCTTCTCGGAGATAGCATGGAGCGTTCGGAGCGAGACGCCGAGCTAGAGTACGTAAATATTTATCTTAGCCCGCGCGACTATCACCGCTATCACGCGCCTTGCGATATGAGGATTTTATCCGCGCTATACGTGCCGGGCGAGCTATACAGCGTGGCTGTTAGCGCGCTGCTAAAGGTGCCAAATCTTTACGCCAAAAACGAGCGCGTGGTGCTAAAATGCGAGCTTGCAAACGGCAAAAAGATGTGGCTGGTCTTTGTCGGCGCGCTAAACGTGGGCAAGATGAAATTTGACTTTGACGCGCGCATACAGACTAACGCCTGCGCCGGCAACGTCGCGCTCTACGAATACGAAAATTTAAATGCGAAAAAGGGCGAGCAGCTGGGGATGTTTGAGTTGGGCTCGACGATCCTCATCCTTAGCGAGCAGGGCGCGGTCAAATTTGATCTAGCGGCCGAGCAAAAGCTAAAATACGGCGACAAAATAGGAACTATCAACTAAGGAGGCGCAATGGGAACGCAGCTAGTCGAACAAAACGAGCTAAAAGAAACGCTAGAGCTAAAAGAGCGTATAGAAAACAACACCGTCGTCGAACTCTGGGAAAACAGCGAGGACTACGAGCGCCTGGCTAACGCGACGCGCAAGACCATGCGCTACATCAACGACGAGCAGATAAAGAGCTTTGCCAATGCGCTAAATCAAACGAACGAAAAGATCTTAAATTTGACCTTTGAGGGCGTGAAAAAGCATCACGAAAAGAAATTTGAGCAGATCAGAAAAAAGCAGAAAATCTACGTCGCTTCGGCATTTGCGGGCGGCGTTTTGATCGGTGCTTTAGCGGTTTGGATAGCGTTTAGGATTTTTGCGGGATAGATTTGGTTTTAGACTCGGCCGCTTGCGATGCCTGCACGCCGACCCGTTTTTATGTTGCGCGGTTTTGCCTGCTAAATTTGGGCGTTTAGCTTTAAATTTAATCACGGCGGCTTTTAAAATTTGCGTATCGCTTTGGGGGGGGGTGGGGTCAAATTTGAGCTTATATTTTGGCGAGCCAACCATTAAGCTTGTATCTACTTGTTGCACATCGTCTATCAAGCGCGTTTGCTTCTTAAATTTTATAAAAATTAAAACCCCAAATTTAACCGCCCCTAGCTTGCGTATCTGCGCCAAGACTAAATTTTTATCTTCCTCGTCGCGTGACGGATGATTTGCTGCGTATTTTTGTTTTGCGAGCTTTGCCAGCGCAGGAGCAGCTCCTTTGCGGCGGCGAAATTTACCTTTAGATAGTCGGCGACGTTATTTGCGACCGAGCGCTGTACGAAGCGCACCTCGTCCTCTTTAAGTACCTCCAGCACCGCAAAAACGGGGCGCGGATTGCTGATGAAAAGCTCTAGCTTGCTAGCCCACGGCAGCTTTGGTCGCAGACCCTCCGACGCTAGCCTACGCAGGTGGAAATTTGACGAGCGCGCCCACCGTGTCATGGTTTTTAGCGAGTCTTGCGGGTATTTTTTGATAAAGGCGCGCACCGCGTACTCGCCAGTGCCGCGCTTCGTGATTTCCCTGATCGTGCCCATAGAGGTCTCAAAGTCGTCTAGGCCGTAGATTTCGACGTATTTTGCCAGCGGCAAAGTCCAGTAAAAGTGCTTAAACATGCCCGTTTCGTTCGGGTTTTCCTCGCCCAAAATCGCGACCAAAATCTCCGCCGCGCGCTTAAAATCCGGCGGCAAAAGTTCATTTAGCGCGTTTGCGTGCGCTAAAATCCTTTGCGAATAACCGAGACTCGGCGTACTCTTTGCGATTTGCCCACAGTAGCTCTGCGCGTCAAATTTAGGATAAACCGCCTTTATCTTTTGCGATAAAATTTGCGCTAAATTTTCTCCGAAATATACCGCCAGTCCGCCGTTTTCCATATTTTTCCTTTGGGTAGTTTTATCTAGCCTTTAAGCAGGCATGAATAGTAAATTTGTCGCCTAAAACCAGGCGGCGTTAAATTTGCAGCCGTTACGCTCGTCAAATTTGACCGCCTGCGCAAGCAAAGCGTCAAATTTGTTGCAGTTTATGGGCTAAATTTTAAAAATTAGTCCGTAAAAGTGGCGTTAAATTTAGCAAAAACTAAAAATAACGCCCGAAAGTAAATTTATTTACACTCGACCTGCGGCATCTGCGCTAAAAATATCGGCATTTTTTGCTTGATTAGCGTGTGAAATTTGCTTCTATCCGCGATATTTAGAAACTTTAGCGCGTAGTGCGTTACCCTAAGCCCACAGTTAAGGCTCTTGACGTGGATTAGATTGATCTCGTAGTTGTCAAAATCGGGGTTGCCCGCGATCGGATAGTAGATCGTGTAAGCTTGATACTCTTTATCGTTTATGGACTTAAAATCATACTCCGCTTTGCCGAACTGCCCGCTTTTTAGCGCGGTCATAAAGGTCCTTTGGTATTCGTTGATATCGGCGTTTTCATCGACGGTGACGCTCACTAGCTTGGTCCATTTAAAGCCCACTTTTTCATTAGGTAGATAAAACTCAGCCGTTCTTGCGTTTTTTTGCTTTAAGACGAATTTTTCGCCGTCTATGGCCACTTCGTTTGGTAGATTTACGCTATCTAGCGCGCTTTTTGGTAGCTCTATCTGCGTGGTTCTAGGCTGGGTGCAGCCGCCTAAAAATAGACAAACGGCCGCAACGGCGGCAAATGAAACTTTTTTAAAACTCATGTTTTTCTCCTTTATTAGTTGATTTTTTAAACTCCATGCACTTTTTAGCTAGCCCCGCCTCGCACTCTTTTTCGTGCAGCTTTTGCGCCTTTTGGCGTAGCGCGGCGGCTTGTTTTTTGTCGCTACTTTCAAGACGGCGCGCTAGATTTAGGCACCCGCGTGCATCGCCGGCTTCGCAAGCCTCGCGAAAAAGGCTATCGGCTTCGTTTTCGTCCGCTTTTACCACTTCGCCTACGCCTCTTTCGTAGATCGCGCCTAGATTCGTGCAGGCCGGTTTTAGCCCATTGTAGCAGGCGATCCCGTAAAAACTAAAGGCTTTTGCTACATCTTGCGGCGCGTTCGTGCCCTCAAAATACGCGTCCGCTAGGCTCTCGCAGGCATCCGGCCGCCAAAGCAAGCAGGCCTTTTCAAAAAGCTCCAGCGCGCGCGGAACGTCCTTTTTTGCGCCGCGTCCCCGAGATAGCATCTCGCCAAGCTCGGCGCAAGAAGCTCCAAAGCCGCCTTCGCAGGCCTTATCGTGAAATTTGACCGCCAGCTCGCTATCTTGCCGCGCTCCGCCGAGCCCCTTTGCGTAGAGCTCTCCTAGCGCCGCGCAGCCGTTTACTACGCCTCTATCGCACGCCTCTTTGCCGAGCTTGTAGGCTACTTCAAACTGCCCGCTTTGATACTGCGCCCAGCCGCCGTATAGCTCGTCCAGACACTCGCTGCCGCTGCATTTGTAGGCATTTGCGGCGCAGGCCTTGTCGTAGTAGGATCTAGCGGCCTTGATATCCTGCGCAAAACCCGCCTCGCCGTCCTCGTAAAGCCTACCCAAAGCTTCGCACGCTTCATAAATTTTACCCTCGCAGGCAAGCGAGTAAAATTTGAGCGCGTTTTTCGAGTTTTTCGCGGCTTCGTCGTTTTTGCCCATTACGCCGTCCGCGTACATGCCGCCTAGATAGTAGCAAACTACGGCGTATCCGCGCTCGCAGGCCTTTACGTAGAGGTCTAGCGCCCTACTTTCATCCGGCGCGACGCCGCTGCCCGCTTCGTAAATTTGAGCTAGATTATAGCAGCTTAAACCAAATCCTTTTTCGCAGGCTTGTTCAAAAATCGCGGCGGCTTTAGCATGTTCGCCGCTATTTTGGTGTAGCGAGGCTAGGCTGTCGCAGCCTCTTAGCTCGCCCGCGTCGCAAGCTTTTTGGTAAAATTTACCGGCTTTTTCGTCATCTTGCTTTACGCCTCTGCCGCTTTGGTATAAAAACCCAAGCCTTACGCAGCCGCGCGCCTCGCCCGATTCACACGCTTTTTGCCAAATTTGAGCCGCCGTTTGTTCATCGCCCGCATCGTAGGCGCCTTGAGCTTCGTCCGTCAAATTTGCGAGGGCGAAATTTAGAGCAACAAGTAGTAGCAAGAGCTGTTTTATCATCGCGCTCCTTTGTTAAATTTTACTAGCTTTATTTTTCTCAAATTTAACCTATTTTGCTTCTTTGTAGAGTTTGTATACTGCTGTCGATAGGTCGTAACATCTGGACGCGATGCCTAAGTAGTGCGACGATGCGCTAAAACTACGCAATCTTGGTGTCCTTGAATATCATTTGTGTATGGAGTAAATTTAATACAGTTACGCAAACGGCTATGATCTTTTTCAAATTTTTCCTTAAATTTAGCGCGAGTCAAATTTGAGCTAGAAAGCCCGCGCCGAGCTAAATTTAACCGCATTTTTAAGACTAAAATTTTATGGCGCGGTTACTAGAGTAGCCAAGACGCCGATGCAAAAATTTATCTTGCCCGTGCTTAGGCTCGTAAGCTACGCGGCAATAAAGAAAAGGCGGTCAAATTTAGCCAAGAACCGCTTGGTTAGCAAAGCTAAATTTGACCGATTTATGCTTAAACGTTAAATCTAAAATGCATCACGTCGCCGTCTTGAACGACGTAGTCCTTGCCCTCTAGGCGCATTTTGCCTGCTTCTTTTGCCGGATTTTCGCCGCCGCACGCGATGTAGTCCTCGTAGCCGATGACCTCGGCTCTGATAAATCCTCGCTCAAAGTCGTTGTGGATGACGCTGGCGGCTTTTGGCGCTTTCCAGCCTTTTACGATCGTCCATGCGCGTACCTCGACGACGCCCGCGGTAAAGTAGCTGATCAAATTTAACTTCGCAAACGCCGTTTTGATGATCTTTTCTAGGCCGCTTTCGTTTGTGCCTAGTGAGCTTAGAAACTCATGCGCCTCTTCGTCGCTAAGCCCCACGAGCTCCTCTTCGATCTTGGCGCAGAGCTTGATAACCTCGTGTCCCGAGCGCGCCGCAAATTCGCGAAGTGCCTGCACGTATTTGTTATCCTCCGAGATACCGTCCTCATCTACGTTTGCGCCGTAGACGACCTCTTTTGCGCTGAGTAGCCTTAGCTCTTTATTTAAATTTATAAACGCGTCGTCGTCCTTGCCGCCGAAGCTGCTCGCGCTTTTGCCGTCATTTAGGTGAGCTAGCAGCGCATTTGCCGTCTCTAGCGCCTCTTTTGCGCCTTTTGCGTTTGCTTTGGCTTCGCGGGTTAGGCGCTCGATTTTTTTGTTTAGCTGCTCGATGTCGGCGAGGATGAGCTCGGTTTCGATGATCTCGACGTCTCGTACGGGATCGACGCCGCCTTCTACGTGCGTGATGTTTTCGTCCTCAAAGCAGCGCACGATGTGTAAAATCACCTCGGTTTCGCGGATGTTTGAAAGAAATTTATTTCCCAGACCCTCGCCCGCGCTCGCACCTTTTACGAGTCCTGCGATATCGACGAATTCGATAGTTGAGTATTGGATTTTATTTGGATTTACGATTTTGGCTAGCTCGCCTAGGCGCTTATCGGGCACCGGCACGACGGCTTTATTCGGCTCGATCGTGCAGAACGGATAGTTCGCGCTCTCGGCGTTTTGCGCTTTGGTTAGTGCGTTAAATGTGGTTGATTTGCCGACGTTTGGCAAGCCTACGATACCTACTGCTAGTCCCATTACAGCTCCTTTGCCATAGCGCATAGATAATAAAGATTCATTCGCACGCCCGCTCCCGTCGCGCCAGCCTGGTTATATCCCCAAGCTTTTTCGGTGTATGCGGGGCCTGCGATATCTTGGTGTATCCACTTGTCTTTAAATTCGTCTTTTATAAATTTATCGAGGAAAAGCCCCGCCGTGATCGCGCCGCCGTAACGGCTAGAGCCTGTGTTGCTGACGTCTGCGATCTGGCTTTTGATCAGCTCGCGCAAATGAGGGTTAAACTCTAAAATCGTATTTAGTTCGCCGCTTTTTGCTGCTTTTGCTTTAAATTCCGCTTTTAGCTCCTCGTTGTTGCCCATTATACCGCTTGTGTATTCTCCAAGTCCGACCACGCAAGCGCCAGTTAGCGTCGCCATGTCGATGAGGATATCGGGCTTAAAATCCTGCGCGTAGCTGAGGCAGTCTGCTAATACTAAACGGCCCTCGGCGTCGGTGTTTCGCACCTCAATACTAACTCCGCTGCGAGAGATCAGCACGTCGTCGGGTTTATAGGCGTTGCCGCCGATCATATTTTCGGTCGCGCCTAAAATAGCGTGAATTTCAAAAGGCAAATTTAGCTCCGCCGCACCTTTAATTATACCCATCGCCGCAGCTGCGCCGCTTTTATCGGCTTTCATGGTTAGCATATAATCAGCCGGCTTTAAGCTAAGCCCGCCGCTATCGTAGGTTAGTCCCTTGCCGACGAAGATTATGCGTTTTTTTGCGCCTTTTGGCTTATAGACAAGATGGATGAGGCGAGGCGGATGGACGCTGGCTTTGTTTACGGCCAAAAATGCGTTCATCTTTTCTTTTTCGAGGAATTTTTCATCGTAAATTTTGCAGCTTAAATTTGGATAATTTTTAGCTAGATTTTGAGCCTCTTCCGCCATTTTTTGCGGGGTGTAGATTTCAGGTATCTCGTTTACGATATCTTTGGTGAAATTTGTCGCCGAAGCGATTATCTCGCCGTGGGCAAAGCCGTCCTGTGCGTCGTTTTCGCGGACGTCCTCGCCGCTAAATTCCTCGTTGCTAAAAATAATATCTTTTAGCGCGTATTTTTCTTTTTTTTCTTTATACTTGTTAAATTCGTAAGCGCCTAGCAAAAAGCCCTCGGTTAGAGCCTGAAAGCTCATTTTCTGGCAGCCTGCGACGTATGAGGCTAGTTTTAGGCTTTTTACGTTTAGCGATTTTACGGCGTTATATGCTTTTGCCGCAGCTATGCGAAGCTCGTCGTAGCCAAGCTTACTAAGCGGAACGTAGATCCTGCCGCTTTCTAGTAAAAGCAAGACGCTCTCGCCTTTGTAGTTGGCAAATTTAAACGCCTTTTCGTCTTTTATAAATTTATGTTTCAGGTTTTTATCTACGACGAAAATCAGCTCCAAATCAGCCTTGATTTCGTTTAGTTTTTTATTAGTGAGTTGAAACTGCACTTCTGTGTCTCCTATCGTTTAAAATTTTATTTTCTATGCGCCTAAAGCCGTAGAGCAAAATGCCCAAAAATAGCGCTACTACCGGCACGGCGACGTACCAGTGCTCTTTTGCTTTGTGCAAGATATCAAGTATGTGCTCGCCGAGGATCCACGCGGGGATTATCGTTATCGCGGCCCAGCACCACGCACTTATTAGATTTATAAAGGCGTATTTTTTTGCGCTGTATCCGGTTAAGCCTATAGTCATCGGTATGATGACGCGAAAGCCGTACATATAGCGCTGGATAAAGATGATCGGCCAGCCGTATTTTTTCAGCATTATATGCGCGATGGCGAATTTGCGGCGCTGCGTGTGAAGTTTTTTGGCGATATTTTTTTTGTTGTAGCGGCCTAGATAAAAGTAAATTTGATCGCCGACAAAGCCGCCCAGACCTGCTACGAAGAGGGCCGGCGCGATATGCATATGCGTTTGATGAGAGAGGATGCCCGCCATTATGAGCGCCATTTCGCCTTCCATTATGCACCAGACGAATAGTATGATGTAGCCGTACTCGATGAGTAGTTTTGTAAAAAATTCTTCCATCATAGCTCCAAAATGCTGTAAATTTTAGTTAGCGGGCGTAAATTTGCGCTACCGCCAAGATCCTTTAAATCGATCAAAAAGCAGGCCTCTACGCAAACGGCGTTTGTTTGATTGATTAGCTCGACGCTAGCCTTAGCCGTGCCTCCAGTAGCGATTAGATCGTCTATTAAAAGCACTTTTGCGCCCGCTTTTTCGCCGAATGCATCAACGTGAATTTGCACTTCGTCTACGCCGTACTCTAGGCTATATTTTTGCGAGATCGTGATGTAAGGCAGTTTTTTAGGCTTTCTAATCGGCACGAAAGGTAGCCGCAGTCTAGCCGCCAAAGCCGCTGCGAATATAAATCCGCGCGATTCGATACCCGCGATAAAGTCGATATTAGCGCTCTCGTAGCGAGCGACGAGGTGATCGATTAAAAAATTAAACGCCTCTTTGTTGTTTAGCAGCGTCGTGATGTCGCGAAATACTATGCCCGGTTTTGGAAAATCGTTTATACAGCGGATGGAATTTAATAAAAATTCCTTCCCCGCTTTGTCTAGTTCTTTCATTTTTTGCCTTTAAATTTGATTTATAGTAGCGCTTCGATTTTGCCCTCTAGCTCGCGGATGCGCTGGCGGAGTTTGTCGTTTTCCAGGCGGTACTGCGAGTTTCTGGTGCGAAGGGCGTTGGCGTCGTTTTTGACTTTATTTAGCTCGTCTGTGAGGATGTCGATGTTGCCAAGACCGCGCTGTAGCTGGACTTGCAGCTTGCGGATGACGACTTCGGTATCTTGGAGATTATTTTTCATAAAATCGCGCGTCGTGCGCTCTTTTTTAAGCAAGGTTTTAAAGTAAAACACCATAACGGTGAGATAGATACAAATGCAGATCAAAACGGTAAGTACGAGCCAATCGGTCATTTCTCGCCTCCTAACTTTTTCACGCGTCTTTCGTGCCTGCCGCCTGCAAATTCGGTAGCGAAAAAGGCCTTTATCATATCTGCCGCGACCGCGTCGCCGATCGTTCTAGCGCCCATGGCTAGCACGTTTGCGTCGTTGTGTTCGCGGGCTAGTTTTGCCGTGGTGACGTCGTGACAGAGCGCGCAGCGAACGTGCGCATGGCGGTTAGCCGCGATACTGATGCCGATGCCCGTGCCGCAGATTAGCACGCCGTATTCGTTTTCGTGCTGCAAATTTTGCGCTAGAAGCTCGGCAAAATCGGGGTAATCTACGCTATCTTTGCTATGCGTTCCTAGGTCGCATACGCTAAAACCTTCGCTTTTTAAAAGCTCGCAAATTTGCGCCTTAAAATCAAAGCCCGCGTGGTCGCTCGCGATAAAAATTTTGTCTATTTTCATGAAATTTCCATAAGCTAAAAAATGCTTAATTATAGCAAAAAAGCATTAAAGTAAAATTTCGCCGCGAGCCTTTAGGAGCGAAATTTAGGCTAAATTTTAAATTCGCCGCTTATAAAAACATCCTCATGATAGTAACGGCATATCGTATCGGCTCGAAAAAATAATCTTTTAGCGGCGAGATCACGATGACAACTAGCGCGATAAAGCCGTATCTTTGCATGCTATTTAGCCAGTTTGCAGCGCCGTGAAGTCCGAAAATGCGCAAAAGATACTCAAGCGCCTTTGAGCCGTCAAGAGGCGGGATAGGGTAGAGGTTAAAGAGGGCTAGGACTAAATTTACGGCGGCGAGCATGAAAACAAACTCCGCTACCGAGCTATCAAAAAACCCAAAACCGATCAATTTAAACGCGCAAAACGCTAACGCGAAAAGAGCTAGGTTGTATGCGATGCCAGCAAGCGCGACGACTATAGCGGCCTTGTAGCCGCCGTTATAGAGCACCGTGCGTAAATTTATAGGTACCGGTTTAGCCCAACCAAACGTCACTCCGGTGCTAAGATACATGAGCGCGGGCACGACGATAGTGCCTAGCGGATCGACGTGTTTTATAGGATTTATGCTGAGCCGCCCCAAATTTTTGGCGGTTAAGTCGCCGAATTTAAACGCCGCATATCCGTGCGCGATCTCGTGCCCGACGACGGAGATAACGAGCACGGCGACTAGGATCGCTACCTGCGCGAAGTCGATGCTATCAAGGTTCATTCGATCTTGTTTCCGTCGTTTTTAGCTTCTGCTCTGGCGGCGTCTAGTAGCTCGGGCGAGTTTTGTATAAAATCCACGCTCTTACCGACCCTGTTCCATCTGATTTTGTATTCGTCGTCCCAGCTAAAATAGACAAACCAAGGCTTGCCGACGATATTTTTGTATGCCACGGGGCCCCAAAATCGGCTGTCGTTTGAGTGGTCGCGGTTGTCGCCGATCATGAAAAACTCGCCTTCGGGAACCTGAAAATAAAATGCGTTAAACGGATAGTTGCCTACGCTGGGTAGCTCGTTTACGATAACCGGTTGCATGGCGAATTTGCTCGAGTTTAGGTAGTTTACGGCTAGTTCAAATAAATTTACCTTCTCGTCGTAGTGGATGCCGCCGAATTTATAGGGCTCTTTGACGAAAAGTTTGCCGCCGAATTTAACGATATCTTTTTCGTCGAAATTTGCCTTTATAAACTCCTCGCCCTCGTGCGGGTGCAAAAATAGCGCTTTTTCCGTAAATATCACTTCATCGCCGCCGACTGCGAAATTTCGCTTGACGTAGTGGATCTTTTCATCGTGCGGATAGCGAAAAACCACGATATCGCCGCGCTGCGGCTTTGCTCCCTCGATGAGGTGGCCGTTACCGTTAAAATCGGGCAAAACCTTGACCTCTATCCACGGAATGCGCGGTGTCGAGATGCCGTAGCTAAATTTTTTAACGAAAAGATGATCGCCGACTAAAAGCGTGTCCTTCATCGAACCAGACGGTATCACGAAAGCCTGCGCGACAAAGAAAATCACGAGCAAGACGATGATGACCGTGCCCGTCCAGCTGTTTGAAAAATCTAAAAATTTATTAAACGCTTTTTTCAAAATTTATGCCTTTTTCGCGCGGTTTTTGGCTGATTTTATGGTGTTAGAGAGCAGCATCGCGATAGTCATCGGACCTACGCCTCCTGGAACCGGAGTTATAAACGAGCATTTGGGCGCTACCTCGTCAAATTTGACGTCGCCTTTTAGCTTGCCGTCGTCCATGCGGTTTATGCCTACATCGATTACGACGGCGCCCTCTTTTACCATACCCGCCGTTACGAAATCAGCCCTACCGATAGCGGCTACCAGGATGTCGGCGTCCGCGCAAATTTCTTTTAAATTTCGTGTTTTGCTATGCGTCACGGTTACGGTCGCATTGGCGTTTAGCAGTAGATTTGCCATCGGTTTTCCCACGATGTTGCTACGTCCGATCACGACGGCGTTTTTGCCCTCTAAATTGATATCGTACGCTTTAAAAATTTCCATTATGCCTAGCGGCGTGCACGGCACGAAGCCGTCAAGCCCGCTAGCTAGCTTGCCGACGTTTATCGCGGCAAATCCATCCACGTCTTTTTCGGGGCTTATGGTTTCTAAAATTTTATTCGTATCTATGTGTTTTGGTAGCGGCAGCTGCACTAGGATGCCGTCGATGCCGTCGTCTAAATTTAGCACGTCTATTAGCGCAATTAGCTCGCTTTGCGTCGTAGATTCGGGCAAGCGGTGCATTACGCTTTTTATCTCGCAGGCTATGCAGGCTTTTTCTTTTGCCGCGACGTAGGTTTGGCTGGCTTTATCCTCGCCCACCAGTATCACCGCGAGCGCAGGCTCTATGCCTTGATTTTTCAAATTTAGCGCTTCGTTTTTTACTCTTTCTTTTACCTGCGCGCTTACGTTTTTGCCGTCTAATATCGTCATTTTCGTCCTTTATTACTTTTTAATCGCAAAGATTGTATGATAGCTAATTTTAGATTAAATTTACGAAAAAGCGAAAGAATTTATGAAAATTTGGCTGATTTTAGGGCTACTTTGCGGCGCAGCGTTTGCGAGCGATTTTATCACGAAAAACGAATACGCAAAGATGCTCTATCAAAACCCGCGCGGCATCGGCTGCGACAAGTGTCACGGCAAGGGCGGCGAGGGTTCGCTCATATCAAAATATAGACATTTTGATAAAAAAACGAAGCAGGTCATCGACGACGAGCTAAGAGCGCCTCGGATAAACAATCTTGATTTTGAGACGTTTAAAGAGGGCGTACTAAGCGCAAAAAGCGTGATGCCTAGCTACTTTCTAACCGACGAAGAGATAAATTTACTTTACGAATACGTTATAAATTTCAACAAGGATAAAAAATGACGAACAAAGAAGCTTTTGGACTGGCGAAAATTTATATCCCGGGCGGCGTGGATTCGCCCGTTCGCGCGTTTGGCAGCGTCGGCGGCGAGCCTTTTGTAGTAGATCGCGGCGAGGGCGCGTATCTAGTCGATATCGAGGGAAACCGCTATCTGGACTTCATCCAGAGCTGGGGACCGCTTATCTTCGGTCACTGCGACCCCGATATCGAGAGCGCGGTGATAGCGACGGCTAAAAAGGGACTAAGCTTTGGCGCTCCGTCAAATTTAGAAACGAGGCTAGCTAAACTAATCTGCGACGAGTTTAAAAACGTAGAAAAGGTGCGCTTCGTAAGCTCGGGCACCGAGGCCACTATGAGCGCGATACGCGTAGCGCGCGGCTTTAGCGGTAAGGACGGACTCATAAAATTTGAAGGCTGCTACCACGGGCACAGCGACGCGCTTTTGGTAAAGGCAGGTAGCGGCGCGACCACCTACGGCAACGCATCTAGCGGCGGAGTACCGGCGGACGTGGTGAAAAACACGTATCTAGCGCGCTATAACGATATAGAAAGCGTGCGAGCGATATTTGAGGCAAATAGAGGCAAAATCGGCGCGCTGATAATCGAGCCGATCGCGGGAAATATGGGGCTCGTGCCTGCTGATAACGAGTTTTTGAGCGAGCTTAGACGCCTTTGCGACGAAAACGGCGCGGTTCTGATATTTGACGAGGTCATGAGCGGATTTCGAGCGAGCAGACACGGATCGTTCGAATTTAACGGTATCGAGGCCGATCTAGTGACGTTTGGTAAAGTTATCGGCGGAGGCTGCCCGGCGGCTGCGTTTGGCGGAAAGTCTGCCATCATGGACTGCCTAAGTCCCGAAGGCGCCGTATATCAGGCCGGTACGCTAAGCGGCAATCCCGTAGCTATGGCCGCAGGCATCGCAAGCCTAAGTAAAATTTTTGCCGACAACGAGCTTTATGACCGCCTAAACAAGCTAGCCGTGCTATTTGCTCACGGACTAAAAAGCGTCGCCACGAAGCACGGCATCGCTCTGCAAACGACGGTGAGAGGCTCGATGTTTGGATTTTTCTTTACGGCAAACGAGGTCAAAAACTACGACGACGCGCTAAAAAGCGACGTTAAACTTTACGCTAAATTTCACGCCAAAATGCTTAAAAAAGGCGTTTATCTAGCGCCTAGCCAGTTTGAGACGGGCTTCATCTGCGACGCGATGAGCGAGGACGATATCAAATTTGCCGTTAAGGCCGCGGACGAGAGCTTTGCCGAGATAGCTGCGGAGAGCGCTAGCGAGAACGAGGAGATGCGCGAGGTAAAAGCAAGGATCGCCGATCTGGAAGAGCGTCTAAAAGAGGCTAGAAAAGAGCGCGAAGCGATACAAGAGCGCATGAAAAATAGCTGGGGATTTGCCTAATGGCGAAGATAAATTTAGGCGACGTCGTAAAGGGCGCCGAGCAGCTAAGCCTGGGCATATCTATCGTCGTAGCGCTTGCTATCGGGGCCGGGTTTGGCTACTGGGCGATGAAGGAAACCGGCTGGACGTGGACGCTGTTTGCGGGCGTCGCCGTGGGCATCGCCGCAGCCGCGCTAAACGTCAAAAAGGCCTACGACGCGCAGATAAAAAGCCTTGACGAACTAAAAGACAAAGGTAAATTTAAACCCGCGAAAGACGATGACGAGGACGATGAGTGAATTTTAAGCTCCTTGCCGTTTACGGCGCGTTTGAGGCCTTGCTATTGCTGGGCTCGGCGGTGTTTGGCCGCGCGTGGTTTTACAGCTCGCAGGTCGCGTTTGCGGGCTCGCTTTTGGTGCTGGCGGCGACCTTTAGAGCCTATAAAAAGCGCGTAGAAAACGGCGTGCGAGACTATGACGCCTCCGCGGATGACGATATAGACGAGTGGGGCGAAAATCACGAGGAGTTTCCCGACCGCCCTGTGGAGGCTAAATTTGACGAGCATGACCCGCGCCGCGAAGATACTAAGCGTCTAGATGAGTTAAATTTAAACGACGAAAACGAGCGGGCTAAATTTGACGAGCAAAATTTAAGTGACGCAGACCAAAGCGGTGGTTTAAATTTAAGCCTGGCAAACGAGTCAAATTTGAGCAAGTCAAATCAAAATAGCGAAACTAAGCCCTCAAAAAAGCAAAATTTCGCGCGTAATTTAAAGCAAAATTCGCCCAACTACTTCACCGCTTTCGTGCCTTTTCGGCTGATCGCGTATGCGGTTTTGGTCGTCGGATTTTTGGCGCTAAAAAGACAAGACAACCTTGATATCGCCGCGTTTTTGATTGCGCTTGCGGCGATGCCCGCGGGCGCTTTGATATATGGAGTAAAAAGCAATGAGAAATAGCTCGATAATAACGATCAGATCGATGTTTGCACTATTTGTGGGGATGGCGTTTTTGTTTGTGGGAAACGGCCTCATCATCAGCTCTGCGGGCGTCGAACTAAAAAAAATGGGCGCGGACGAGCTAGAAACGGGATTTGTCATCGCGGTATTTTTCGTTGGAGCTATGATAGCTACGATATTTTCACATAAAATCGTCTCAAAAGTCGGCCACATAAGAAGCTTTGGGATATTTGCGTCGCTTTTTGGTATCGCGGCGATGTTTCACGACCTTAGCCAAAATCTCTACTTTTGGGCCTTTTTGCGCGGGTGTTTGGGTTTTTGCTACTACTCGATTTTAATGATAATCGAAAGCTGGCTCAACGCGCGCGCTAGAAACGAAGTGCGCTCGCGAGTACTGGCATTTTACGAGATCACGTTTTACGTATGTTTTGGGCTGGGCATCCTCGTGCTATCGCTAAATTTATCCACTTCGCACGTGCTTTTGCTTAGTGCGGCGTTTATTTTGTTTTCGAGTATTCCTTTAAATTTAATCCGCATCAAAGAGCCGCCTATCCCCGAAAAAAAGAGCGTCTCGATCCCGAGGGTCTTTGCGCTCGTGCCTTTGGCGCTCATTACCAGCATCGTAGCGGGCATCCTCATAAACGGCTTTTTTACGATGGCTAGCGTTTATATCCTGCTGCAAGGATACGGCGCGAGGGAGGTTTCGTTTTTTATGACCGTCGCGATGGCGGGCGGCTTTATCGCCCACTCTCTCATCGGCGGTTTTTCGGATAAATTCGGTCGCCGCCCCGCGATAATGTGCTGCGCGGGCGTGTCTCTATTTGCGGCTATTTGTTTTTTGGCGCTTAAGCCCTCTATCTACGCACAGTACGTTTTGTCGTTTTTTTTGGGTTCTGGCGCTTTTTGCCTCTACGCGTTATCGCTTGCTCGCGCCAACGACGTTTTAAAGCACAAAAATCAAGGCATCGAAGTAGGGCGCGCCGTACTTTTTAGCTACTCTTTCGGCTCGCTTCTTTCGTCCGTGATAATGGGCGCTAGCATGCAAATTTTAGGCTTTGACGGCTTTATGTGGGTTTACGTGGCGCTGCTTGCGTTTCTCATTGCGTTTTGCTTCACGCAAAAAACCGTTCCGCTTGAAAGCAGAAGCGACTTTGAACATAGTCCCGGCACGATGGCAAATAGCTAATGAAAATCTCAAATTTGACGATATAGCCGTATGGAATCAGTAAGCAACTCAGTAAGTTCGCAAATCGCAACCCAGGCCGCAGTCAGCGGCGCTCTGCCTAAAACGGGCGGACCCGGCGGCCCAGGCGCCGGACAGACGGGTCAGGCGGGCGAAACCAAAAATCTTTTTAAAAATCAGCCCGCGCCTGCGCAAAATTTGGACTCCGAGGCCGCAGATAACGCCGTAAAGGATCTAGATAAGCTCGTAAATAAGCTTTTAAACGAGCTAAAATCAAGTCCGGCGCAGGCCAAAGAGCTAGCCGCTCAGGCAAAAAATCTGCAACTTTCGCCAAATCTCGCAAAAGACATGAAAAGCCTCGTCGCGCTTGCCGAAAACGAGCCCGATCTAAAGGAATTTGCACTCAAGCTAAAGGAGTTTTTAAAACCGGTCGCCGATCTAAAAAACGCGCCTCTAAACGAACAGATAAAAAGCTCGGGCATCATGCTAGAGGCAAATTTAAAAGAGGCGCTAAACGGCAAATTTAACCTACCCAGCGCGATAAATAAGCTGTTTGGCGATATAAAAAATCTCTCGAATCAGCAGCTTTTGGAGCAAATTTCAACACTTACTAAGGATGACAGCCTAAGTACGAACGAAAGCTTTGCTAAGCTTGATCAAATTTTACAAAACGCTAAAACCGCAGCCAAGGATACGCTAGCCGGCTCGCCTTTTAAACAGCTTTTTGAGATCGCGGATAAACTCGAAAACGCAGCTAAATTTATGGATAAACAGGCAAACGCGATGAGTAGCAGCGGACTAAGCCTAAACGAAAAAACGCTAAACAACGAGCTAAATAAAATCTCGCAGCTGCTGGCAAGCGCGGGCGAAAAAATGCAAAATTTAAACAGCGAAAAGCTAAGTCAAAACAGAGGCTTTGCTCTAAATTTCGCCGAACTAAAAAACGCATCAAAAGATCTAACGGGCGAGCTTAGCGTGCTTGCGGCCTCGCAGGATAAATTTAACGACTTTGCGCAAAAAATCGTCCGAGACGGTACGGATGGGAGCGAGGGCGCGACGCTGCAAGATAAGCTGCAAAATGCGGCTAGAAAGTTAAATTTCGCCTTGCAAATCGCCGATAAAGCTGGCTTTGAAGCAAAAAATAACTTAGATGAAGTCGGCAAGCTAATCAAACAGCAAAATATCGCTCGCGGCGAGCTTGGCGCCGTGACGCCAAAAAGCGCCGAAGAGACGGCAAAGGTGCTGCAAAACGACGTAAAAAGCGCGCTTTTAAACATGCAGTCAAAGTCTCCGGACGCTAGCCCCGTAAAAGACGCTGCCTCAAAGCTACTCGCTCAAATCGAGATGCACCAGCTAGCCTCCGCGGTCGCAGGCGGCGTGCAGACCTATCTGCCCTACGTCTGGGAGGGCGTAGAGGGCGGAAACATCAGGTTTAAGCAGGGCAAAAAGCAAAAACATTACGCGCAAATCGACCTAAATTTTCAAAATTTCGGCCAAATCAACATCATGGTGGCGCTTAGCGAAAACAAATACATCGACCTTGCGATCGCGACGCAAAAAGAGGAGTTTAAGGAGCTGATTTTAAGCGGCGCGAAGGAGCTAAAAAGGGCTATCGGCGAGCAGGGCTTGATAGTGTCGAATTTTAGTCTAAAAACCATGCCAAAGCTGCGCCTTAGCGGCGTTTACGGCGGTCTGGATAAGCTTGATATGGGCTTTGATAAAAAGGCGTAAAATTGGCAAAAGTGCAAAAAACTAAAAAAGCCGTGGCTCTTGGCTACAACCGTCAAAAAGATAATGCCCCAAAAGTGCTGGCTACGGGTTCGGGCGAAGTGGCAAAAAATATCATAAATCTAGCCAAATCTCACGACATACCGATCAAAGAGGACGCCGATCTAATCGAGGTTCTAAGTAAGGTCGATCTAAACGAGGAAGTCCCGCCAAATCTCTATAAAGCAGTCGCCGAAATCTTTAGCTTTTTGTATCAAATGACGAATAAAAAATAGGACGTTTGTCGTAAAGCAAGGCGAGATCAGGCTGCTTTCAAGCGTAAATTTGGACGAGAATTAGGAAATTTAAATGAAAAAGACGGTCGGGATAATGCTAATTTTAGCTTTGCCCTTATTAATCTTGTTTTCTGCTCTAGTTTTTGCTAGCGACAACGCGTCAAAAGGCGCAAACTACCCAAAACACGCGCTGGAAAAAGCGGTAACTCACGATAAAAAAGAGCCTCATCCAAAAAAGATAAAACCGTCAATCATAAAGTAAAATTTGACGGAAAGTTCGCGTCTAAATGTTGCAACTAAAGCAAGTGCGATAAAATGAGTTTCGTGCGGTCAAATTTGAGTACAAGCACAGCAAGGCGTGAATAAAATGAAAGCCAGCCAAATTTGAGCAAGATATGTTCTGTATAAAAGCCGTTACTTGGACCGCCGATGTCTCAGTAAAATTTAACCAATTTCACGCCGTTTCTGCAATCTCCAAAATCTTACTCAAATTTGACCGCAGCGTTTAGTTAGCGTAAAATTATTTGCATTATTTTATGTATTTTTGCCTTATAGCTAAATTTAATATAAATAAAGATAAAATAGCCGTAAAATTAACTCAAAAAACGGAATAAATTTGAAACAAAAACTGGTCTTAGTCGGCGCCTCGACAGGCGGTCCGGGACATTTAAAAAGGCTTTTTAAGGGGCTTGATCTAAACGGTGCTAGCGTCGTTATCGCGCAGCATATGAGCCTGGCTTTCATCCCTAGTTTTATCTCGCAGTTTGACAAGGAGTGCGCGGCGGAGGTGGTTATGCTGGGCGCGCCTGTGCAGCTAAAAAGCGCGATATATATCTGCGAGAAAAACTCCGAGATAATCTCCGCTAGCCCCCTAACGGCCGGTATGTGTTCGCCCATGAAAGAGACCACGTATAACCCCAACGTGGACGTACTTTTTCGCTCGGGCGTGCAGGCTTGCAAATTTGCCGACGTCATGGCGATCCTGCTAACTGGCATCGGCGACGACGGCGCGCGCGGACTAAACGAGCTATATAAAGCGGGCGCTAAATGCGTCGCCGAAAACGAGGAGAGCGCGATCGTCTACGGCATGCCAAAGCGCGCGAAAGAAATCAACGCAAATTTAAGGTCGCTACCCATCGGCGGTATAAGGGCGGAACTAGAAAGGTTTTTACATGCTTGAAAATGCAAATTTGACGCCCGCTCCTAGCGATGCGGCGGGACTAAATAAATTCGTCGAAGTCATCAAAAATATGTGCGGCGTGGATCTAGAGTCCAAAAAGGACATGATAAAACAACGCCTAATAAATTTCTGTCAAGCAAACCGAATTTCAAGCTTTGAAGCCCTAAGTTCAAAAGTCGTCGTAGACCGCTTTATGAGGCAAGAGATCGTAAATTTAATCACTACGAACGAGACCTATTTTTACAGAGAGTTGCCGCAGCTACAAGCCGCGATCTACTACGCCAGAGAGGAGCTTGATAGCGTGCGGATACTGTGCGCGCCGTGCTCGACGGGCGATGAGGCATACTCGCTAGGTATGCTCGCGCACTCAAATTTGCTCGACGTAAACCGCGTCAGTATCGTTGGTATCGACATAAACTCCGAGGCTATCGATAGCTGTAAAAAGGGCGTTTATAACGAGCGCTCCTTGCACCGACTAAACGACAATCAAAAAAATATCTACTTCACAAAACGCGACGGCAAGTACGAAATCAAGCGCGAGATGCTGCCTAGATGCGAGTTTAGCGTGGCAAATATCTTTGACGATGCGATCTTTAAGCTCGGCAAATTCGACATCATTTTCTCGCGAAATATGATGATTTATTTTAACGAGGAATTTAAGCTAAAAACCGTAGAGCGCTTTCATAAAATTTTGAGCGATCACGGCAGACTCTACGTAGGACACGCCGATCTGGTGCCGTTTACGACGCTTTATAAAAAGCATATTTCAAACGGAACGACTTATTACGCTAAGGCCTGAGCGAGATAAATTTGAGGTCAAATTCGGCTCAAATTTGCTTAAATTTGACGCGAGCGGACGGCTACGTTTTTTGACGCGGACGGTAAATTTGTGCGTTTAAATTTGCCTTGCTAGGCCCGCGCCGCAGAGCAAATTTACGCTAGCTCGTCTTTGTAAATTTTACGCACGAATACCCAATAAATCGCTCCGGCAAAAAACATGCAGCCTATCAGCGCCGTGATCAGCGAGAGGCTAAGTCCAAGCTCAAAAAGCAGCCCTATACCACTAGAAATCACTGCCGCGACGCCTAGATAAACCATATCGTTATAGGCGATGATGCGACCGTAAAATGCGGGATCGCACTTTTGCTGGATGAGCGTGTAGGTGTAGCTCCAAAGCGTCGAGGTAAAAAATCCTGCACAGAAAATCCCGATAAATCCGATATAGAAGTTAAACTGAAGCGCGCTCCACGCGATGACGCCAAGCCCGTGACCGACGTAGATATAGACTAGGTTGGAGTTTGAGACGAATTTGCTAAGCACGAGCGGGCCGAAGATCAGCGCGACGGCGCGGCAGGCGTTGATGTAACCGATGATGAGCGATGCCGAGAGTATGCCCGCGTACGGATAGTCGGCTAGCAGAGCCACGAGCGCGTCGTAACTAGTCACGCCCACAACAGCGTGTAGCATGATGAGGTGCGCGATGAGCGGATTTCGTTTTACGTATTTTAGGCCGTTTTTTAGCATCTCGCGGACTTTTTCGCCGCCTTTTTTAGCTCGCACGGCGATGTCGGTTTTAAGCAGGACGATAAGCGCCGCTGCGTAAAGAGCGCAGTCTAGCAAAAAGGCGCTTTTGATCCCGAAAAAATGGATATAAATACCCGCTAGCCCCATGCCTGCGGTGTATGAAAACGCCCAGATGAGCGAGTGGATCTCGTTTGCGGTTTTTATCTCGTCTTTGTTTAAAATTTTGGGAAACAGGCTCATCTCGACCTGAAAATACGTTCCGCCGGCCCCGACTCTGATAAATATTATCGCAAATAGCAGCCACATCAAGGAGAGTTTGTCGATAAAAACGAGCATAAAAACCGTCGCCATCTCTACGACCGTGAGCGCTATTAGCATAGGTTTGGGGCTAAATTTATCCACCACGATACCGCTAAAAGGCGATAGCAGCACGCCCGGCACGAAAGCAAGCGCAGCCGCCGCCGTGATCGCCCAAACGGGGGCGTCAAGCTCGATAAGTAGCGTGAAAATGCCCGTGTGCGAGAACCAAACGCCGAAATAGCAAATTAGCTGTATGAGCGAGAGGCGCGCGAAAACGGGCTGGGTTTTTAGTAGATTGATAAATTTACTCATTTTGGGCTTCGGGTTAAATTTGAGCGCTAAATTTGCCGCTTAGTTTGCTTCTAGCTTTTTGTAAATGCGCTCCTGGGCGAAATTTTCTTTGATAAAGCTGTTTTGGTTGCTTATCTGGCGTAGCGTATCGCCGTTACTCTCGAAATTTAGCTTTTCGCGGTATTGATTCGTCGCTCTTAGGGTGTTGCCCTCTATCTCGTATTTGCCATTTTGTAGCTCTCTTTGCGCGATCTTTTTTTGATAAACGGTGTCGATTTTAAACGTACCGTCCGCGTTGAGCGTTAGCGTGCTTTTTGAGTTTTCGCCGCAACCGTCGCAAAACACCTTAGCCTCGTAAACCCCGATCAAATTTTCCTTATCTATCTGGGCGCCGCACGTTTCAAAAACCTCAGTGCCGCCGCATTTTTTGTTATTTACGGCGCTTCCGCCAGTCGCACAGCCAGCAAATATCATCGCAGCTGCAGCTAAAAATAAAATATTTTTCATGATTTATCCTTAAAATTTTGGCTAATTATACTAAAAATTTTCCGCCAAAATGGCGAAATTTTAGCAAAAAGCGGCTAAAATGATGAAAAATATTTTAAGGAGTAGTCATGGAAGAGAGCATCCCGTTTATCGTATTTGCCGTGGTCGTGCTGGCCTTTGCGGTCTTGTTTTTAAAAGCCGGCATTAAGATCATCTCGCAGTCTGATATCTACATCGTCGAGCGTTTGGGTAAATTTCATAAGGTGCTTGACGGCGGTTTTCACATCATCATCCCTTTTGTCGATCAGATCCGCGCCGTGATCACCGTGAGAGAGCAGCTAGTAGATATCACGAAGCAGCAAGTCATCACCAAAGATAACGTAAACATCAGCGTCGACGGCATCGTGTTTTTAAAGGTCGTCGACGGCAAAATGGCCCTATATAACGTCGATAGCTACAAACGCGCGATCGCAAATTTAGCCATGACGACGCTGCGCGGCGAGATCGGTGCGATGAATCTCGATGATACGCTTAGCTCGCGCGACCGCCTAAACTCCGCGCTACAAAGAGCGCTCGGAGACGCCGCCGATAACTGGGGCGTAAAGATCATGCGCGTCGAGATCTCCGAGATCTCCGTCCCGCACGGCATCGAAGAGGCGATGAATCTACAAATGAAAGCCGAGCGCGAAAAACGCGCGATCGAGCTAAAAGCGCAGGCTGAAAAAGAGGCGCTCATTCGCAACGCCGAGGCGCTAAAACAAGAAAAAGTATTGCAAGCCGAGGCTATCGAGCGTATGGCCGATGCGAAAAAGTACGAGCAAATCGCGCTAGCCACGGCTCAAAAAGAGGCGATGGATATGATAAACGAAAGCATGGCGCAAAATGCCAAGGCTGCCGAGTTCCTACTAGCGCGCGACCGCGTCGGAGCCTTTAACGAGCTAGCCAAAAACGGCTCGAAAGATAAAATTTTAGTCCCTTACGAAGCGACCGAGCTCATCGGCTCTCTAAGCGTCTTGAAGGACTTTTTGGGTGCTAGGGCGGCGAAATGATACCTGCGTACTTGATGCTGGCTGCGGGCGTAGGCCTAATTATGCTCGAGTTTATGCTCGGTAGCTTTTTCGTGCTATTTTTCGGACTTGGATTTTTAGCAGTCGGAGTTTTGGGATTTTTCGTAGATATCGCTTGGGAGTATCAAATTTTACTTATCGCTATCATTTCGCTAGTTCTGCTTTTTGCGCTCAGAAAGCCTTTGAAGGCTAAATTTAACCAGCATGAATGCGAAGTTAAGGACGACTTTTTAAACGAGAGCGGCGAGGGCGAGATCAGAGAGGGTATGGTTTATTTTAAAGGCACTTTGTGGCGCTACGACGGAAATTTAGCCGAAGGTGCAAAGGTGCGCGTGCTTGGCACCAAAGGCAATAAAGTCGTTTTGGAGAGGGATTAAATTTGAGCTTTTGAGACGGCTGAGTGTTTTAAATCTAAGCCGTCTTTTGCCGCTCAAATTTAAAAGATATCGATGAAGCTTGCCGTAGACGCGTACTATACGGGAAACAAGGCTAAAGTCGCAGGGGTTTTGTTTGAAAACTTTTGCGACAAAAAGCCGCTCAAAATCATCTCAAAGGTAGTCGGCAACGTAGCGCCCTATGAGAGCGGAAGTTTTTATAAAAGGGAGCTACCGTGCATCGTCTCGCTTTTGCAGGATTTGGATGTACGGGATGTCTCGCTCATCGTGATCGACGGTTTTGTTTACCTTGATGATGAGGGCGGATGCGGTCTGGGCGGGCATTTATACGAGTGCTTGGAGCGCAGAGTGCAGATTGTGGGCGTAGCTAAATCGCCTTTTAAAGGTAGCTGCAAATTTGTAAGAGAAATTTGCAGAGGCGGTAGCAAAAGGCCGCTTTTTATTAGCGCGATCGGTATGGATGTAGACGAAGCGGCGCGGCTAGTAAAGGGGATGAGCGGCGAGTTTAGGATGCCTAGTCTACTTAAAATTTTAGACGACGAGACTAAAACCGAAATTTAACTACTTTGTTGTGAAATTTGGCTTGATTTTGATTTTGTTAGCGGGCGCAAATTTTGACGAGGGAATGCGATCAAATTTGACCTTGACCGCATTAAATTTTAGTGTTTGTGATGAGGACAGGCGTGCGCTTCGTCGCTTGCGCGGTTTTTGTCGTGATGAGCGCACTCTTTATGCTGCGCGCAGCCTTGCGCTTTTGCGTCGCATTTTGGGCATGGCTTTGATTTGGCGCTCTCGCCGCCGCAGCCTAGGCTTTTGTCCGCTCCGTGATTTCCGTGATGAGGGCACTCTTTCATCGCTGCGTGAGACTGTGCGCAGCTAGCGTTTGGCATGCCGTGATGCGGGCAGCTAGCGTCTTTTATCTGCGTAGCATGGCGATACTCCTGCGCGTTTTGTTCGGCGGGAGCTGGTTTGTTTGCCGCGCAGCCTACAAAAAATAGCGCCAAAATCGCAGCTAAAACTAAATTTTTCATCTTTTCTCCTTTGATAAAATGTCTCGCGATTTTATCAAATTTAAGCTTTATAAATCGGGTTAAATTTGAGCGGGCTGCAAAAACGGGTTAAATTTAAATGCCGCGTCAAATTTGACGCCCCGTCTAGCGCCAAAAGGGTTAAATTTCTTAGCTTAGCCGCGTTTTTTGCGGATTTTAAAATCATTTCTTTTCCTTTGCGTTGAGGCGCGAAACGATATCCGCAAGAAGTTAAAAAACGTGAATTTATCAAAGATAAAAGCGTTTTTTGCTAAACTCGCGTAAAAAATTTAAAGGAAAAATTTGAATAGACTAAGCGTGGACGAGGCGGTAAATTTGATAGAAAACGCCGAGCTTAACGAGCTTGGAGCGATGGCTCTAGCGCGCAAGCGCGAGCTGCATCCCCAGGGCGTCACGACATTTATCGTGGATAGAAACATCAACTACACGAACGCGTGCTGGGTGGACTGTAAATTTTGCGCGTTTTACCGCGATCATAAGGACGAGGACGCCTACGTTCTTAGCTTTGAGGAGATCGGGCAAAAGATCGAGGAGCTCATCGCTATCGGCGGGACGCAAATTTTATTTCAAGGCGGCGTGCATCCGAAACTAAAAATCGAGTGGTACGAGGATCTCGTGGAGTTTATCGCGAAAAAATACCCAAGCATCACGATTCACGGATTTTCCGCGGTCGAGATCGACTATATCGCGAGGATCTCACGCATCAGTACTAGGGAAGCGCTACGCCGTCTACGAGAAAAAGGGCTCTACTCTATGCCAGGAGCCGGAGCAGAGATACTTAGCGACCGCGTCCGCGACATGATCGCGCCTAAAAAATGCGACGTGCAGACCTGGCTGCGCATCCACCGCGAGGCGCACGAGGAGGGGCTAAAGACGACGGCTACGATGATGTTTGGTACCGTCGAAACCACGCGCGAGATCGTGGAGCACTGGGAGCATATCAGGAGCTTGCAGGACGAGACGGGCGGCTTTAGAGCGTTTATCTTATGGAGCTTTCAGGGGCTAAACACGCGCCTAGCCGCCGAACGTCCCGAGATCAAAAAGCAAAGCTCGAATCGCTATTTGCGCCTGCTTGCGGTTTCTAGGCTGTTTTTAGACAACGTACCAAACATCCAAAGCAGCTGGGTCACGCAGGGCAGCTACATCGGGCAGCTGGCGTTGCTGTTTGGCGCAAACGATCTAGGCAGCACGATGATGGAGGAAAACGTCGTCAAGGCCGCGGGCGCTAGCTACCGTATGAATCAAGACGAGATGATACGCCTCATCAAAGACATCGGCGAAAAACCCGCCAAACGCAATACAAATTATGACATTTTAGAAAGGTTTTATTGATGAAAATCATAAATTTAAAAGCCGCAAATTTACAAATCCCTACCGTTTACGAGGCTAGCAAAACCTTGCCCGCGGTGAGCCTAAAGCTTATTTTCAAGGTTGCCGGAGCTTGCGCGGAGGAGAAGGCCGGACTTGCTAAATTCGTCGCTAAAATTTTTGACGAAGGAACGCTAAGCAAGGGCGCGGCGGGCTTTGCCAAAGAGCTTGAAACGCGCGCGATTAGCCTTTACGCGAGCGCGGGATTTGAGACATTTGCGTTTGAGCTAAACTGCCTAAAGGAGCACTTTTCTTTTGCGCTTGCCAAGCTAAAAGAGCTTTTAGAGGAGCCCAATTTAAGCCAAAAAAGCTTTGAGAAGGTTCGAACTCTGACTCTGGGCGAGATATCTAGTAACGAGAGCGACTACGACTATCTGGCTAGAGTCGCGCTAAACGGGCTGCTGTATCCTGGTACGAATCTAGCGCGCCCAAGCATCGGCACGAAGCAAAGCGTAGAGAGTATCACGCTAGAGGACGTTAAAAATTTCATCGATAGCAAGCTTGATCTGGCAAATTTATTCGTAGTGCTGGGCGGCGAAGTGACGCCTGGGGAGCTAAATTTAGACGAGATTTTAAGCTCGCTAAAACAGGGCAAAGCGCGCGAGCTAAAGCTTTTTAAAACCGATGAAAAATGCGGCGAAAAAACAATAATCAAGCCTAGCGAGCAAGCCTATATCTACTTTGGCGCGCCTTTTGACGTTTCCCGGGAGGAGCGATATAAGGCTAAGGTCGCGACGTTTATTTTGGGCGAGGGCGGCTTTGGCAGTAGGCTGATGGAGGAGATCCGCGTGAAGCGGGGGCTAGCGTATTCGGCGTATGCTAGGAGTGAATTTGCGCTGAGCCACTCGCAAATTTGGGGATATCTGCAAACCAAAAACGAAAGCAGGAGCGAGGCGGTCGCAGTCGTGAAAGACGAATTTGCAAAATTCGTCAAAAACGGCGTAAAGGCAGGCGAGCTAGCGCAGGCTAAAAGATTTTTGCTAGGCTCGCAGCCGCTACGCCAAGAGACGCTTTTTAACCGCTTAAACATCGCTCAGAGCGAGTTTTATAACGGCTTTAAACTAGGAAATTTTAAAGACGAGCTAGAAAAAATATCGAAGCTAAAGCTTGCCGAGCTAAACGCGTTTATCGCGGAGCACGCAGAGATAGAAAAGCTCAGTTTTGCCGTGCTTTACAATGAAATTTGATGAAAAAGACAGAAACAATCTAAAAAAAATCGGCGTAACCACTCTGCTCGATCTAGCGCTAAAGCTTCCTAAAAGCTTTGAAGATACGAGCCTGGCCTCCGCGCCAAAAGACGGACACGTGAGCGTCGCCGTGGAGATAAAAAGCGCGTATCGCCAAGGAGGCGGGATGCTACATGCCGCATGCTGGTGCGAGGCGTGGGAGCAAAACGTCAAAATAGTAATTTTTAACGCCAAGCCTTGGCATCACGGCGCCTTTAAAGTCGGCAAAAGCGTGTTTGTAAGCGGCAAATGCGCCTACGCCTACGGCTCGTGGCAGCTAACCAATCCCAAAATCGTCACGAAAATAAACGAAATCATACCCAAATACAAACTCTCTCTCAGAGACGATTCGTTTAAAAATTTGATCCAAAAATACGTAAATTTGCCCAATTTGCTTGAGGCTGGACTCGCGCCTAAGGAGGCTCGGTTTTTGCTTGATTTGCATCGAGGTGATGAAAAAAGCATCGCGATATTAGATGCTCTCGTGCGGGAAAAGGCGGGCGAAGAGGTGCTAAAATTCGTCGAAATTTACAACTACCTAAAAAAGCTAAACGCCAAAAAGACTCATTTTAAGGCGCCTAAAATCAAGCTTTTTGATATCTCGGAGTGGCTTAAAAATTTGCCGTTTGCATCGACTTCCGACCAGCTAAACGCTATCGCCGATCTGCGCGCGGATTTTAGCGGCGAGGAGGCGGTGCGGCGCGTCGTGATGGGCGATGTGGGCAGCGGCAAGACGCTTGTTATGCTAGCTGCCGCGCTTAGCGTCTATCCCGGCCCTGCGCTCATCATGGCGCCGACATCGATACTAGCCGAGCAAATTTACGCAGAGGCGGCGCGTTTGCTACCTGATTTTATGCGAGTTTTGCTTGTTAAAAGCGGCGACAAGCCCGAATTTGACGGCGTAAATCTCATCATCGGCACGCATGTTTTGCTTTATCAAAGCTTGCCCGCAGCGCCTTTAGTTATGATAGACGAGCAGCACCGTTTCGGCTCAAATCAGCGCGAGAAAATCAATGCTCTAGCTAGCGGAGGACTTGTGCAAGACCCGCAACTTGACGCAGCGGAGAGTGAATTTGACGGTAAATTTGACGGCTGCGAGCAGGCAAATTTGACCGCAACCGCGCCCGAAAAAAGAAATAAGCAAACAAAAGCGGCGAACGAGACCAGAGCTCACGTGGTGCAGTTTTCAGCGACGCCGATCCCGCGCACGCTAAGCATGATACAAAGCAGTTTTGCGGAGTTTAGTTTTCTGCGGCAGATGCCTTTTGAAAAGCACATCCACACGCAAATTTTACAAAGCGCGGACTTTGGCGAGCTACTGGCGCATATCAAAGCGCAAATCGCCAAAGGCAAGCAAGTCGCCGTAATATACCCGCTCGTGGAGGGTAGCGAAAGCTCGAACTATCAGGGGCTGGAGGAAGCGCAGGGATTTTGGCGGGCAAATTTTGCAAACGTCTACGTGACGCACGGCAAGGACAAGGAAAAAGAGCAAGTGCTGCGCGAATTTCGCGAGCGCGGAGACGTGCTACTATCGACGACGGTGGTCGAGGTCGGCATCTCGCTGCCCAGGCTTAGCACGATCGTGATCGTGGGCGCGGAAAGGCTTGGCTTAGCGAGCCTGCATCAGCTGCGCGGACGAGTAGGGCGAAACGGCGGGAGCGGATTTTGCTTTTTGTTTACAAAGCTCAAAAATCCACCGACGCGCCTGAGGGAGTTTTGCGAGACGCTGGACGGCTTTAAGATCGCTGAGATAGACCTCAAAAATCGCCAAAGCGGCGACATCTTAAACGGCGCGTTTCAGCACGGCGCGACGTTTGAATACTACGACTACGAAGAGGAGATCACGCAAGCGGCAAAGAATAGGCTTGGGATTTAGCTGAATTTGCCGTTGAGTCGGCAAAATTTTGCTGCTTGCTTGAGTATTTCTCTGTTTATTTTTAAATTTGAAATAAAATCGGTAAAAACTGCGTTTAGATTTTCATGATTTTTAAAACTTGCTTGAAATGAAATTTACAGATAGTTTTTGAAGCCTTTTAATTCAATTAAAGCTCCCATGATTGCATGGTTTATTATTACTTTTTGCAGATTATAAAAACAGAATTGGCGTGAATTTAAATGCTTGCTGTTGTGGCTTTTTATAAAAGCTAGAGATTACTAATTTAGGCTCATATTTAAATATGGTTTTTATATAGGGCAACTTAAAAAGCGAAGTCGTAAATTTAAAAGCGGATTGGTGACCCTTACGAGAATCGAACTCGTGTTACCAACGTGAGAGGCTGGTGTCCTAACCGCTAGACGAAAGGGCCAACAATGATAAAATAAATCGTGGTGCCCCGTGTATAATCCTTGAAAAACTCGATTAAATCACGATATACGGATATTTCCGTTAAACCAACGGAGCGTATTATAACAAAAAATCGTAAAAATCATCTTAAAAATATAAAGGTTTGTTCAAAATTTAATTGAAAATTTTTCCTAAGGCTAAGGCGTAATGCAATATGTCATTTACTAGCGCCCTTGCCCCGCCTTTGCTTTTTTATTTTTCGGCAGAGGACGGCGGGCAATGGTGCTAGAATACCGCCGGCTACGCCCGCGAGAATGACCTTCGATTTTCTGCCCAAAACGACTTGCGTCGCCTTGGGACCCGAAAAATCGAAATTTGAAAGATAATGATTGATGAAGATATATGCTAGTTCTTCCATCTCTCGCGGATTTCGGGGACCCGGCACGCGCAATCAAACGCTAGACTTTGTTAGTATTTGCGCGTGTTGGGACGAAACCGCGGTATAGCTCGAAGAGCGTATCTCCCTGCAGGGAGCTTTAGCTCACAGCGGGGAGATAAAAAAGACCTATTGAATTACGCTTTGTTTGGACCATTTATGATCTAAACTAAATTTATATTGTTTAAAATTTTTTCTTAGAAATCGATACCATCGTATTTTTTAGTTTGTTCTTCATCCTTGATTTCGATTTCAGGCTTATTGAACCTTTGATCTAACCCGTTGGATAGTAGATCTGACTTCTTGATTGATCCCCAATACCCTACATTTAGAGAATTGTCGAATATATCGAATTTATTAAGTCCATAGTGGTCCATCACGAGTTTCTTTCCTTGATGATCATTCCATGAAGTCATGAGTCTATTTAGGCTTTTTGTAAACCCTATAAAGTTAAAGGAAGTAATAGATCTCCAGTATTTGCTTAACTTCCTAGAGAAAAATTTCGAAATTTCATTAGGGTTTTTTGGATTGAATGATTTTTCCTCTTGAGGTTGAATCCCTAACTTTAGGATATTTTCGTTACTCGTTTGATATTTGATCTCGCTTGCAGCTTCGTTCATCCTCTTTTGAAGATATGTATAAGGAGTTACATACTCGCCTTTTTTGAACGAATAAGCCGAGTTTTGATCTTGGATGTATAGATGTCTACCTTCCTTCGTATGCATGATTTGGTTTTTTCCTTCTTGGTGGATCGTAGCGTTAGGCTCGAAATACCTAACAAGATCATAAAGAGGAACGCGATCATGCAATGATTGTAGCGACACTCTCGTCAAATATCGTTCATCATCGATCGGTTCATGCTGAAGTTCAAATTTCTTTGTAGCATCTATGCCTTTCCTGATTTGATCGATATTCCCAAAGGCTTGATTCTCTATACCTTGTTCGATTTTTGCTTCTTTTAACAAACTAGCTTGTCGTAAGATCTCCGAATTATCAAATGTCTTTCCGTCCACCAAAATCACGTTATCTTTTTTTAATGGCTGATAGTAGCATTGGGAAGAAGTATCCGAAACAGTATCGATCTTTCCTTCAAGCCCGAGATTCCTTACTACAAGATGCATATAATCCTTATAAATATCCTTGTCTTGAAGGGCTTTCGTGGTAGGAACAATCATACGAAATTTCTCGGTTTTTCCGTCGTAGAGATGGCTACTTGAAGGGTAGATAAAGCCCTGAATACCTTTTCTTTTGAGTAGTTCGATACCATCGGAAATTTTCATATCCTGATGTGCTTCTTTGTTATCTATATCGAATATGAGGGTTTTTGTAAAACCCGATATATTCGCATTATTCCTCGATCCGTTCGAAAATTTAGCCATACTTATCGCCGAGTATTGTTTTAAGGTGTTTTCTAGGTTTTGAGGATTTGTCAAAATAGTCTTCCATCCAAATACTGCTTGAGGTTTTGGTTTTTCCTTGGTGCTGCCTTGGAGCAACTTAAAATCAGAGCTTACGCTAAGCTCGATAGTATCGGTATTCTTTAGATTTTTGCTTAGCGATTCTTGTTCGAGCGCGATTTCTGATAGCATTTTTACGGCATCGTCAAATCTCAGATTTAACTGCTTCGTACAATAATCTAAGACATTCCTATTTTGAGTACTTGGCTTCCGGGTCTTCGGTGTTATCGTCTCGAATCGAATTCTTGTTCCATCCTCGTTAGAGCGAATATCTACGCCAAATTTAGCCTTTAATGTAGGAATGAATAGATTAACATCCTTGCTTTTTAAAGTTTCGGCTAATTGCACGTTTTGCGCTCTTACCTCGGGATCGATAGCTTTTACGATCTCGTTGGCAATGACTGAATTTTTCGTATTGTTTTTGATTTCGTCAAGAGCTATATCTTTCGTTTCAGCTAGGTTTCGATCAAGTGGTAGTATATGTTTTTGATCGATCTCTTGTTCAATGCGAGGCTTCCCTTTCTCAACCATAGCTGCTTTGCGGAAACTCTCGTATTGTCTCAATAACTCCGATCTACTCAAGCCCAAAGGTTCAGGATTATCGAGTCCAAATTTTTCGCAAACGATATCTTGAACAATAGACTTGAACTTTATAGCCGAAGCTATCATTTGAGAACGATCCTTTGAATATACCATTCCCGCGGTTTTTATGCCTCGGCTAAACTTCATATTTTCAAACGATATAATCAAATGGACATGCGGACTTCGTCCGATCTCCTTACCTTCGTACTCGGCATTTAGCCTTTTACTCTTGGTGTCTTTCCCTTCTCGCGGAATGTACGGTTCGCTTTGTATGATCGGGATTTGGGCTTCGGCATAGAGAATCATCTCATCTTTAGAGTGATTTGGGAAGTTTAATTTTAAATACTCATCTATGATTTCTTGGATATTTCCCTCTTTTTCGATCTTTTCCCATTCCTCTCTAGTGAAGCTTAAGCTTGCATGGTAGTAGTTGTATTTTTGCTTGCTTTTTGGATTCGCGAGTTGTGCGTTTTGAGAATCTTCAATAGCCTGAAGTGATCCCATGAGCGGTATTCGTTCGTCTTTTTCATCTCGGGTATATCGACTATGTTTTGAATGCCCTGTTCGCAAATATTCAGCGATTCCCTTCTCGCCTTTCGTTAGTTGAGCTATCATTTTGACTCCTTGAGTAGATTGTAAATTTGATTCAAAAGCTGTTCGTTTTTAAAAAGATTTTCGAGGATTTCCGTTTGAAAATTTCGATCGATTTGATCTCTTTTTACAATTACGTTTAAAGCCTTGGCGATCTGATTTATGTTCTTCGCCGCGCGATAAAAATTAAATCTGATTTGCGGATCAATCTCTTTCGTAACTTTCATTACGATTTCAGAGTTTAGGATAGATTTTCTAATAAACTCTGATTCAGATATACCTACTCGGCTAGCTTTTTCTTTCAAAAGAGCTTTCAGATCCGCCGAGATCCGAAACTTTATGTTTTCGTTTTTTATCATTTTTTTAATCTCCTTTGATTGGAAAAATGATGATTGAATAGTTTTAGCCCTTAGGCTAAAATCTCTTACCTTTGGTTAATCCTTTTAGCTCTGTTTTAAGCTAAAGGATTAACAGCCCTCTGCAAGAGCGGGACAATCTATGGGGGAGGCGTATGCCCCCACATATATGTGTCACGCTACATTGTTACTATCTTAATTATAAGAAAAATCATTTGTTCGATTTCCAATCAGCAAAAGCCTTTCGCGCTTTTTCGACATTCCCGCGAGATAGGAAAAGAATAAAATCATTTAATTCTTGATTTTCTAGAGCTAGTCTCTCGTTTTCTTGTTTTCGTTCTCGCACAATCCTTAAAATTTTTTCATTGTCGACCAAGCTCTTTTTTGCTTCTATGATAGGCGGTACCGCAAACCAAAAAGCGATTCCGATTTCTACTAAAAATATAATCACATGGATAGCTATAGCTTGCGGAACTATCCAAATACTTTTTATTAAATCTGAAGCCTGTTTTAGATCGTTTACCGATTTGGATATTTTGTTCACAGCGTTATCCGCAGATCTATTTAAAGCGGTTTCTTTAGCATCCATTTTTGCAAAAACAGCCGTTAAAGTTATCTCGGATTCTTGCTTAAACTCATCAGCTTTTACCTTTAAATCTGCCGATTTTTGATCAAGCTGTATACTTAAATTTCTAGCTTCAGAGATCGAATTTTCAAGAGAACTAGAAGCGAGGAGATTTTCCCCGCTCAGGTTATTGTTCGATTGATTTATCAGGATAGCCATGGCTTATCTCATTTTGAGTTGGAGCTTGAGGCTTGTTTTGCAATTCGTCAAACTCTTTCTTCCATGTTGAGATCTCGGATAGCGAAACATCGAACTCAAACGTTTTCCGGATAAACTCAACGTATTTTTTATTCGACATCTGAGTCTTAAATATCGTTTCGAGACATCGTTTTTTGATATATTCTCGATCATCTGTATTAACGAAATTGTTTAATGCTTCTTCAAGCGACTTATTTGAAATTTTTTTCATTGCTGATCTCCCTGTAGATTTTCGAAATTTCTTCAAGCTCGATAGCAAGCTGATCGAGAAAATATTGAATATCCCCCCCCCCCCCCCTTGAATATTCATTAACCCCGTCGGCTTAGTAGATCCTTTCCCGAACTTCCTCGTATTTGGCTTGGATTCTTCTAATATGCATGTATAGCTCGCTAGAGCAACTTATTTTTTCCATTTTTTTCCTCCTTTAGGAATATTACTATTTTATTTATGTTTAACTAAAATTCCCGTAGATTTTTTCTAGAAGTACGGGAATTTATATGTTTCACAACGGTTTTCAATACAAAAAGTCCTATTAACTATGATAAAAACGATATCTTAGAAAACTTACGTGAAACTTTATTTTATGCAAAGTCATCAAATTTTTACGCAAAGTCGTCGAAAACTACGCAAAGTGCCCGATTTTTTACGCAAAGTGGTCTCAAAACTACGCAAAGTGGAGATAATTTTACGCAAAGTGGAGCTTCTGAATATTATTTTTTTATAGATATTAACCTTTTATTATACTTAGGTATTTTTTTCTATTCAAGAAATACGTTTTCCAAAAGATTAGCTCATAGTCTTGTAGAACTTGTGCCAACAAGCGATCTCTTCGGTGTTTCTTGAGCTTTTTAAATAAAACCTCAAGCTCCGTATCTCCATGCTCAAGCAAAATGTTCGTTATTTTTTCGATAGTCTTTAACTCTTTTTTGTTTCTGATATATGCTTGCATGTTTGGAACTTCAAGTTCGATATCTAAGTTTTTATGATTATTTTCAAATCTCGTAAAAACGGTAAGCTTTAAATTGTTTCCCCCAACTCTGCGCTTTTCCCCGATAAAATCGTAAGCTATATACCCATCTTGTTGAGCCGTATCTCCATTGTTGGGAACTACCATGTATGCAGTTTCTAGGGAGTTTAACATCTGCTGACTTCCCGTAAAGGTTAGTTGATTGGTGTCTACGGTTCCGTCTTTTTTCTTAATAGCCTTGTTTGTATGATGCAAAAGAACGATTGTAGCTCCTCGAAGGCGTAAATTCATTATATAGTCGCGAAAATACGTCTTCATATCCTTGCCGCTCTCCATATCTAGCTCGCCTACAAAGTCCTTTAAGCTATCGATCACGAAGAGCATATTTGATAGATTTTCTTTTGAATTTACGATCTCTTTAAGAAGCTTAAGATTATCGATTTCGCCGAATTCTTTGTGTATCCGCGGATTATTCATCGCAATGTAGTTAAAATTCTTATACTTTATAAGCTCTTCGGCTCCGCGATCGAATATAACCGATAGCCCGTTATCTCCATCAAAATAGAAAACTTCGGATGCCTTTTTCGTTAAATATGAGAATTTTGCCAATCCCCAAGCTGCAAAAGTCTTTCCGCTTCCTGCGGGAGCGTAAAGGACTACGATGCTTTGCTTTTGTATAACATAAGGGATTAACCAGTTTGATTCCGTGTTTAATTTGTCCTGAGCGCATAGCCTTAATTTTCTTGCACGCTCCAAAGCTTTTGCGCACTCTTTATTGACGATTAAGCGATCTTTTGTTATAATCGTTTCATCAATGTTTTGAAAAGGGGGCAAACTTCCGACATCGGCCCCCATGTACTCCCATGGATCACAATGAAAATTCATCTTCATCTCCTTCGTTTAATAGAAATTTTCTAAAATCATAAAGATCTCTTAAGTAAGAATCCCACCAGTTAGCCAAACTTCTTAAGATAGCTTGAATATCTCCGTCATCGTATCTAGCATCAATATAGCTAGCTTCTACGTCAGAGATTGAAGGACTATGATACATATATAGTTCGATGAAGAAGTTCGGGATTTTATGGTCCATCATGCGTTTCATTGCAAAGGTTTTCATCGTTCCGCGGAGTCCGTGTTTTGTTATGCCGGCAATTTTTGTAAGAAAATAATTTATTTTCTGATCAGAAATACCTTCAAATACCTTGGCGTTAGGTTTTGTCACCTTATCTAGTTTTTTAAGCTTTTCTAGTAAAGAAACCATAGTATCGCAAATTGGCAAAATAAAGTCTTGGCGAGATTTAAGCGTCTTCAACTCGCCTTTCATTCTTTCTTTTTCTATCTTTATTAGCTTTTTCTCGAAATCTATATCTCGCCAGCGTAGATCGTAAATATTCATTGACCTTAAAGCGGTAGATAGAGCGAAAAGTATCAATATTCTACGTTTAAGATTAATTTTTTCGTTAGTTGAAACGTTTATAAGAAAGTTCTTTAAATCTTCAGTGTCTACTATTTTAGGATAGTGTCCTGAGTTTTTGCGACTTGGGGCATCGTACTCTTCCGAAAATTTAAAATCTTTTAGCACGTTTTGAGAAACCCAGTTGCGCTTTTTAGCAAATTTCAAGACATTATCTATTATATAGTACAATTTAATGTTGGTGCTAGGGCTTTTTCGTTAGGAGTAAAGATTTTAGTTTTAATATCGACTAGAGAAATATCCTCGATATTCATATAGCCTAAAAAGGGGAATATGTATTTATTGTATCTAACTTTGTATTTAGAGATAGTTATGGGCTTTAGTCCGATATTCTCATCATTAATGAATTTCTCCCATACTTGATTAAAGGTTTTTGCCGAAATAGGCTCTTTGTCTTCCTTTATATATAAGGAACCTTTTCTGAAACAATCCTCGAAATTTACATACAGAATCTCTCCTACCAAGGGATATGTAACTTTTCCGTTTTTGTAATAATACATACGGATCGTTTTCTTTCCGGTTTGAGAAATCTCTAAACGGAATTTTTCATATCCCGGTATTTTTATACGAATAGTAAAGTCTTTGGAGTTTGTTTGTTTCTCGATCCAGCGATCAACTTGAGCTAGTGTCATCATGAAAAATCTCCTGCGTTAAAGTATAAGGATTTCTCCTTATCTAGATTAATTATAAGAGATTTAACAAATATCAAAAATCAAACAAAAAAATTTAATATTTTATCGTCTAAGCAGTATATTTTACTAATAGGAAAGTTATCGAATTAGTATACTTTGACAATGTTTTTTTGTTTGATATAACGCGTATATTGGGATTTTGATTGAGTTTCTAAATACGAATATTTTGGGATTATCTTAAGGGGAGATGGTGCCCCGTGTAGGGCTCGAACCTACGACCCCATCATTAAGAGTGATATGCTCTACCAACTGAGCTAACGAGGCAAATGGCGCAGCGGACGGGGCTCGAACCCGCGACCTCCGCCGTGACAGGGCGGCATTCTAACCATCTGAACTACCGCTGCACCTAAAATGGTGGTCGCTATAAGACTCGAACTTATGACATCCACCTTGTAAGGGTGGCGCTCTACCAACTGAGCTAAGCGACCCAAATTTAACAAAAAAATAAATGGTGTCCTGTGCTGGACTCGAACCAGCGACCCCTTCATTAAAAGTGAAATGCTCTACCGACTGAGCTAACAAGACAAATGGCGCAGCGGACGGGGCTCGAACCCGCGACCTCCGCCGTGACAGGGCGGCATTCTAACCATCTGAACTACCGCTGCACCTAAAATGGTGGTCGCTATAAGACTCGAACTTATGACATCCACCTTGTAAGGGTGGCGCTCTACCAACTGAGCTAAGCGACCGAAAAGACTAAATCGTGGCGACCCTTAAAGGATTTGAACCTCTGTTGCTACACTGAGAGAGTAGAGTCCTGGGCCACTAGACGAAAGGGTCTATATAAAAAAATGGTGTCCTGTGCTGGACTCGAACCAGCGACCCCTTCATTAAAAGTGAAATGCTCTACCGACTGAGCTAACAAGACATTTTTCAAAAAACGAAACGTGATTATATATAAAAAAGGCTGATTTGTCAAGACAAAAAGCTGCTGTTTTTTAAATTTAGCCGCAAATTTGATTTAATTTAACAAATTTTACGTTCGTTAAAATCACGGAAAAAGTCAAATTTGGCCCAAATTTAAAAGGTCAAATTTGACCGAAAAACTAAAAAGGGATTTTGCAATCCCTTAAATTTAGCAAGAAAAGCAGGTTTTAAACTCGTATGGAGTAGGTCGCGCTTCGTACGGCCATACTTGACTCTCGAATTTATAATGCTGATACGCGTTTATAAACGTCGGAGTCATGATCGGGCGTAGGTATTCGTTGTCGCGAATTAGCGCCTCAAGGCTACCTCTTAGCGTGTGTGGGAGCTGCTCGATACCGCGTTCGCGGATCTCGTCAAGCGTGAGTTTAAATAAATTTTCATCCATCGGGCCGACCGGCTCCATCTTGTGTTTTACGCCGTCAAGTCCCGCCATCAGCATCGCTGAAAATGCCAAATACGGGTTTGCCGTACCGTCAGGGAAGCGCATTTCGGCGCGGACCGATTTTTCTCCCGAGCCGTATGGGATGCGGATCGAGGCGGAGCGGTTTTGGCTAGAATACGTTAGGATAGACGGCGCCTCAAAGCCCGGTATTAGGCGCTTGTAGCTGTTTGTGCTCGGGTTTGTAAATGCCGCGACGCTCCTTGCGTGTTTTAAAATCCCGCCGATGTACCAGCGCGCAAAATCGCTTAAGTTTGCGTATTTTCCCTCGCCGTAGAATAAATTTTTGCCGTCTTTCCATACCGACTGATGCACGTGCATGCCGCTACCGTTGTCGCCGTAGAGCGGTTTTGGCATAAACGTCGCCGTTTTGCCGTTTAGGTGGGCTACCATTTTAACGACGTATTTGTAAATTTGCACGTTATCGGCCGCTTCAAGAAGGGTGCCAAATTTAACGCCAAGCTCGCCTTGTCCTTGCGCGACCTCATGGTGTCCTAGCATGACTTCGAGGCCTACTTGCTCTAAAACCTGCATCATCTCGGCGCGCAGATCGACCATGCTATCGGTCGGTTGCGTCATCAGATAGCCGCCTTTTCTTCTTGGGCGGTGACCGGTGTTGTAGCTGTCTTTAAAGTCTCTAGCGTCGTTCCACTCGCCTTCTTCGCTATCTACTTCAAACATCGCGCAGTTTGGACTGTCTACTATTTTTACGTTATCAAATATAAAAAACTCGTTCTCCGGCCCGAAATACGCCACGTCTCCCATGCCGCTTTCTTTGACGTAGGCCATAGCTTTTTTGGCTATCGAGCGTGGGCATTTTTCGTAAATTTGACCCTTGTAAATGTCGTAAATATCGGCAAAAACCACGACCGTAACGTCGGCGGTAAACGGATCTAAAAAGGCGCTGGTCGCCTCGGGACACATCAGCATATCGCTTCTTTCGATCGGTTGCCATCCTCCTAGCGAACTCGCGTCCATCGGTATGCCGTTTACGAAGTGATCTTTTTCTACGAATTTTATGTTATAAGATATGCTGTGCCAGGCGCCGTTCATATCGGTAAATCTAAAATCCACGAATTTAACCTCGTGTTCTTTGCAAAAATCAAAAAAATGATCGACGCTTTTTACGAATTTTCCCATTTTTCGCTCCTGTGTTTATTGATTTCGTAATTTTATCATAAAATTTTACTTTTAAGATTAATTTAAATAATTTTTTCTACCCGATCTAAAATTTTACAAATTCTCTATCGCGGTTTTTAAATACCGCACACTTGCTAAATCCTAAATTTCTAGCGATTTGCTCGCATTTTTCGCCGTTTAGACCGACTTGGTCTTTTGCGTGTGCGTCTGAGCCGAAGGTGATAGGGATTTCTTTTTCGGCGATCATTTCTAGTAAATTTACGCTCGGATACTGCTCGCCGATCGGTTTTCTAAAGCCGGCCGCATTTATCTCGACCGTCAAATTTGCCTTTTTTATAGCGTCGATCGCGTCTTTGGCAAGGAGTCTAACGTCGGTTTTTGGCATAAATTTAAATACCTTTAGCAAATCCAAATGCCCGACGATGTCAAATTTACCGGACTTTGCCATCTTTTCGACGCAGTAAAAATAATCTCGCCAAATTTGATCCATATCGCGTTTTTCGTATTCGCCGATAAATTCGGGATTATCAAAGCCCCAGCCGCCTAAAAAATGCACCGAACCGATGAGGTAATCAACTTTGCGCGTTAAAACCCGCTCGTCCATAAAGCCTTCTAAAAAATCGACTTCATAGCCGAGTAGGATTTTTATCTGCCCGTCAAATTCGTCTCTAAGGCGCAAAATCTCGCCCTCATAAGCGTCCATTTGCGAAAATTCCATTCGGTACGCTTCGTCAAAATTCATCGGCGCGTGATCGCTAAAGCCAAAATACTCGCAGTTTGAATTTATCGCGCTTAAAACATACTCTCTAGGCTCATCTACGGCGTGTTTGCAAAGCGGCGTGTGGTTGTGTAGATCGACTCTCATTTTTATCCTTAAGTATTTTGCAAATGCTACCTAAAATTTAATAAATTTAAGGATAAAGTTCGGGTTTTTAAACTTATATTTCGTTAATTTTCTATATAATCAGCCCAAATTTAAATAGGAGATTTTATGACGCAAGAAGAACTTGACGCCTTGATGGCGGGCGATTTCGAAGATGAAGAGATCGGCGAGGAAACAGCGGAAGAAATTGCGCCGCCTGCGGAAGAGAGCGCGAAAAAAACCGATCCGGCGCCGAGTGAACAGATAATAAACTACGAGGGCACCGAGATGCGTATATCCTCAAATATGCCGTGGCCTCCGCCTCCACCGACTGACGATCACAAGATGGTTCACCAGCTAGACGACGTCACAAAGGATAGCGAGGAAAAAGCCACGCAGATGTTTGACAAGCTTGATGCGATCAATAACTTTTCAATGGACGCGGAGAGCGGACTTAGCGAGATTATCAGCGGTATCGAGGCTAATATCGAAATTTTTACCAAACTGCACGAAAAATTCCCAAATATCGCTACTTTTGCCGAGGCGCTAGAGAAAAATAACGCACTAAAAAGCTCTGCAGAAACGACTCTAGATAACGTCAGGATGGCCGAAGACGAGATAATGATGGCGATGGATATGATGCAGTATCAAGACATCCACCGCCAAAAGATCGAGCGCGTCATCAACGTCATGCGCGCGCTTAGCAAGTATATGAGCAGCCTGTTTGAAGGCAAGATCGACGACGAGAAGCGCGTGGCCTCGGCAGTACATATCGCGGGCGATACGCACACCGAAAATCTCGTCAGCAACGACGACATCGAAGCTCTGATAGAAAGTTTGGGCAAAAAATAGTGCTAAAGCCCGAGCTTTTATCTCCCGCGGGGAATTTAACCAAGCTAAAAATAGCTCTAGAGTACGGTGCAGACGCGGTTTATGCATCGGTGGCGAGCTTTTCTCTTCGCACCCGTTCGGCGCGCGAATTTAACCTAGAAAGCTTTAAAGAAGCCATCGAGTACACGCACGCAAAGGGCAAGAAATTTTACGCGACGGTAAACGCGTTTCCTTTTAATTCGCAAATCGAGCCGCTAAAACGCCACTTGCAAACGATTTCTGCAATGAAGCCAGATGCCTTTATCATCGCGACTCCGGGCGTCATGAGTCTGGCAAAAGAAATAGCCCCCGAGATTGAGATACACCTCTCGACGCAGGCAAATGTCATGAACGCGCTTGACGCTAAAATCTACCACGAAATGGGTGCAAAACGCATCGTCGTAGCGCGCGAAATGAGCCTAAAAGACGTCGTGAAGATAAAAGAGCAAATCCCGACGCTGGATATCGAAATTTTCGTGCACGGCTCGATGTGCTTTGCTTACTCGGGACGCTGTTTGGTTAGCGCGGTTCAAAGCGGCCGCCAATCAAACCGCGGCAGCTGCGCCAACGACTGCAGGTTTAAATACGAACTCTACGCCAAAAGCGAGGAGAGCGGGGTGCTGTTTCGCCTAGAGGAGGACGAAAGCGGTACGCACATAATGAACTCCAAAGACTTAAATTTATCCGCACACATCAAGGATATCATCGAAAGCGGCGCGGTCGATAGCCTAAAAATAGAAGGTCGCACGAAAAGCGAATACTACGCCGCCTGTGCGACTAGAGCCTACCGTATGGCCGTTGACGATGCGGTAGCTGGCAAATTTGACGCGAAAATTTACACCGGTGAGCTAAATACGCTAAAAAATCGCGGCTTTACCGACGGCTACCTGGTAAATCGCCCGTTTGAAAAGGCTGATACGCAAAATTACGCTAGTAGCCTAGAGGAGGGCACACATCAGGTAAACGCCATGACTTTAGACGGCGAGTTTTTTAAATGCAAATATAAAATTTTCCCTGGCAACGAGTACGAGATCGTGGCTCCCCTGGGCGCTCAGATAGATGAGTGCGAGAGCGAAATATCTCAAATTTTTGGTCGCGACGGCAAGAAATTTATCAAATTTAAAAAGCTCGTAACCAAAAAAGGTAAGGAAATAGCAGAAATCCACAGCGGCAACAAAAACGAAGTAAATTTGGGCGCGAAGTTGCCTAAATTTAGCTTTTTAAGAGAGGAAATAAAATGAAATTCGTATCTATAATAATGGGAAGCAAAAGCGACTACGACGTAGTTAGCGAGGCGGCGAAAACGCTTGAGAAATTTAACGTTCCTTACGAGCTGATCATAAGCTCCGCGCACAGAAGCCCGAAGCGAACGAGCGAATACGTCGCCGCAGCCGAGGAAAAAGGCGCACAGGTATTTATAGCAGCAGCCGGCATGGCGGCGCATCTAGCGGGTGCTATCGCAGCAAACACCACTCGCCCCGTGATCGGCATACCGATGGGCGGTTCGGCGCTTAGCGGCGTGGACGCGCTTTATTCGACCGTGCAGATGCCAGGCGGCATGCCTGTGGGTACCGTAGCGATCGGCAAGGCTGGCGCGGTAAACGCAGCCTATTTGGCGCTACAAATTTTAGCCCTAAACGACCAAAATCTAGACGAAATGCTAAAAGCCGATCGGGCGGCGAAAGCTAAGCAAGTAGAGGAAGACTCGGCGAAGGTGGAAGTTTTACTCGCCTAAAGGAGCAAAGATGCAGACATACCTAAATATAGACGAATTTTGCAAGCTCGTGCACCTAGAACGCGAGGTGATCGAGGGGATGATAAACCGCGGCGTGCTAAATACGAAAGAAGAGGGCGGCGAAATCCTCATAGAAGCCAGCCAGGGCACGATGAGCGTGGTGCCTAGCGTCGTGGCCGTACCTGCACCCCAGATCGGCGCGGATGGCTTTAGCTTCGTAGAAAAGACGATCGGTACGATACTGAATTTGCACGAAAAGGTGCTAGATGCCAAAGACGAGACACTAGAGACCCTGCGCAACGAAAATAAGTTTTTAAAAGAGGCGCTAATCTCGATGCAAGAGCTCTACGACGAGGATAGAAAAACGGTAGAAACGCTCACGAAACAGCTAAAAAATTCGCAAGATGAAGTCGAGTTTTTAAAACGAAAATACAAGCTCATGTGGAACAAGGCGGTTGAAAATTTTAAAGGCGACAAGGAGTAGTCATGGAAATTTTAGCGGTAGAGGGTTTTAAAATTTGCGGATTAAAAACTCGCACCAAAAATGCCGACGAGATAAACGGCGACGGTAAAATCCCAGCCTTGTGGGCTAAATTTACAAAAGAATTTTATGACGGTAAAAGCGAAATTTACGGCGTTTATTGTAGTTACGAAAACGGCGTAAACGGGCTTTACGATTTATTTATCGGTACGAAGTCGCTTTGCTCAGGCGGCGAAATTTTAGAGATAAAAAGCGGCAAATACGCTGTTTTTAGCTTTCCAAATGAGCCGCAAAACGTAGCAAAATTTTGGGGAGAAATTTGGAAATATTTTGAAGGCTCAAAGCTAAAAAGAGCCTACGAAACGGACTTTGAGTTTTACTGCGGCGACGAGATAAAAATTTATATCTCGGTTTTAGATTAGGAAAAAATGGATAACAAAAATAGCGGATCGATCTTAGGTTTTATCGAAAAATTCGGCAACAAGCTGCCTAATCCCACCATGCTTTTCGTCTATCTTTCGGTTGTCACGATCTTGCTGTCATTTGTGCTACAGAGGCTCGGAGTTGGCGTCAGCTATCAGGCTATCAAGGACGGGCAGATCTCGCAGCTAAGCGCAAACGTCGTAAATTTGCTCTCGGCTGATAGTATCAGGACCTTTGTCTCGTCCATGCTTAAAAACTTCACCGGTTTTTATCCTCTTGGCGTGGTTTTTGCGATCATTTTAGGTATCGGCGTGGCGGATAAGGCCGGGCTTTTATCGGCGCTGGTTAAAAAAATCGCCCTAAATTCGTCCAAAAAATGGGTAACTCCTATCGTGATCTTTTTGGGCGTGATGTCCAACGTCGCCTCCTCAGTCGGATACGTCGTGCTGATACCGCTCGGAGCTATTTTATTTGCGGGATTTGGGCGCCATCCTATCGCGGGGCTTGCGGCGGCTTTTGCCGGCGTTAGCGGCGGCTGGTCGGCAAATCTGCTAATCGGCACGAACGATCCGATGTTTGCGGCGTTTTCTACGCAGGCGGCTAGCGTGCTAAATCCCGACTACGTCGTTTTAGCTACGGCAAATTGGTATTTTATGATAGCTTCGACATTTTTGATCGTGATCGTGGGCTCTTTCGTGACCGATAGGATAGTCGAGCCTAGGCTTGGCAAATTTAGCTTTGAGGGCGCGTTAAATTTAGATGAGCGCGACGAGATAAGCGCAGAGCAAAGGCGCGGGCTAAAATTTGCCCTCATCGCGTCTGTTGTTTTCGCGATCCTTTTGCTAGCGGCGCTTTTGCCGTCAAATTCGCTCTTTGGCGCAAAAGAGGGCGAGAGCTTTACGAAGTCCGTTTTCATGCACTCTATCATCATTTTTATGATGCTATTTTTTATAGTTGCGGGTGCGGCTTACGGCGTCGGAGCGGGGACGATAAAAAACAGCGGCGATGCGGTTAAATTTATGGAACAAGCCGTCGCCGAGCTATCTGGATTTTTGGTTTTGATATTTTTCGCGGCTCAGTTTACGTATCTATTTAACGCCTCAAACATCGGGCTGGTGCTATCGATAAAAGGCTCGGTTTTCTTAAAAGATATTGGTCTAACGGGGCTTAGCCTCATTATCGTTTTTATAGTCGTGATCGCGTTTATAAATTTATTTATCGCCGTGGATTCGGCTAAATGGGCGATGATGGCGCCTATTTTCGTGCCGATGTTTATGAACCTAGGCCTCTCGCCCGAGCTAACGCAGGCTGCTTTTAGGATAGGCGACTCGACGACGAATATCATAACGCCTTTGATGCCGTTTTTCGTGCTGATAGTGGCGTTTATGCAGCGCTACGACAAGGGGTTAAAAATCGGCTCGGTAGTCTCGATAATGCTGCCTTACACGGTCGCGTTTTTGCTCTCGTGGGCGGCGCTGATGTCGGTTTGGTACGCTTTTGACCTACCTTTGGGGCCTGGTGCGGCTATACATTATCTAAAATAAAATTTTAAAAAGGAAGAAAAATGACGTTTTCAGAGATTATTTTGACGTTGCAAAACTACTGGCGCGAGCAGGGTTGCGTGATACTGCAGCCATACGATATGCCTGCAGGTGCTGGTACCTATCATCAGGCGACTTTTTTAAGGAGCCTCGGGCCAAAGCCGTGGGCGACGGCGTACGTAGCACCTTCTCGCCGTCCGACCGACGGTAGATACGGCGAAAACCCAAACCGCCTGGGTGCTTATTATCAGTTTCAGGTGCTTATAAAACCAAGCCCGAAAAATATACAGGAGCTTTATCTAAAAAGCCTTGAAAAGCTCGGGTTAAATTTGAAAAATCACGACATCCGCTTCGTCGAGGATAACTGGGAGAGTCCGACGCTGGGTGCTTGGGGGCTAGGCTGGGAGGTCTGGCTAGACGGCATGGAAGTAACGCAGTTTACGTATTTTCAACAAGTTGGGGGCATCGCGTGCGAGCTGGTTTCGGCCGAGATCACTTACGGCCTTGAGCGCCTTGCGATGTATCTGCAGGACGTAAATAGCGTCTATGATATCGTTTGGGACGATAGGGGCGGCGATATCGTGACCTACGCCGACGTGCATAAGCAGGGCGAATTTGAGTGGAGCAAATATAACTTTGAAATCGCAGACGTAGATATGCTATTTCGCCAGTTTGAAAATGCATTCGGCGAGTGCAAACGCTGCCTAGAGGCTAAAATTTCGCTGCCTGCGTACGATTATTGCATGCTTGCGGCGCATACGTTTAACGTCCTTGACGCGCGCGGAGCTATCAGTGTAACGCAAAGGCAAGACTATATCCTAAAAATCCGCGAGCTGGCCAAAGAGTGCGCGCTGACGTATAAAGCCAGCATCGACGCCGCAGCCCAAAACGACGCGAAGGGCGAATAAAATTTGATGAAAATCGGCGAAATTTATAAAATTTTAGACGAGATTAGCCCGTTTGCGAGTCAAGAAGAGTGGGATAACAGCGGACTGCTCGTGGGCTCGTTTGAGGCAAGCGCGGAGCGCGTTTATCTTAGCCTTGACGTCGATGAAGAGCTTTTGGACGAAGCGCAGCCAAATTCGCTTATCATTACGCATCATCCGCTCATTTTTAAAGGGCTAAAATCGCTAAATTTGGACAAATATCCAAGCAGCCTAATCGCAAAGATGGTAGCTAAAAATTTAAGCCTGATCGCGATGCACACGAACTATGATCTAAGCCACCTAAACGAATACGTGCTAAGCGAAATTTTGGGCTTTGCAATAAAAGAACGCGATGGATTCGTGCTTTATGCGGATGTAAATTTGAGCTTTGGCGAGCTTTGTGAGATGGTAAAAACAAAGCTAAATTTAAGCCATTTAAGGGTTTGTAAGGGGCGAAAATTTGATCATAATACGCCTATAAAACGCCTTGCATTTTGTACGGGAAGCGGCGGAGATTTGATAGATGGCGTCAAAGCGGATGTGTTTTTAACCGGGGATCTGAAGTATCACCAAGCCATGAGCGCCGTGCAAAATAATCTTACTATGATAGACATCGGGCACTTCGAGAGCGAGCGGTATTTTGGGGAGTCGCTTGCAAAATATTTGCAAATTTTGCCGATTCCTACTATAATATCCAACTCAAAAAACCCGTTTTCATACAGTTAAAGGAAAAAGATGAATAAATATTTAGAACAGCTAGTCGAGCTCTCAAACATCGATAAAGATATCGACGATTTTACCCCGCGCCTTGAGAAGGTTCAAAGCGTTTTAAAAGCGACCAAGGACGAGCAGGCGGCGATTTTATCGCAGATCGAGGACGCGACCACGAGCGTGACCGAGCTAAAAAATCAAAAATCTCAAACCAACGCGCATATAGCGGAATTTAGCGCAAAGATAAAAGACGTCGCCAAAAAAAGCGGCGCGGCAAAAACTGAAAAAGAAATAAAAGCGCTTCAGCTAGAAGACGAGCTAGCTAAAGAGCAGCTAGAAGCCGCAAACGAAGAGGTCGAAAGACTAGAAAAAATCATAGATAGCAAAAATGCGCTAAAAAGCGAGCTTGAGGCAAAGGCTGCGGAACTAGGCGAAAATTTGACCAAAATCGAGAGCGAGATCTCGGCCGAAGTCGGCGCCATCGAGCAACAAAGAGACGAAATATACGCTAAGAAAAACAAGCTAGTCGGCGAGATGAATCAAAAAATCTTAACCTTTTACGAGAAAATCCGCAAATGGGCGCACAACACCGCCGTCGTGCCGGTCAAAAAGCAGGCCTGCTACGGCTGCTTTATGCAGATAAACGACAAGACTTATTCTGCCGTCATCAAGGGCGAAGACATCGTGACCTGCCCTCATTGCGGCCGAATTTTATACAAAGAAGCGGCGAACTAGCCTTTAAATTTGATAATAATTTATTACGTTTTAGTCCTCTCGGCGTTTGCCTTGGGGGCTTTACCGCTTGCGATTTTAGCTTTTAAGAAAAAGTACAGAGCCTCGATTCCCGCTAGATTTTTTTTGTTTAAAAATCCCAAATTTGACGCCTCGCGCCTGCATGTTCACGCGTGTAGTTTCGGCGAGGTGCGCTCTATCGCGCCGCTAGTTAGTAGATTTAAAGACGCGATCGCAGTCTCGGTCGTAACCAAAACCGGATTTGACGAGGCGAAAAAAATCACGCAAAATACGCGCTTTTTGCCGTTTGAGATATTTTTACCGTTTTGGCTAAAGCCTGCTAAAATCACGGTCATTTTTGAGGCCGAGCTTTGGCTGGGGCTTGTTTTTTGGGCTAAATTTAAGGGTTCGCGCGTCATTTTGATAAACGCTAGGATTTCTGATAGGAGCTACAAAAGCTATCTCAAATTTGGCTTTTTTTACAGGTATTTGTTTAAATTTATAGATAAAATTTACGCTCAAAGCGATCTGGATAAAGAGCGTTTGGAGCGGCTCGGCGCTAAAAATATCGTCGTTAGCGGCAATATAAAATCAGCCTTTTTGCCAAGCCCGAGTAAAATTTATGCCAAGCCAAAGGAGCGCGTGATCGTGCTGGCTAGCACTCATGCGGGCGAAGAGGAGCTGATTTTGCGTGATTTAAATTTGAGCGCAAACGACAAGCTGATTTTAGTTCCGCGTCATCCTGAGAGATTTAACGATGCGAGCGAGATTTTGGCTAAATTTGCCGTAAAAAATGGACTAAAATTTGCCAAATTTAGCGAAGCCAAAAATTTTGACGCGCAGTGCGTGCTGGTCGATACGATGGGCGAGCTGGTAAATATTTATAAATTTAGCGACGTCGTCGTGCTTGGCGGCAGCTTCGTGCCAAACGTAGGCGGACACAATCCGATTGAGGCGGCGCAGTTTGAAAACGCGGTGATAAGCGGGGAGTTTATATTTAATCAAAAAGCCTTGTATAGTGCGGTAGATGGGATAAAATTTGCAAAAGCGGACGAGATAAATTCGCTTTTAAAGCAAAATTTACCTAAAGCAAAAATAGTCGCCAAAGGCGATGCAAGCGAGATTTTAAAAGATATTGAGGAAAATTTATGAAAGAAGAAAAAGCCTATAAACTACTGGCGATCCAGGAGGGCATCTCAAACAACGAGGCAAAGGAACTAATCGACGCTGGGCTGGTTAGCGCCAAAGGGCAAAGGATCGCCGTGGCGCGTGCAATGATGAGCGTGACGACTAAATTTAACGTGCAAAAGCTGCCGCGTCCAAGCGTGATTTTTGAGGATGAAAACTTGATTGCGATTGATAAACCGGCGTTTTTGACCTCGGAAAAAGTGAGCGAAACTTATAAATTTCCTCTGCTTCACAGACTCGATAAGGAAACTAGCGGCGTACTTTTACTCGTGAAAAACGAGGAATTTCAAAAAAAAGCGATCGAGGAGTTTAAAAACTGCCGCGTAAAAAAAGAGTATGTCGCGGCAGTCAAGGGTATCGTGAGCGAGGAATTTAGCGTAAACGAACCAATAATCACGCTAAAAAACAAAGGTGGAGCGTTTTCTAAGATCTCGCCAAACGGCAAAGAGGCCTTTTCGCACGTAACTCCAGTGATGGTCGCTGGCAAAAAAAGTCTCGTAAAAGTCGAGATAAAAACCGGTAGAACGCACCAAATCAGAGTGCACCTAAATCACGCCGGATACGGGATCGTCGGCGATGAAAAATACGCTAAAAATAAATCCGCAAGAATGTATCTGCACGCTTATAAAATCGAGCTTTTAGGTTATAAATTAAGGTCAAATTTGAGCAGCGATTTTAACAAGCTCGGTTTTGAAATTTCAAGAAATTTTGAGATTTAAAGAGCGATAAAGCTTAAATTTAATAAAATACGCGCTTTAGCTATACAATGTAAATAAAAGGTAGAATGTGTTTGAACAAATCAGCGAGTCGTTTCGTTTAGCCGTTAGTAAAATTCGTTTCGTAGACGATGAAAAAGCGCTAAATAACGCGCTTGACGTGCTTAAAAAAGCACTACTAAAAGCCGACGTTCATCACAAAGTTACCAAAGAATTGCTAGCTCTCATAGAGGCCGATCTAAAGCAAAGCGGGATAGGCCAAAAGCAATTTTTAGACGCTATCAAGTCAAATTTAACGAAAGTTTTAACCGCGCCGGGCAACCAGGGCTTTGTCTTCGCGCCAGTAGCTCCTACGATCGTGCTGATGGCTGGTTTGCAAGGTAGCGGAAAAACCACTACGACGATAAAGCTAGCTAACTATCTAAAGCTTAGAAAGAAAAAAGTTTTGGTCGCGGCGTGCGATTTGCAACGCTTGGCGGCCGTCGAGCAGCTTCGTCAACTTTGCGAAGCAAACGAGATAGAGCTTTTCAGTATAGAAAATGAAACCGATCCGCTAAACGTAGCCAAGCAAGCGCTAGCTAAGGTAAAAAGCGGGCTTTACGACGTACTTTTGGTCGATACGGCGGGACGTTTGGCGATAGACGAAGCTTTGATGAAGCAGATAAAAGATATCAAATCAGCGCTCGAGCCGCATGAAATTTTTTACGTAGCTGACGCCATGAGCGGACAAGATGGCGTAAAAACAGCAAGTATGTTTAACGATGCGCTAAAAATAAGCGGCGTGGTGCTAAGCAAATTTGACTCGGACAGCAAAGGCGGCGTAGCTATCGGCATAGCCAAGCAGCTAAATATACCGCTTAGATTCGTTGGTATCGGCGAAAAAGTCGGCGATATGGAGAGCTTTATCCCTGAGCGTATCGTGAGCCGCATAATGGGCGAGGGCGACTTGGCGACGTTGGTTGAAAAAACTAGCGCCGTGATAGACGAACAAGAGGCAAAAAGAATAAATAAAAAGATCAAAAAAGGACAGTTTAACTTTAACGACTTTTTATCGCAAATGGAAAGCGTCAAAAAGCTTGGAAATATGAAAAGCCTAATCGGTATGATACCAGGTCTCTCAAGCGTGGCAAATCAGATAAAAGATATCGACCTTGATAACTCCAAGGAAATTTTACATATCAAAGCTATGATAAATTCTATGACGCAAAAAGAGCGTGAGAATCCTGATTTGCTAAACAACAGCCGAAAAAGACGTTTGGCTGCGGGATCTGGACTATCTCAAGTAGAGGTAAATCGCTTTTTGAAGCAGTTTGAAAACGCATCAAAAATAGCAAAGAGGTTTTCTGGTAAAGAAGGCCTAAAGGGGCTTGGAAATTTACTAAACCAAGCTAAAAACTCTCGCCCTAATTAAAGGGCTTAAATTTGGCTACGAGCGTGGCTAAATTTAAGCCTATTTAAAAAACAGAAGGAGAAATATAATGGCAACAGTAGTAAGACTAACGAGAATGGGACGCAAGAAAAAACCTTTTTATCGTATAGTCGTAACGGATAGTAGAAAAAGAAGAGACGGCGGCTGGATAGAGTCGATCGGTTACTACAACCCGATGGTTGAGCCTGAGGTGGTAAAATTTGACGCTGAGCGTTTGGCTTATTGGAAAGGCGTCGGTGCGAAACTTAGCGACAGGGTTGCAAAAATAACTAGCAAATAATTAAAAAATGGTAGAAAATTTTTTACTTGAATACGCTAAGCTCATCGCTGATTTTCCAGATAAAGTGAAACTTGAGCGAGTCGAGCTTGGCGAAAATTTTGCCGAGCTGATAATCTACGCCGATAAAGTCGATACGGGCAAGCTTATCGGCAAAGACGGCAGGATGATAAACGCGATAAAGACCGTAATCGTGGGCTATAAAGCCAAAGATGCGACATCATACCGCGTTACGGTAAAACCTCTTGAGTGAGCTTGTAGAAGTCGCATTGCTTGGCAAAACGGTAGGATTAAAGGGGTTTGTCAAGCTTCATAATAAAGGCGACTTTCCTAACCAGTTTAAAAAAAATGCTACATTTTTCGACAAAGACGGTAAAGAACTCGTCGTAAAAAACTACAATCACACAAATGATACGATCTCTTTTTACGGTTTTGAAGATATAGATAGCGCAAAAACTCTTACTAATAAAACAATCTACACTACAAAAGAAGAAACTAGAAAAAACTGCAAACTAAAAAAGGGCGAATTTTTCTATTTTGATGTCATCGGTTGCGAAATTTACGAAAATAACCAAAGGCTCGGCGAAGTAGAGGATATAGACGAGGTCGGCGCAAATCATCTATTTCTAGTAAAAACAGATGAAAATTTGATTTCCAAAGGGTTGGAAAAAAGTTTTTATATTCCGTATATCGACGTTTATATAGAAAAAGTCGATGTGGAAAATAAAAAAATTTATACCAAAAATGCTATCTTAATTCTAGAAAATTCCTGATGAAATTTACCTTTGTTACACTTTTTGAAGGCCTTGTACGACCTTATTTTGAAGATAGTATTTTGGGTCGCGCCATAAAAGAAAAACTTATCTCAATTGATTTTTTAAATCCTCGGGATTTTACTACCGATAAGCATAAAAAGGTAGATGACTATATGGTTGGAGGCGGCGCAGGGTTACTCATGACATGTCAGCCTCTTGATGATACTTTAAATTCTTTACTAAAAAATAAGCCAAAACCCCATACTATTTTTCTTGCGCCTGCTGGAAAAAAATTTACCCAAAACGATGCTAGGCGTCTAGCAAAAAAAGAACATATTTGTCTAGTTTGCGGTAGATATGAGGGCATAGATGAGCGAATAGTAGAAAAATACGCAGATGAAATTTTTTGTATCGGCGATTTTGTGATGACCGGAGGGGAACTGGCGGCTCTTTGTATTTCCGATGCGATTTCTCGCAATATTGACGGCGTTTTGGGAAATAATCAAAGTCTTGAAGTTGAGAGTTTTGAGTGCGATTTACTTGAGGCTCCGTCTTTTACAAAACCTAGTGATTACAAAGGTTCTGGTGTGGTTTCAGCGTTTTTAAAGGGAGACCATGCTAAAATTAGAGCTTTGAAAAATAATATGGCGTTCTTAAAAACTAGGTTTTTTCGTCCGGATTTATACCGAAAATTTGAGCCGCCGACTAAGGAAAAAATATGAGAAACAAGTATATAGAGGCGTTTGAACAAACTCAAATAGCCCAAAAGTCTGTGCCTGATTTTCGTGCTGGAGATACTTTACGTATAGCCATCCGCATCAAAGAGGGTGATAAAACGAGAATTCAAAATTTTGAAGGTATCTGCATAGCAAGACGCGGAAGCGGAACTGGCGAAACATTTATCATCAGAAAAATCGGCGCAAATAGCGTAGGCGTAGAGAGAATTTTCCCTATCTATAGCGAAAGTCTAGAGAGCATAACCGTTCTAAGACAAGGTCGCGTTCGCCGCGCTAAGCTATTTTATCTACGCGATAGGCGCGGTAAAGCCGCTCGCATCAAAGAGCTTAAAAAATAATTTTACTCCTTGCAAAAGTCTAGTTTTAGGCTTTTGCCTTCTTTTTGTATTCTTAAATTTTAAAAACGCTTAATTAAAATCAATCGTTTTATCTAAAATTAGAGTTACAATGCCATTATTATTTTATAATAAAGGTTATAAATGGAAAAAATTGTATGGCAAAATGACGTATTTAACGGCGTTACTATAGCTAAGCTTTTTGATGGACCGAACAGTAAAGAAATACGCATAAATTTAGAAAAAGGTGCCCAAATGAAGGAGCATAAGGCTCCTGGTGCTATCATGGTGCAGGTTTTAAGCGGCAAGGTAGATTTTAGCGTTGGAGAAAATAGTTTTATCTTGGATGCGCTCGATATGATTACACTTGAGCCAAACGTCATTCATGCCTTGACTGCTTTGGAAAATAGTATCGTAAGGCTTAGCTTGAGCAAAAACGACGATGTAAGTAGAGTTTTTGGGGTCTTAAGGCCTTAGCCTCTATTCTTGTGGCTTTGCTATAAAGCTGCCGATAAAAATGTTAGTTTATAGAGAATAGCTGTAGTGGCGCTATGCAAGGATCTACGATTAATTTTTGGCACCAAAGTACGACAATGAAAAGAGCTTAACATAGGCAACTCCGCTGGGGCTTTGACGGGGTTGCCTATGTTGCGGTAATTCAAATTTTACCGTATTGGCATCGTTCCGCAAGGTGTTTTAAACTTTTTAATACATGATTTTGCATAGTTTGCCTCTGAGTGGCAGTGGTAAAGTTATTAATCCTCATAAAGTCTTATGTGTATAAGATTTAGCTTTAAATTTTTATAAAATTTAGACGACGACGCGCAACTAGAAGCAATTTATTAGCATGGGCCTAAAAAACAAAGTAAAAACCAGCTATATAAAATAAGCTGGTTTAAATTTGATGCCTAAAATTTCTTAAATTATAAAAAACTAAATTTTAGTCATACTTCAACAAAAAATATAAATTTAAAACCATATAAAATTTATAGCTGTCAAACCATTCAAAAAATCAAAATTTAAACCATCAAGCTCTTTCAAGAAAAATTAATATAACATTTTAAGTTAAGCTTTATTATAAGTATAAAATAGTAAAACAAAAAGTTAATAATTTAAAATTTAGAAATACTATCTCATACATTTATTGCTCGTATTTAAAAAATATATAATATTTAAAAGTAAAAAGTATTGCGTTATTTACGCTATTTTAAAGATAAATTAAGTTCACATGGATATATAAAAATAACAAAATAGTAATAAAAAAATAAATAGAAAATTAAACTTTTAATTTAAATATCAGTTTAATTGCGCTATAGTTTCACTATTCAATTTCATCACAAGGAGTACCATTATGGGAACCAGAAGAGAACACGACTTCATAGGTGAGCTAGAGATAGCTGATGATGTATATTACGGCGTACAAACATTTAGGGCGCTTGAGAATTTCCACATGAGCGGACGACCGCTTAAAGATTATCCGTATTTCGTTAAGGCATTTGCTCAAATCAAAAAGGCTGCAGCCTTAGCCAACAAAGAAGTCGGAGTTCTAGACGCGCAAAAAGCCGACGCCATCGCAAAAGCGTGCGACGAGCTAATCGCGGGTAAATATTTAGATCAATTCGTAGTAGATATGATCCAAGGCGGTGCGGGAACTAGCACCAATATGAACGCGAACGAAGTTATAACAAACGTCGCGCTTGAAAGCCTTGGCCACAAAAAAGGCGAGTATCAGTATCTACATCCAAATGACCACACAAACCTCGGCCAAAGCACCAACGACACTTATCCAAGCTCGATCAAAGTCGCTACATACGCTAAACTAACCGATCTTTTAAAGGCTATGGAGCTACTTAAAAACGAGCTGGAAGCCAAGGCAAAAGACTTTAAAGATATCATCAAAATGGGTAGAACTGAGCTGGAAGACGCCGTTCCTACGACGCTTGGCAACACGTTTAACGCATTTGCAAGCTACATCAAAAGCGATATCGAAAAAATCACCGCCGCAAGAGAGTCTATGGCTGTGCTAAACATGGGCGCAACTGCGATCGGAACGGGCATCAACTGCCATCCTGATTACAAAGCGGCCGTTCATAAAATTTTAAGCCAAATCACGGGCGTAAATTTCAAACCTGCCGATGATTTCATAGCAGCTACTCAAGACACTGCGGATTTCGTTCACGTTAGTGGCGCGCTAAAAACTGCTGCCGTTAGATTAAGCAAGATCGCAAACGATTTAAGATTAATGAACTCAGGTCCAAGATGCGGTCTTGGCGAGATAAATTTACCTCAGATGCAGCCTGGTAGCTCCATCATGCCTGGTAAAGTAAACCCTGTCATCGCAGAAGTCGTAGGCGAGGCGTGCTACGAGGTAATCGGCAACGACGTAACCATCATGCTTTGCAGCGAGAGAGGCGAATTTGAGCTAAACGCGTTTGAGCCTGGCATCGCTTACGCGCTATTTAACTCTATCTTTATCCTTGAAAATGCGATGAAAACCCTAGCCGAAAAAGCTATCAGAAAGCTAACCGCAAATCCTGAGGCATGCTTAAAATCAGTGCTCGGCTCAGTCGGTATCGTAACTGCCTTTAACCCATACATCGGCTACGAAAAATCCGCAAGCATAGCTAAAGAAGCGTTGCAAACGGGCAAAGCCGTAGGCGATATCTGCTTGGAGAGAGGCTACCTCAAAAAAGAGGAAATCGACAAAATCTTAGAGCCTAAAAATATGCTAAACCCTCATATGGGTAAATAACTAAGCAAAAGTCTTAAAGCGCCGAGGTAAAATTCGGCGCCTTTTAAATTTAGTAAGTGAAAAATAAAATTTAATACAAGGAGTTTTCCTATGGATATAATGCTGATTTTACAGATTATAGTCCTACTCGGAGGTATCTACCTAGGTGTTAGGCTAGGCGGTATGGGCGTGGGTTATGCCGGCGGTCTTGGCGTAGTCGTTTTGGCGGTGCTTGGCATGAAAGTGGATATGAAAGATATCCCGATGGACGTTATTTTAATCATCGCGTCCGTTATTTCGGCCATCACTGCGATGCAAGTCGCGGGCGGACTTGATTATTTGGTTCAGGTCGCATCTAAAATTTTGCGCAAGAACCCAAAGCAAATCAACTACCTAGCGCCTATCGTTACCTATCTACTTACGATACTAGCGGGCACCGGTCACACTGCGTTTTCTATGATTCCGGTTATCGTAGAGGTTGCTAAAACGCAAAACATCAAACCTAGCGCGCCTCTTGCGCTTTCGGTCGTTTCATCTCAAGTAGCGATCACCGCTAGCCCTATATCTGCGGCTTTCGTTGCGATGACGGGCGTTTGCGAGCCTCTTGGCGTTAGCTATCCGATGCTACTTTTCATCTGCATATCTACCACTTTCGTAGCTATGATTATTACGGCCTTCATCGTAAATAAATTTTACGATCTTGACCTCTCAAAAGACCCTATCTATCAAGACAGACTAGCTAGAGGCGCGGTTTCGGAGATAAAAGAGGTAGAGTATCAGGCGCTAAAACCTTATGCGAAAAGATCGGTTGCGATATTTGCCGTCGGCGTTTTAGTCGTCGTTTGCTATGCGCTCATTATTTCAAAGAGCCTTGGTATCGTGGCGAAACCTATCCTTTCTAGAGACGCTGCTATCATCAGCTTTATGCTTACTATCGGCTTCCTTATCGCTACGCTTTGTAAGGTCGACACTAGCAAATTGCTTTCAACTAGCACTTTCCAAAGCGGTATGAACGCGTGCATCTGCGTCATCGGTATCGCATGGCTAGGTACTACATTCGTTAACGGTCACATCGATAGCATCAAAGAGGTAGCTAAAAACGTCGTTACGCAGTATCCGTTTATATTAGCCGTCGCGCTATATTTCCTAAGCTGCTTGCTATACTCTCAAGCCGCAACCACTCGCGTTATGATGCCTGCGGTCGCTGCTGCGCTAGGTATGACTAGCCCTGAAAACTCAGGTCAAATTTGGATCCTAGTAGCTTCATTTGCCGCTGTTTCAGGACTATTCGTACTTCCTACGTATCCTACGACTTTGGGCGCTATCGCTATGGACGATACCGGTACTACAAGAGTCGGTAAATTCGTATTTAACCACTCATTCTTCGTACCTGGCACCATCATGGTTGCTCTTTCGGTTGCGTTAGCATTCCTCATCGCTCCTGTTCTTCTCTAAGAATTTTGAGCCAAATTTAGCCGAGACTTCGTTCTCGGCTTTTTTAAATTTAAGGACTTTTTCATGAAACGAATCGGAATTTTAGGCGGCATGGGACCGCTGGCTACGATAGATCTATACGCTAAGATCGTAGAACTCACAAATGCCGCAAAAGATCAGGATAACATCCCTATCGTCATCGACAACTACCCGCAGATCCCCGACCGTACGGCGTATATCCTGCACGGAGGCGAGGATCCGTTTCCTTTTATGAAAGAGTCCGCGACGAGGCTCAAAAACGCGGGCTGCGAGGCTATCTGTATAGCTTGCAACACGGCTCACTTTTTTGCCAAGCGACTAACGCAGGAGTGTGGCGTAAATATCCTGCACATCGCTAAAATCGCGACCGCGTCGATAAAGTCAAATTTCCCGCACGCTAAAAAGATCGCCGTCATCGCCACCACCGGCACGACCGCGGCTAAAATTTACGAAAACGAGCTGATCGCCGCGGGCCTAGAGTGTGTGAAAATCCCCGAAAATTTGATGACAAACATCATGGACTGCATTTACAAGGGCGCGAAGGCAAACAAGCTAAAAGAGTACGTTGAGCTCTTTAACGATACGATCGCGGCTATCGAGGCTGACGCATATATCGCGGCTTGCACGGAGATACCGCTGTTTTTACCGTACGCGACGAAAAAAGATAAATTCGTAGACGCTACTCTCGAGCTTGCTAAAGCAGCCGTCAAATTCGGCCTAGAAAAATAACCAAATTTGCGTCTAATCGGCGCAAATTTACCCCCTCTTAAAACAAATTTTTATAAAATCCAAGCTAAATTTAAAGGATAGACGATGAAATTTGGCGAATTTAAAAATGCAAAAACCTTGAGTCTGGCAAGCCTGCTTTGCGAGCAAAACCCGCAGCTAGCAGAGCTGATAAAGCAAAATGAGTTTTTATATATTTCTTGCTTTGAGGATAAAATTTTAGGCACCGAAAACCTCGTTCGATGCGAGATCGGCTCGGCTAGCTATGTGCTGGCGCTGCTTTGCAAATACTCGCTTGACGCGGCTAAATTTGACGAGCAAACGCGCGAATATTTTGAGGGGCTAGACGAAGGATATCTAAGCGGCGAGTGCAACGTCGGCGAGGAGGAGTTCGAGCAGATCGCGGAGTTTTTGAGTGGGTGCGAAAATATCGTGATCGACAGCTCATTTTTGGCGCATGCGGACGCGAAAAATATATTCGAGTTTTTGCAAATGCTCGGTAAAAACGTCGTTTTGGCTGACGGCGAGCAGAGCGAGTTTAAAACGGACGGCGAGCTAACGCCGCTAAAAGAGCCTGAGAGCTTTGACGGTAGCGTTGTGTTTTTTATGGATGAAGCGGGCGGGTCAAATTTGAGCGGCGAGGTAAAGGAGCTAATCGGCTCGGCGTCGTTTGCCGCGGCCGCAAAGGTAAAAGACGGCGATATGGTGAGCGTACAGGCTAAGGGTGCGCACGTCGAGGCTAAATTTAAGCTAGAGCCGCAGATGAAGGGCACGGTTGCGCTTTGCAGGGCAAAATTTAGCGGATACGCCTTTAAGCTCGTTAAAATCGCAAAAACAGCGCAGTAACTAGTGCGGTTAAATTTGGCGGATAGGTTTATCCGCCTAGGCGCGCTACATTAAATTTAATCTCAAAACGCGGCGTCGTAACGTCAAATTTGACTCAGAGGGCATGGTTTTTGGCGTGGGGGCGGGCAAATTTACCCGCAACCGCGCTACTTCAAAATCAAAATTTCCTAGATATGTCAAAGTTAAATTTAAGCTAAATAAAATTTTATCCAAATGCGCGAAATTTAGTAAAAAAATTGCCTCAAAAGCACGTAATATTCGCTTTTATATCGCTTTTTAAACGAAAAAGGGTATAATGGCCGCATGAGAAAATATTTTTTGATTTTTTTACCGATTTTGGCGTTTTCTTTTAGCCTGAGCGTAAATTCGGGCGCAGAGGACGGCAGGCCCTACACCGTGATAAATATCAGCGACGAGAAGGAATTCGTCTGCAAAGAGGAGATCCTCGCCTACGACCGCAAACTTTATTTTTGCGACGTCGCTAGCGGTGCGCTGCCGAAGGTCGAGGATAAAATTTTGGCCCTGGCCGAAGTTAGATTTCGCGAGGAAAAGAGCGGCATGCGAGTCTATATCGTGCCTCGCGCGAGCTCCCGCTTGATCTCGTCTAGCGAGCCTCTTTACGGCGCGCCCGCAGTGCCGTTTAGCAGAAACGGCGGCGCAGCCAAACGCCACGCCATCGTGATAGATCAAAATTTAAGCGAATTTAAAAAACAAGCAAACGCTGGGATAAATTTCGCCCCGATATTTGACCAGATGACCGCGCCTAGCGTCGGGCCGCTCGATCTAAACAAGGCTCCGATAGAAAGCAGCGATAGCAACGACATAAACATGTACCTAGACGTCAAAAAAAGCTACGACGCCAAGCGCTACGACGACACGATAGCCACGATCCAGACGGCGCTACGCCGCTACCCAAACAGCATTTTTGCTAGCGAGTTTTTGCTCTATAGACTGCGCGCTTTGGATAAAATTTTAGACTCGCAAAATAGCTTCGAAGGGCTCGGCGCGGCGGATGTCGCAAGCGAGGGGCGCGCGTGGATGAGGCGGTTCGTGTCGGACGAAAACTACCCAGAGGTGCTCTATCTCGTGACCAAAGCCTACCTTAGGCAGGAGCTCGTTAGCGACGCGAACTATACGCTAGATATCCTCATGAACGAGCATCCAAACTCAAATTTTACCAAGCTAGCCGTCCTTGAGTTTGCCGATAGGCTATACGTCACGGGCAGGCAAGACGAGGCGGTAAAGATGTACGAGGACGTGCTGTACTCGGCGCAGACGCTAGACGTCGCTAGCCGCGCGGCTCTGAGCCTCGTGCAGGGCAGTATCGACAAGGCGAAATTCGACCGCGCCAAGGACTTTATGCTTAAAATTTTAAACAAAAATCAAGAGTACCTACTAAACGACGCATCCAAGCTAATGACGCTGGCGGGGGTATTTCACGAGAAAAAGATGGACGATATCGCCGCGAGAATTTATGAAATTTTACTCGCCCGCTTAAATAAAAACGACGATGATTACGAAACAGTGCTAAAAAATCTAGGCATCGCGCTAACGGGCACTCCCGATACGCAAAAAGCCTACGACTACCTAAAAAGATACCAAAGCGAGTTTGCGGACGGACAGTATGCCGCCATCGTGCAAAATGCGCTCGATAAGCTATTTTTCGCCAGAAACGACGAGAACAACGCGACTAAACTGCACGAGCACTACGATGCGCTCATGGGTAAATACGGAAAAACCGACGTCGGCGCCAAGGCGCTAAAAGAGCAGGTCGCACTCTATCTAAAAGAGCGTAAATTTGACTCCGTCCTGCGCTATACCCAGGCCGTGCGCGATCTAAACGATACGGACGCTAGCGCCGTCTTGGAGCAGGCGGCGTTAAATTTGACAAACGAAGCCATCCGTCAAAACGACTGCGCCGCGGTAGTAAATTTGACCGAAAACTACGGCGTAGGCGATAAAATCGGGGCTAAATTTAAACTCTTTGACTGCTATATGCGCCTATCGCGTTTCGCCGTCGCGCACGAGCTCGCCTCGCAAAATATCCTTGCGCCAGACATGCTCGACCGCGTGGAGTGGCTCATCAAGCTAGCCTCCGTTTTGATAAAGACGGAAAAGTATAACGACGCCTTGCGCGTGGCAGACGAAGCCCTAGCTATCGCGTCTAGGCAGGAGTATGCCGACGTCTCGCCCGTGCTTTTTTATAGATTTGAGGCGCTGATGGGACTGGGTAGGCTCACCGATGCCGCCGCGACGATAACTGCCGTCGAGACGCTACGCAAAAACGACTTTAAGGTCATCGAGCTCTACGACCGCATGGCCGAGGCGACATACGGCGCGAACGACTTTTTAAATGCGTCGGTTTACGCCAAAAAGGCGATCGACCTGCAAAAACGCTTGCATATCGCCACCTTTAGCCCGAAAATCGACTTTGAGTACATCGGCTCGCTAAGCAAGCTGGATAGGCTGGACGAGGCGTTGCAAGCCGCGCAGGAGCTCGTAGATACGCGCCTAGATCCCGAAAACAGGCTGCGAGCGCTAACTCAGATCTCGGAAATCTACATCAAACTAAAACGCGAAAGCGAAGCAAAGCCGTATCTGCAAGAGTGCGTCGGCTCAAATCTGCAAAGCTCGTGGAAGGCTATCTGCGCCGAGCAGATGAAGCTCGTGGAGTAAATTTTGAGCTTTTGCTTTTTACGTTAAATTCGGCCAAAATTTTACTGAAAAACCTGCTCAAATTTAGCCGGGAAGCTCGGGTTAAATTTTGGTTTGATCGCCGTACTTTTGGCTTTGTGCCGGGCCTAGGCTCGTGCGGGACGCGGCGCTATCTTTTTATCCGCAGATATTTTACGACAAACGGGTCAAATTTAAGGCCATTTGACGTTAAATTTGACTTTTTGCCTGATTAAATTTGCCAAGCGGCAGCAGTCCTAAAAAAATGCAGCTACGCCTTTGCAACCAAATTTAAGCCCCTAATTTTGGCACTTTACTACGTTAAATTCGATATAATTTCTAAAATTAGCGCTTTTAAAAGGAGCTGGCCGTGAACGTAAAATTTCAAGCCGAGATGAAAGAGCTGGACGAGAAATTTGCCGCTATCCCTAAGGATGAAAAAAGGCGGTATGATAGGCATAGGTTTATCAGACGGGCGACTATGACGTACTGGTCGTCGACGTTTGTCGTTTTTTATCTTTTTACGATATTGGCGTCTTGTTTGGAGTCGTTTTTCATAAGTAACGACATAGAATTGCCGCCTGAAGTTTTTAGCTATATTCGGGGCGCTGTGATGATAGTTGCGCCTATTTTCTGGACGTTTTATGTTTTAAGGCGAGATCAAACCAAGCGATACAGCTATCTTTTCGTTAGGGATCAGTGGGATAGTTTTCTAGCCTTTAGGATAGAAAATTTTGCCAGCATAGTTTTGATTTCGTACCCGATTTTACTTATTATCGGGTCGTTTTTCGTGAAGGATAGTGGCGGCGGATATGCCGCTTATGTTTTATACGGCCTTGTCGTAGCTCCGATTTGCTTGCTTGTTTTTGCCGTATGCTACTCTCGCAATAAAAGCTCATACGAACCGGCACCCGAAGATGCAGATCTGCGCAGGGAGTCCGGCTTAGCGGCTCAAAGCGCAAAATCAGCAGAGGAAAGACTCAGTTAGCTAAACGACCTGGACGCGGAATTTGATCAAATACCTTGGCATCTAAAAAACCGTTACGACGTGCATAGGCTTATCAGGTGCGCTAGTATGGCATTTATCGGATTTACGCTCATGGTTTCGTGGTTTGCGGGCTTTATAGGAAACATCTTAGGAGTTGCATACCTTGCCGTGGTGCTGATTTTGCCGTATTTTTTCACGAAAATTTACTTAAAAAGCTATCCTACGAAAAAATACAGCAAATTTTTCATAAAAAATCAGCGACTTTGTTTGAAGATTTTTACAGTTGAAAATTTAGCTAGCATTGCTTTGATCTTGTATCCGCTTGTACTCATAGTAGCAGCCCTGATCGCTAGAAATGACGAAAAGACGATGAGCATGCTTTTGGGCGGATCAAACGTATTATCGGCTTGTCTTGTTATTTTTGCGGCATGCTATCTGTTTAACCGAAGTACGTATATCCCAAAAGACGAAGCGTAATTTTTTAAATTTGAGGGGCGCTTACGCTTGGCACGGCGGTAAATTTAAGCGGCACGGACACGGCTTGTTTTTGAGGCTTGGTTAAATTTGCCGTGCAAGATAAATTTGATAAGTTTTGTAAAATTTAGACCGTTTAAATTTGGCTTCAAATTTTACCGTGTCTTTGGTTTTGGGTTTGCGGGCAAGCTTAAATTTGACGAGAGTAGAATCAACAAGCAAATTTATAAGTGCTTTTAAAATTGGATTTTAACCGTGCGAGATCAAATTCGACCGTAAAGTCCGAGCATAAATTTGAAGTAAGAGTAAAAGCGATTTTGTAAATGGATTTAAATTTGACGAAATATCGGCTAAATTTACGCCCTAAAATGCTCAAATTTAGCCGACATTTTAGCAAATTAAAAAATCAGTCCCTCGTCGTCTTGTTTTATTAGAGTATCTTGCGCGTCTTGTTTCGGTACCGGCGAGATCTTCGTATAGACCTCGATCAGGCCCTCGTACGCGGTGTGAAAGACGCCTTCTGGCTCGATGAAGGTTTTTTGTTTTAGCGGGTACTCCTTCATATAGCTTTCCATAAATTTCTTAAATACCGGAGCCGCCGTGCGTCCGCCGCCCTCGACCTTTCTCATCGGCGTGTTGTCGTCGTTGCCGTACCATACGACTACCTCGACCTCGGGCGTAAATCCGCAAAACCACGCGTCGATGTTATTATTCGTCGTGCCGGTCTTGCCCGCGACTTGTACGCCGTTTAGCCTGGCGCTTTGTCCCGTGCCGCGCTCCACGACTGTTTTCATCATATCGGTCATCAGATAGGCCTGCTCTGGCTCGGTGACGAACGTCCGCTCAGGCTCAAAAACCGCTTCTAAATTTTGATAGTTTATGATGCGTTTGATGAGGCTTGGCTCCACGATCTCGCCGCCGTTTGGAAACATCGAGTAAAATTTGGCGAATTCTAACGGCGAGATACCGAAGCTACCAAGTGCGATGGATAGGTTTTTAGGTATGTTTTTAAAGCCCATCTCGGTTAGCTTTTTGTAAGCCGTATCAAGCCCGATCTCGTCGAGTAAATTTATCGTGGCGAGGTTGCGCGACTGACGCAGGGCCTCGCGCAGCGTGATGTAGCCCTGGAAGCCGCCGCTGTAGTTTTTCGGGCGCCACTCGTACTGGCTGCCTTCGTTAAAGACTCTCGAGATGTCGGCAGCCTTACTCATCGGCGAGTAGCCCATGTCTAGGGCGATCTGGTAGATAAATGGCTTAAAGCTAGATCCCGGTTGGCGCATACTCTGCGTGGCGCGGTTGTAGCTGCTTTTGGCGTAGTCTACTCCGCCGACTAGCGCGAGTACCTCGCCTGTCTTTGGCAGGGTGACGACGATGGCGCCGTTTAGGATGCTGGCGTTTGCGTCTTTGTTTCGTTTCAGGATCTCGTTATGGCCGTATTTGAGCGCCTCGGACGCCATTTGCTGCACTTTTAGATCGACGTTTGTTTCGATGACGTAGCCGCCCGTTTTGATATCCTCAAAGCGTTTTGAGGCTTCTTTTAGCACCTCGTCTACGATGTACGGGGCTTTGTTTTGCGTGAGCGTATCGTCAAAGACTACGGGCTGCTCGACTAGCGCTGCTTTGTACTCGGCGTCGCTGATCCAACCTAGCGCGTTCATCCTTGAGATTACGTTATTTGCGCGGCTTAGAGATAGGTCTAGGTGGCGAGTCGGATCGTAGGTGCTAGGAGCCTTTGGTAAGCCCACTAGGATCGCGATCTCTTTTAGCGTGAGCTCGTTAAGCTCCTTTCTAAAGTACCCCTTGGCCGCGGTCTTGATGCCGTGGTAGCCGTGCCCGAGATAGACGTGGTTTAGGTAGCGCTCCAGGATTTGCTCTTTGCTTAGCTCGTTTTCCAGCTTCATCGAGATGATCATCTCTTTGACCTTTCGAGTTAGCTTTTTTTCTCTAGTTAGCACCATGTTTTTAACGAGCTGCTGTGTGAGCGTGCTAGCGCCCTCGACCAGTTTGCCGGCCTTTATATCTTTAACGACAGCTCGCGTGATAGCTTCGGGGTTTACGCCGCCGTGCTCGAAAAAGCTCGTATCCTCGATGGCTACCAGTGCCTCGATGACGCGCGGTGGGATGTCCTCGTACTTGACGTAGATCCTGTTTTCGTCAAAGATATTTGCGATGAGCTCGCCGTTTCTATCATAAATTTGAGTCGCGAGCTTTGGCTTAAAATCGATAATGTTTGACGCATCAAAGGTGACTTGCGAATAAAGATAAACAAACGCGGCGCTCAGCGAAACAAAGATAATAAACAAAATCGAAGCTAAAATTCTCATAAAAAGGCCTTTAAAATTTTCACGTTTAGCCCCATTGCGGTGCTAGTTTCGCCGTTTTGGCTTAGGATGTATTTTTTGTTGAAATTTTCTATCGTCATGGCTCCGGCTTTGCCCTGCCAAAGATCGCCAGATAGGTAGTTTTGCAGGTCGGCTTCGTCAAATTTAGCAAATTTATACTCGGCAAAGCTGACGTTAAAAAGCTCGAATTTTTCGCCTAAAAATATCATTGCGGTTACGATCCTAGCGGTGTTGCCGCTTTGCATTTTTAGCATTTTAAAAGCTTCTTTTTCGTCTTTTGCTTTGCCTAAAATTTTACCGTCGCATACGACGACGCTGTCTGCGAAAACGACGTTTTTTACTCCGTCGTTTGCTTTTAGAAACTGCTCTTTTTTTGCCGCTACGATCTTTTGAACGTAGACGTGCGGCGGTAAATTTTTATCCACGCCGCTCTCGTCGTAGTCGAAGAAAACCTGCTCAAATTTAACGCCGTGATCTTGCAAAACCTTAGCTCTAGTAACCGAGCTCGAAGCCAAAATAATCATCAAAACTCCCTGTAAGATACGCCCAGATACGCAGCCAGCAGCGCAAATGCGACGTTTAGCGGGATGAAGTAATAAATCGTAACTATGAGGTTTTCGTGAAGCTCGACGTATTCGCTATTTTGCAGGGATTTTGAGGCTTTGTTTAGGCGGTACGTGACGTAAATGACGTTTAGAAACAAAAATCCCCAGATCGCCCATTTCGTCGTTAAAATCGTATTTAGCATCGGATCGGCGTTTTTGATCGCGTTTTGCTTAGCTAGTATCGCGCCGGTTACGCCCATGACGGCGATCGAGCCGTAGATTGCGTAGCCTAGGCGCTTTAGCATGGAGATTATCGTTTGGTATTTTTGCGTGTCGCCTTCGATATTTTTCATAAAAAATTTAGCGATGAGTAAAAAATTTGCTTGAAATCCGATAAAAACGACCACGGAGAGGATGTGGATAAAGGGTAGGGCGTTGCTAATCTTTGCAAAAGCTATGTTAAATTCGGGCATTTGTCCCCTTTGATTTTAAATTTTCTCGCGCTAAAGTTACTTGGACGGCGGCAAAATTTGACGCCAAAATGCGCGAATAAAATAAACTCATAAACTTATATTTTCCTTTAAATTTTATCTCGGCTCGTAAAATGCAAATTTCCAAATTTGCTTTGCGGCGTCAAATTTGATCTTGCCGCAACCAGCTCAAATTCGCTTTAAAATTTTACGCCGCAAAACCGCGGTCAAATTTAAGCTATTTTCTTAAATTTGACCGACGCGAGCTTATTTTTCAAGCCTCGTTTTAGCAAACTCTAACGCCTGCCTGATCGCGTCTTCGATCGCTAGTGCGTTTTTACCGCCTGCGGTTGCGAAGTCGTCCTTGCCGCCGCCGTTTCCGCCTAAAATTTGAGCCGTAAATTTGACCCATTCGCCGGCTTTTAACGGCGCGTTTTTCACGCCTGCAGCCAGAGCGATTTTGCCCTCTTCGTTTACTTGTACGAGTAGGATCGCCGCCTTTTCGTTCTCGTTTTTAAACTCGTCTATCGTCGCCTTTATATCGCCGCCGTCAAGCACCGCGACACAAAGCTTGGTTTCGTTTACGTTCACTACCGCCAGCGCGTGCGCGTCTTTGGCTTGCTTGGTCTTGTCTTTTAGGCTTTTTATTTCGGCTTTTAATTTTTTTACCGCATTCATCGGCTCGGCGCTTTTTAGCTCGGTTTTTAGCTCTTCGATCTCGCCGCGCCAGGCTTTTGCTAGATTTAGCGCGGCTTTAGAGCACACAGCTTCGATCCTGCGCACGCCCGCACTCACGCCGCCTTCTTTTGTGATGAAAAACGCGCCGATCTGGCTTAAATTTGCCACGTGCGTACCGCCGCAAAGCTCCTTGCTGACCTCGCCGAAGCTTAGCACGCGCACCTTGTCGGCGTATTTTTCGCCAAAAAGAGCGATCGCGCCGCTGTTTTTGGCGTCCTCGATATCCATTATCTCTGTTTTTGCCTCTATATTTTCGCTAATCGCGGCGTTGACGAAATTTTCGATCTTCGTTAGCTCCTCCGCCGTCACTGCCTTTGGATGCGAGAAGTCAAATCTGAGCCTGCTTGCCTCGACGCTAGATCCGGCCTGCGCGATATGCGTTCCTAGCACGCTTCTAAGCGCAGAGTGGAGCAGGTGCGTAGCGCTGTGATGGCGCGCGATCTCGGCTCTTTGCTCGCTTACTTTTAGCTTCACCGTATCGCCGATTTTAAGCTCTTTTTTAACCGCGACGTTTGATAAATTTAGCCCGAAAAACTTCTGCGTATCTAGCACGTCGGCTGTGCCCTCTATCTCGCCGCTGTCGCCCGCCTGGCCGCCGCTTTGTGCGTAAAAAGGCGTCACGTCAAACATCGCCCAGCCTTGCTCGCCTGCTTTTAAAATTTGGGTTTCTTTAAAATCCTCGTCAAGTAGTGCCAAAACCTTGCTCGTGCGCTCAAGCTCCTCGTAGCCGCTGAATTTATTTTCGCCGAATTTCTCTAAAAGCGCCTTAAAATCGCCCTTTGCGCTCTTGTCGCCGCTGCCTTTCCAAGCAGCTTTAGCGCGTGCTTTTTGCTCGCTCATTAGCTCGTCAAATTTAGCTTCGTCGACTTTGAGTCCCTTTTCGCGTAGCATATCGGCCGTGAGATCTAGCGGAAATCCAAAAGTATCGTAAAGCTTAAACGCAGCCTCGCCGCTAAAAATATCTTTCGTGCGCGCTAGCTCGCTCTCAAAAAGCTCGAGTCCGCTTGCTATCGTGGCCAAAAATCTCTCTTCTTCGAGCCTTATTTGCTCTTTTACCGCCGCCTTTTTCTCGTTTAAGTAGGCGTAGTGGCCGCCCATTAGCTCGCAGACGTTATCGACGAGACGGTACATGAAGGGCTCTTTTATGCCTAGTAGATATCCGTGTCTGATCGCGCGGCGCAGGATACGGCGAAGCACGTAGCCGCGACCCTCTTTGTCAAATGTAGTGCCCTGAGCTAGCAGGAAAGTCACCGAGCGGATGTGATCGCTGATGACGCGGTAGCTAGCGCCGCTCTCGTAGGCGTAAGGCTTGCCGCAAAGCTTTGCGACTTCTTCTATAAGAGGTATAAAAAGCGAGCTATCGTAATTGCTAAATTTGCCTTCCATTATCGCCGTGACGCGTTCAAGCCCCATGCCCGTGTCGATGCTCGGTTTTGGTAGCGGAGTTAATTTGCCGTCGCTACTGCGCTCGTACTGCATGAAGACTAGGTTCCAAATTTCAAGAAATCTATCGCCGTCGCCGCCCATGTAGTCTTCAGGCGTGTTAAAGTGCTCGCCGCCCTGGTCATAAAAGATCTCCGAGCACGGTCCGCACGGTCCCGTATCGCCCATCTGCCAGAAGTTATCGTGATCGCCGAATCTATAAATGCGCTCCTTTGCGATGTGCTGCTCCCATAGCGCAAACGCCTCATCGTCGCTCTCGTGGACGGTCACGTAGAGGCGGTCTTTTGGTAGTTTTAGCACCTGCGTGACGAACTCCCACGCATACGCGATCGCGTCTTTTTTAAAGTATTCGCCGAAGCTAAAGTTTCCTAGCATCTCAAAAAACGTGTGGTGGCGCGCGGTGTAGCCGACGTTATCTAGGTCGTTGTGCTTGCCGCCTGCGCGGATGCAGGTCTGACAGCTCGTGCGGATAGGCGGAGTAGGGCGCGGCACTTCGCCAGTAAAAATGCTCTTAAACGGCACCATGCCCGCGTTTGTAAAAAGCAGCGTAGCGTCATTCGGCACTAGCGGCGCTGACGGGATGATTTCATGACCTTTGCTTGCGAAAAAATTTAAATAAGCCTCTCTAATATCCATCGTTTTTTCCTGATTAAAGTTTTAAAATAGGGCTGATTTTATCATAAATTTGATAAAACTTGTTTGAGGCTCGCCGTAAAAGGCATCGGCTAAATTTTAAAAATCGCTCGCATTAGCCGTTTAATTACTATTTTTTACTATAATTGTCACAAAAACATTAAAATTTGGGAAAAAGATTATGAAAAAAAGAGTTGCGATAGTAGGTTTTGGAAACGATGCGAAGCACTACTACAACGAGCTTCGCCGCTCAGAGCACTTTGAGCTGGCGGCGGTTTTTGACGGCGTGCAAAATAGCGAAATTTGCGGACGGATTCCTGTTTACGATAATATAAACGACCTTTTGGAGTCGGTGCGTATCGACGCCCTTATCGTCACCGACACGCATAAATATCTAAATTTGATACCTAAGTGCTTAAATTTTATAAAATTTATCTTGCTTGATCCTTGGCTTTGCAAATCAGGCGAGATAAGGGAGCTAAAATACTGCTTTAAATCCCAAAATATAGGCGCTTATGTGGCTTTTATAGATAGATTTAATCCCGTTATCGCCTCTATAAAAAAAGAACTCGCCAAAGAAAAAGATATTTTTTCGATAAATATCGCTCGAGGGTTTAGTAGGGGCGTAAATTTGCATCTTGAAATTTTACAAAACATCGATGTTGCAAGGTTTATAACGGGTAGCGAGATAATCTTTAGCAATAAAGTTTCAATCCAAAACGACGACAAAAGAAGCGAAACAGACTCGCTTTTTCAGCTTAAATTTAAAAACCAGACTCTAGCTAGTATCCATAACTCAAAGCGTTTTAAAGCGGAGCGATTTACGATCGAATTTGCCGCGAGCGGGGGCGTGTATTTCGGCGATATGTTGGGTCTTAAGTTAAACAAATACACGCTTGACGGGCAGCAAAATTTGAAAGTTTACAGCGATGTTTCGCCGGTTAAAGCGCTATTAAACGAGTTTTATCAGGCCTGCTGTGGTGCAAAAAGCGATCTAAGCACGCTTGAAGACGCCCTAAAGGCTCAGGAGATTTGCGAATGAGACTTATTTTACTACTAAATATGGGCGGACCGAACGACCTTAGCGAGGTTGGAGTTTTTTTAAAAAATATGTTTAACGACCCGTATATCTTGGGAATAAAAAGCCCGATCTTGCGTAAATTCGTGGCGTTTATGATAACTAGCTCGCGCCTAAAAACCGCGCAAAATAACTACCGCCAAATCGGCGGCAAGTCGCCTATCTGCGAGCTTACGGCAAGACTGTGCGGTAAAATTTCGCATTTTTTAGACGATGATACGGCGGTAGCCTTTGCGATGAACTATACGCCGCCTTTTGCGAAAGACGTTTTGGCCGAGTTTACGGAGGCCTCCGAGATCGTCGTTTTCCCGCTATACCCGCATCACTCGTTTACGACCGTATCGTCTAGTATAAGCGACTTTGAAAAAGCGCGGGCCGAGCTAAATTTAAAGGCGAAAGTAAAAATCGTCGAGCCGTTTTTCGAGGATGAGAGATATAACGAGATCATCGTAGACGGCATCGAAAAAAGCGCGCGCGATCTAAACGCTGATGAGATAACGCTGGTGTTTTCGGCGCACTCTTTGCCGCAAAAGATGATCGATGCGGGCGATATCTACGAGGAGCACGTCAAGCGGCACGTTCAAATTTTAACCGAAATTTTGGAGAAGCGAGGAGTTAAATTTAAGCAGATTTTGCTCGCATATCAGTCGAAGTTAGGCCCTGTAAAATGGCTCGAACCCTCGCTAAATCAAGCGTTAGCCGAGATGAAAGATAAAAAAGCGCTCATCTATCCGATCTCGTTTTGTATTGACAACTCCGAGACCGTTTTTGAGCTATCAAAGGAATTTAAGCGTATCGCAGACGAGCTAAAATTTGATTTTTACGACGTCGTAGCCTGCCCAAACGATGATGATAAATTTGCTAAATTTATCGCAGATAGAGCTAAGGAATAAAATTTGCTTGTAAAAATGCATCTTGTATAAAGGATGCAAAATGACGATCGAAGAGCAGAAATTTATCCAAAAGATTTTGGCCGAGCTTGCGCAAAAGAGCTCAAAAGCGGCAAAAGAGGGCGACTTTGAAAAGGAGCTTAAGAGAGCTGCAGAGCCGGTGAAAACCTCCAAAGAGCCAGATGTGGAGGGCTTTAAAAGGACTCTTACCGAGCTTGGCGCGGCTGGATTTTTATCGCAAATGAACGAACAAAAAATCCAAGAAAAACTAAGAGCCAAAAAAGAGGAGCTGATGGAAGCTCTAGGGCTAAATACCGATATGAAAAAAAGCCTAAGAGACGAGCTTGAAGCCGTGCTAGACGAGCTTTTAACTAAATACGAAAAAGAGCTACGAGCTAGTTTGCAAAGCAACTCATTACTAGAAAAACAGCAAGCCTTGCAGAATAAAAATCCGTCAATGCTAGGCACGATTTTAGGTATCGTATAAATTTGGCGTAGTTTTAAGTCGCGGCGAGTCGGCATGAAATTTGAATTTAGTTAAGAATCAAAGCCTTAAAAGCTCGCCGAGACTAAATCGGCAATATATTAAAATTTGCGTTATTTAAGCGTATTCATCCAAGATAAAAAGTAAAATTTTAGATAATTTTACAAACTAGCCTTTAAAAACAAAGTAGTAAAAAATTGTTTTATTGCGAATTATTAAATCTAAAAATATCTTTCAAATTTTAATCTTGCCTAAAAATCTTTTCGCTAAAAGCGGTTTACCTGTGTTATACAAATTTCTTTATCGTTGGTAGTTTTTGAAATTTGAGATTTATTACATAAAATTTAAGCAATTTACTATGAAGTCGGCAACAAGAACGATTGAATTTTGATTGGTATCTTTGTGGATTTAAAAAGTGAGGAGGCGAGAGTTTGTCTCGCCTAAAGTTGATTAATAAAGTCCGAATTTGCCGTCAGAGCGTTTGTAGATTACGCGCATTTTGGCATCCATATCGTTAAATACATAAAACTGCGCATCGCTATCTTTTAGCTTTTGCATAGCCTCTTCGATTTCTAGCGGCTTGTATAGCTCAAGCTCCATAGGGATTATCTCGTCTACTTCGCCGTCGTTTATATGGTGTTCGTCGGCGATCGCAGCTCTAACAGCTTTGCCGTCGTCTTTGTTTTTGACGGTTGTGTTTTTGTCGTGCTCGCGGCGAAGCACCTTTGATGCGCGCTCAAGCGCAAGATCAACTGCGGCGTAGAGATCTTTATCTTTGTGGCGGATTACGATCGTGTCTTTTTTTGCCAAATTTAGCGCAAACTCTACGCTAAAACCTTTTTTGCCGTTTTTTTCGTCCGCTGAAACTACGCAGCGACCTGAAATTATATCCAGTCCGTATTTGTTAAGCGCATCAAATGCGTTTTCTATGTGTTGCTTGATTGGGTCCGTTAGGTCAAATTGTTTACCTACGATGCTTAGATTCATCATCTCTCCTTTACGTTAAAGTGCTAACATTATAGCATATAAAGTATTATTTTAGAGTTTTTGAATCGTGCGTCTGTGAATTCTTATCGGTGGTATATTTCTACCATCATTACTAATGCTTGTGACGGTAGTGTTTAGTATTACCGTTCCAACTGATTCTGGAGTGCTTATGGCTGTCACACCGGTCCCGTTGCAGGTGCCGATTACGCCAAAGATCTTTTCCACTTTAACACTTACATTAAATAATGAGTTTGATGGTTCATTACCTGGAAAAAAAGAGGATACTATTGTCGCTCCAGCTGGGCAATCAGTACTAAAATTTCTTGATAGTAAATTTAATATAGCCATCTCGGTAGCACCTTGGGCTAAGAGCTCAGCTTGTTCTCTCAAAAAGACATCCGTGGTTTGCTTTGCAGTTAAGGATGAAATATTAAGGGAAAACATAGATAGGGTAGCTATTAAAACTATAAAAATTATCGCTGTAATTAGACTAAAACCTTTTCTCATCAATACACCGCCTTTGTTTTACACACTGTGGTTTCGGCCTTGTTTTGACCGAGGGATTTGCCGGCATCTCTTATGCACAGCTTCATGACTATGGCGCCACTTGCTTCGGTGAAGTTAAATCTAGTTACGTTTTCTGCAAGCAAGACCTTGCTTGTTTTTGCATTATTGTATTTGTCTCCAACCCAAGGCCTATAGTTGTAGTGTAGCCATAAATCAAAGTCAGTATCTTCTGTTTTTTTCTTTTTTGGTACTACCGCGTAAGCTGTGTGGAGTAGGTAATACTGTTCGTAAATATTATCAGATGTATATTTTTTTATTTTTAGTTTATTGTTGCCATCTTTTTTAACGGTAGCTATATCATCGGCTTGATTTGAGCTATTGTATCCAAAGCCAGTTTGTACTATATATGGTTTAGCTACCTTAAAAAACAAACCTACTTGTCCATTGTCAAGCGTGGCATTTTTGTCTGTTAAATCAGATATAGTATTGCTTGCTCTTTCTAGATTGCTATCAGGGGTTGATATGGTTCCGCCGTCTTTTGTTGCATCCCTTGCATTATCTGAGCTTTTTAGATCAACAAAACCGCTCCAACCGCCATCCTGAAAACTTTCATAGCTATAGCTTATCCATTCTAATATATCATAATCACTATTTAATCCAGGACTTGATGTTGATATAAAACTACTGTCAGAACTTTTTCTTCCTATAGTTGAGCTTTTTACCCTTATGGCAAGCCTTTTTGAGATTTGCTCCAGTGTTAGTTCTGTTTGTGTCTCAAGGGTATTTATTGCTCTTGCTTGTAAATAGTTTGTATATAAATTTTTTGCGATATTAATGCCTGCAAAAGACAAAAGACCCATTATAACGATTACCAAGATAAGCTCGAGCAATGTAAAGGCTTTTTTCATTTTACCAAGACCCTGATAATATTTCTGGACTATCGCCTATATTTGCGGCAAAGGCACTAAGAGTTATAGTTTTGGTATCTTTGCCTAATGATGTTTTTGAGGTTACTTGCACTCTTGTTACCCCTTTGTTGTTGTCATAATTGCCTTGCATGTCGTAATAGTTTGAATCAGTTGTTATAACTGATTCTATTATATTATCTCTATCTCCGTACGTAACAGATGTGGTGGTCTTTAGGCCGCTTGATCCCTCGGCTGTGTTAAAGGAGTTTATGCTCTTGTCTAGCCCGTTACAACTCTCGTCAAAATTTACTGTTTTTATAACCCCCTTGGGATCCGGAAGCGCAAAAACTCTCCTGCCGTCTTCGCTTATTGTATTTTTAGTATAAAAATTATCGGTAGCATTGCCCATTGCGTTTCCAAATATAGGCGTTGGATCTTTTAAAGAAAAACTACCTACACACGAATACGGCGCTTTTAATATAAGAGCCATTCTTGTCTTGGCATCCATAACGCTTTGTTGTATTAATCCTTGGGTATTATTGCTTAATGTTCGAGATATTACCGTAGGGATAGCTATCACAGTTATCCCTACTATCACTATAGATAAAATCAGTTCAATTAAAGAAAAACCTTTTCTCATGTCTCTTACCAATCCGATCTTTTGCTTGGTTTTTCAGAGTAACCGTTTAGGTCTCCTTCGTTGGTGTCTAGCACTTTGCCTGGGTTTGTGATTTTTTCACCTTTTTGATTAAGGGCTCGTCCACCCCACTTAGGCCTATCAAAAAACGTTACACTAAATTTATTAGACGTTGCCAAGTCGTCGGTTTTGTTGTATATAAGCCATTTTGATGCCACCATCTCTATCTCTGTAGTTTCAGCTTGGGTATCAGATAGCGTTAGTGTTTGGATACCATTTGATATGTCTTTAGATGTTAGACTAACGGTAGCTGATTTAGGTTTGTATTCACTTACCGAACCATATGAAGAATCCACATGAGATCCGTTTAGGTACCAGTCGGAGATGCTTGGTAATGAAGTGCCTTTTGCCAGAGTATATGTATCCTTCTTACAATTCTTACAATAAATTCCAAAGTATACATCGGCATCAAAACCCACTTTAGGGCCTTCGTAATATGGTGCATATACTATACCGTAGTAGAACTGAGTTGTTGTTTCGTCAGCAAGCAGTGGTTTTACATAGGTGTTAGCTACAGTTGTACTTCCGGATTGCTCTTTTACGTTTTTAAAGGTAAATATGTTGCTATTAACCGTAAATGGATCCAATGGCTCGGTTACTTTTCTGGCAAAGTTAAATTTGACATCCGCTTTTACTTCACCATTTGTAAACGCGTCCTTGGATACGTTATATACTCCAGAGTTATCATTAGTAGTCGTCTTTTTTGTTACTAATGTATTTGTACTATCGCGGAAAAATAAAATTTTACTTTTCGCATCTGATTGATTTGGAGTTTTGATATTATCCTTGTCGTTTAGGTCGGCTATGCCGGTATCTATATCTATTTCAAACTGCGCATCTTTAGCATAGCAGCCTTTTGTGTACATTCTTGCTACTGTGTGATCTGCATCTCCTAGTCTAGCTTTTACATCAAATGTAGCTCTTGCAGACATCGCTATTTCGTTTGACATATATGTCATGGCGCCGCCGTTAAAGCCGGTTATTCTAAGGTTTTCTACATGAATATCTTGCGGGTTAAATTCGAAGTCAAATTCCGATCTGATATTGCAACCAACCTTTCCATTGGTCTCTGTGTTTTTGTGGCTATTTACTATGCAGTCACCATTTTTTTGGTCGTGACTTGTGATCGTCCACTGGTTGTCAAATATTACCAGTTTTGCTTTGCCAACTTCGTAATACGCAAAATCTTTTTTATCTGCGATAACTGTTGCTCCCTCTTGATATCTTTGAAGCTTAGCTGCTCCGTCTGTAAATTTTGCTGCAAGCGAAGTTACCGGCAGGCTAGTAACGGATGTGCAAGTTGCTGGTATTTCTGGAGTAAACCTGATATATTTTGTATCAAGATTGTCGCCAGTGAAGTCGGTAGTGTAGCCTTCTGCCTTGTTGTTTTTATCGTTCATGGCCCATGCTCCAAAAGCAGGATAGCTTTTTCCGCCAACCAAAACACGATTTGTTATTTCGCTATTTGTTGAAGTATTATAAATTTTAAACTCTTTAGGTCTAACAGTAAAGGTATCGGAGGCGCAGTTTGCTTTGACGGCTTTTGTTATCGGATCCGTAAAAGAGAGCTGTACATATAAATTCGAATACGCTTGTTCTATTAATACCCCCTTGAGATCAACGATAGCGGTGCCATCTTTTCCTTTTTTAAATTCTACTTCTTTAGAATATACTGAGGTGCCGGTCGCCTCGCAAGAGGTTCGTATATCTACCTTTACCTTGGTGTCCATATTTGTTTTAGCTGGCTTGACGACGCCTGGAGTCGTCTCTTCGCCGAAGTGTACTATCTTTATATCAAAATTACGATTAGCTATTTGAGTATATAGGTTTTTGGAGTCTTTTACATCGCCTGTAAAATTTTTATTTACGGCTCTAAAATTATTGATATTTGGTACGTCTATAACTTTAAGGTAGTATTGCTTTTCCTGGCATCTTTCTATTTTTCCTTCGAAACTTAAATTTAAAGCGCTATTGGTAAAGGATGCTCTATATATAGTCGCATTAAAATCATCTGTTTGTTTTAGCTTGGAGTCGTATTGGATAAAGGCTTGATTTGTTAGATCTATGGTGCCGCCTTGATTTGACTCTCCTATCCTGCCGGCATCTTTACCGACGGCAAAGGTTAGTAAATTTTTAGATGATTTTTGGAAGTTTGTATTGTCCGGGTTGAGAGCTCCCACTGTAAAAGTTGCGTCTGATTTCGCACTCAATACCATATGGGTAGTTTGAGGCTCGTATTCCGAGCTTTTAGGATCTAGGCTTGCGGTTACGGTTAGTTTTTCGGCAGATTCGTTTCCTAGGTTTTTTATGGCGACTTGAGTTCTTAGGATGCTATCTTTATTTACCTGCGTATGTGATTTGCTATCGGTACTTACTTCTTCAAATACACCCGCTTGATTTTTGGTAAACAACGTCTCCTCGTAGCACACTTTTGGAGAGTAAAGTTCGGTTGAAAAGGCCACTAGACCGACGTTTGCTCTTTCGGCATATATTCTAGCGGGCGGAACCCCATACTTCCATGATTCGCAATTTTTAGATGATAATTTGTAGCCTGCATCTTCTTTGTCTTTATCTAGTTTCCACTCGGACTTTGCAATTATATTTACCCACGCTTCGGTTTCGGCATTTCCAATCTTTCCGCTTATATCAAAGATATCTAGGTCCATTTGGTTATTGTATGTCCTTCCGGAGTTTATGTTTGTGCCGAATTTTGTGATTGTACTATTAAGTTGCTGGCCAGACATATTTCCGTTGGAAGTTACTGATTCGTATTTATTATCGCGCCATACCTGTATATCCTCGCTTCCGGTTTCTTTTTTTGCACCAAAGGTCAAAACAGCAAGAGTTGAATTTACTGGACCGCTAGGTGGGGTATAAAAATCCGTAAAGTGAAGCAGGGTTCTTTTTGAAACCAAATTTGGACAACTTGAATTTGGATCTAAAACTTTAAGTCCGTCGTATATGTTAATGCTTTTAGGCTTTATATTTTTTGATTCATTTTCACCAAAGTCATATACTATAATTAATGCCCATCCACCATAGTGCGGTGCAAGATTTGGACGATTATCATAACGACCGCTCCAATTTCCGTTACGATAGGTTTCTATCCAGCCGGGGGCACTAGTAGATGATTTTATGTTGCCCGCTATAAAGGTTCTTTGATCTTTTGTAAGGCTTTTTTTTACAATATCTGTAACGTCAGCACTTGCTTGGTACATAAAATACATTCCACCCTTTGCACTGGTGTTCACCCAGCTATATGAGCCATACCAAAACACGTCTTGAGGCTTTGCGTTTATAGAGTGCTGTTTGCCATCAGGTGTAAGAAATTTGATTGTATTAAAACCTCTTATTTCGCTAAAATAGTCTTTTCTGAGTCCATTAACGTCTTGCGCTTTTGCACCATACCAACTAGATATACCGCCCGCCCAATAAAGCCTGGCAAATATTACCTTGCTGCCGTCTATATTATTTCTTTCTAGTTCCGTAGGCTTTTTTGAAAAATCAAATGTTGATTTGGCTGAGTTATAGCTAAAATGAGCTGGGTCGTCATTCTCCGGTAATATATACGTAAGAGTTCCTGACCATAATTTGGTTATAGGATTGTAATCATACCCTCCGTTTGTTGGCTTAGAAATGGTGGCGCCTATTATATCCATATCTCCGTATATGCGCTTAATTTCTTTGCCATCTTTATCCAATATCGGTCTTTTTGCCATAACATCTTCTTTGATATCAATATACGTACCTTTATTTCTATTTCCATCGTAATAAACCCATTGAATAGGATGTGTTACTCTTAGATCTGGTTGTTTCTCGTCAAGGTCAATATGATATTGTATCGGGTCTCTTTGTTCTGCAAAAGCTGGGACAAATAAAGCTACAAGCGCAATTAGCGCAAATTTAATGTTTTTCATTTCTATTTCCTTCTTGTTAAGAAATATTTCATTTTTCTATAAAATCCGAAATTTTTTCGGCCTGTTTATACATCGGATATGCCCACGCATCAAGCACTATCTGAGATAGCGTCATGTTTGTCATATTGCAAACGATAGGAGCGATGAAATTTACCGTCGAGGTCTCGATTGGGGTGCTTACGACCATGATGTTGTAGATCCTTAGCTCGCTTTTGTCGTTTATGTCCATCAGCTCCTGGTAGTACGTCGGTATCTCAAATTCGTAATTTCTCAAGGCGTACGGGTTTATCGCGGTAAAAGACGTCTCGTCGTCCTTGCTTTGAAGCTTTACGAAAAATTGATCTAGCTCTTTTAGTTCGTAACTTTTGATATGCTCAAAGCCTAAAATCGGACTTTTGACTTGAAAAACCATATACATCTCCTTAATTATGCATTTACTTTTTACGCGAATTGTACCTAAATTTTTCTATTTTTAAGCATAAATAAAACAAAAATTTACCAAAAAGCAACAAAAACAATGGTAAAATAGCCCATTTAAAAAATTTAAATTTAAGGGAACGTATGAAAAATTTGATCAAATTTTTATCTGCGGTATTTTTTGTTTGTTTAATCGGCGGTTGTGCCGACAAATACACGGAGCTTTATAATTTAACGCCGGATCAGTGGTACTCCGAGATCATCGGCGATATCAAAAATCGCGACCTAGAAAGCGCCGACAAACACTACACGGCGATGTCTAGCGAGCACGTAGCTAGCCCGCTTTTAGAGCAAATGCTACTAATCCTAGCCCAAGCCCACGCTAATGACGAAGAGTATTTGATGGCGAATTTTTACCTAGACGAATACCTCAAAAGATACGGCGATAGCGGCCCTAGGAGCGAATTTGCGCAGTATTTAAAAATAAAAGCGAATTTTGACTCATTCTCGCAACCTAATCGCAATCAAAAGCTAATGCAAGACAGCATCGCCGAGATAGAAAAATTTCTCTACATCTACCCAAACACGCAGTATCGCCCGCTGATCGAAACTATGCTGGTTAAATTTAAGCTCGCGATCTACAACCTGGACGTGCAAATAGCTGATCTATATGAGCGTACCGGCAGGGACGAGTCGGCGCAAATTTATAAAGAAAAGGTGCAAGCTTCGCCGCTAAACGACGCAAATATCGTGCTTCCGCAGCTTCCTTGGTATAGAAAAATGTTTGAATAGGAGCTAAATTTGCAAATTTACGAATCAAAAATGTTCCCTGCGCAGCTACCCGTCATCGTAGAAGACGAGCTGTTTTTATATCCATTTATGATCACGCCGCTTTTTTTAAGCGACGAGGAAAATATCGAAGCGCTAAATTTGGCCCTCGAGTCGCAGAGCCCCATCCTGGTCGTACCGACGAAGGCGCAAAACGAAGGCGCGCGAGAATTTGACTCTATCTATGATGCCGGCGTCATCGGCACCGTGATGAGGCGAGTACCGCTGCCGGACGGCAGAGTGAAAATTTTATTTCAAGGCACGAGCAAGGGTCGCATAGTCTCAAGAGTATCCTCAAAGCCGCTGCAAGCCGTCGTAGACGTACTACATGAAAAAAGACCCGAAAACACCAAAAGCGACGCGCTACTAACCGTACTTCGCGAAAAGGTGCGAGATCTGGCCGCGCTTAGCCACTTTTTTCCGCCCGATCTTTTAAAAACGATAGAGGAGAGCGCCGAACCTAGCCGCGTTTGCGATCTCATCTTAAGCTCACTAAGGCTAAAGAAAAAAACGGCGTACGAGTTTTTTATCGAGGAAAATTTGGAACAAAAGCTGCTAAAACTCATCGACTATGTCATCGAGGAGATCGAGGCAAACAAGCTTCAGCGCGAGATAAAAAACAAAGTCCACTCAAGGATCGACAAGGTAAATAAGGAGTATTTTCTAAAAGAGCAGCTAAAACAGATCCAGCAAGAGCTCGGCTCCGATACGAGCCGCGAAGAGGAGATCGAGGAGTACCGCAAGAAGCTGGAAGCTAAGAAGAAATTTATGGGCGAGGACGCGTATAAGGAGATAAAAAAGCAAATCGACAAACTATCGCGCATGCATCCAGACTCCGCCGACGCCAACACGACGCAAAGCTACCTCGACTGGGTCGTAGAGGTACCGTTTGAAAACCTGGCCAACAAAAAACTAAGCGTACAAGAGGTCGCAAAGCAGCTAAATGCCGATCACTACGGGCTTGAGAGGCCAAAAGATAGGATAGAGGAGTATTTTGCTCTGCGCGAGCTTTTGCAACTGCGAGGCGTCGCAGGCAAGGTAAATAACGGCGCGATCTTGTGCTTTGCGGGGCCTCCGGGCGTTGGTAAAACGAGTCTGGCAAACTCCATCGCAAAGGCGCTAAAACGCGAGCTAGTGCGCGTGGCTTTGGGTGGTCTTGAGGACGTAAACGAGCTGCGCGGACATCGCCGCACCTACATAGGCGCGATGCCGGGCCGTATCGTGCAGGGGCTCATCGAAGCAAAACAGATGAATCCCGTCGTGGTGCTAGACGAGATCGACAAGGTCGGCAGGAGCTTTCGCGGCGATCCGACGGCGGTACTGCTGGAGATCCTGGATCCTGAGCAAAATAACAAATTTAGGGATTATTATTTAAATTTTAATATCGACCTAAGCAAGGTCGTCTTTGTCGCGACGGCAAACGACGTGAGCGCCATACCGCCGGCACTGCGCGACAGGATGGAGTTTATCGAGCTTAGCTCTTATACGCCGCAGGAAAAATTTGAGATCGCTAAAAAATATCTAATCCCTCAAGAGCTCAAAAAACACGGCCTAAAGCCGAGCGAAGTAGCTCTGGGCAAAGACGTGCTAAGCCTCATCATCTCGGACTATACGCGCGAAAGCGGGGTGCGAAACCTGCGCCGCCGTCTGGCGGATATATTTAGAAAGGCGGCAAAAAGGCTGCTCGAAGGCGACGTGCAAAAGATAACCGTGACGACTAAAAATTTGAACGAGTTTTTAGAAAAGAAGGTCTTTGAGATCGAGCATGCGGATAAAAAACCGCAGATCGGCCAGGTAAACGGGCTGGCGTGGACGAGCGTGGGCGGCGACGTGCTAAAGATCGAAGCTATACGTATACAAGGCAAAGGCGGCCTGCAGATAACCGGGTCTTTGGGCGACGTGATGAAAGAAAGCGCGTATATAGCGTTTAGCCTCGTTAAAGTGCTGATCGATACTAAAAAGATAAAAGTACCGGCCAAAATCATCCCAAGCCTGCCTGATGACGTCAAAGACGGCGTGAAAAAAGAGCCGAGCCCTAGCGAAGTGTATCGTCGCTACGATCTGCACATCCACGTACCTGAGGGCGCCACGCCAAAAGACGGGCCGAGTGCCGGTATCACGATGGTGACTGCGATCGCCTCGATCCTAACGGATACAAAAGTGCGAAGCGACGTAGCAATGACGGGCGAGATCACGCTAAGCGGCCGCGTGCTACCTATCGGCGGGCTAAAAGAAAAGCTCATCGCGGCGCATAAGGCTGGCATCAAAACCGCTCTGATACCGCGCAAAAACTATGAACGAGATCTGGGCGACATCCCGCAAGACGTCAAAAACGATATGCAAATCATCCCTGTGGACGTCATCGAAGACGTGTTAAAAAATGCGTTCGTCGCAAAATAACTACAAAATTTGATTAAATTTAGCCTCGTTTGCGGGGCTAAATTTCTACTTTAATATCATCAATTGATGATTAAAAATTTTACTTAGGCCTAAGATAGAAGAGTTAGTGGATTCTAGAGATTTAGCAACGGAGGAGAAGGATACGGATTTAGCAGATAAAGAGATGCCAAAAAAAGTAAACGATAAAAAACAAAATAGATATCCTTCGCAAACTCTACTTTCCTAACTGCTATGAAATTTAGGTATAGATTTAATTGCAATCACTCTTAATAAAGCATTAAAAATATCGAATAGTCGATAATATTTTAAAAATAAATATTGATTATAACTTAAATATTGTTTAGGACTGCGAAAGATAAAATGCTGAGAACGGAAATTTAGCACAACACAAAAGGTCTACGTAATGCAAGAAGGACTACTTTACAAATACCGTAAAATTCACGATAAAATCATAGCAAACATCGATTTTGCCGTTTATTTTATATTCGCCCTCGGGATTTTTATTATTCCCGGCGATATTCTCTCAAGCTACCCTATTTGCGCAAAATTCGTAAATTTTATGAAACAATACTTTCCAAATGTCCAAATCTTTAGCGACGTTAGCCCTTTCAAGCAAGAGATTGAGTTTTATACGAGCTATATGTGGGTGATCGGGCTACTTTGGGCTGCGGAGATGACGTTTTACGCGACTTGTTGCTATACGATATTTTACCGAGAGGATAAAGAACTGCAAGAAAAAGTAAAAAGTTTTAGCTGGCCGCTATTGATCTTTGCTTTTGGGATGAGTATATTTGGGATTTACGTATATTACACGGGTTACATCGTCACTGGCGGCGTGAGCTTTATGGCGTGGAGTATCGAGATAGATTTTGCAACCAAATTTGAGATATTTCAATACATACTACTTTTTCAAGCTATTTTTATGTTCGGCGTAGCAATGTTTGTTGCATTATTTTGTACGCTATTTTATAAAATTTATGAAAATTAAAGCAGTAGGTAAAAAATTTAATAAATAAAGGAGAATAGACATGAAGCCAGAGGAAGTAGTTCTCGACAAAGTCGAAATAGTATGCAAAGCAGATAGCGACGACTGCGGGGAGAGAGTGAAGGCAACAAAAACTATGTTAAGTAAGGAAGCCAAAAAGCCATAAAAGATATGGGTGTGATAGCCACCGCTATAGAAGAAACTACAAAAGAGTTAAAAGTAACAAGGGCTTAGCCGTGGCGGCTACAACCGCGGCGCGCTATATGAGAAATACCCCAAATACGTTAAGTTAATTTTAAAGCCATTTCTTTAGATAACCTATCATGTAAAGCTTTAAAAGCGTCTGTTAAAATTTGGGTAACCATGGGTGGAGGAAGTGGCTATTGGTGCACAAACGGCTACTAAAGCTATAATAATGTCTTAGAAGTCGCTAAGTAACTAAATGCAAATGTCAAACAATTAGTTATAGATAAACAAGCCTACGACACAAGAAACCTTTCAAATTTAGAAATAAGAAATATTATCGATAAGATGACTCCTGCTTTCTAGCATCCTAATAAGAACGGGTAAAGAGCTGGATCTGGGAAGCAAGGGAATATACAAAGTAAAAAGCGGAGATACTCTCTCAACCATAGCACAGAAAAACGGTATGGCTACCAAAGGCTTATTAAAACTAAACACTTGGCTGGCAGATGAAGTCAGGGTATCTTTCCTGCAAAACAAGGTATCGGTAGAATCAAACATACTGAAAATAAACGAGATAGATCACGTCCTAACAGGCGATAGAAACGCAGAAAATATCCTAATAGATGCAAACGGAGGAGACGATACCCTAGTGGGAGACAATAAAAAAGATATACTAAAAGGCGGAGAAGGCTTTGATGCATACTACGCCGGAGATAAAGATATCATAACCGATAGTGACGGTAAGGGAGAGGTGTATTTTGATAAGACTAAGCTAGTGGGCGGAGTATACGATAAAGAGAAAAAAGTATATCTAAGCGATGATAAAAGTATAGAGTATAAACTGAGCGGCGATAAGCTAGCGTTAAGCAAAGGTAGCAAGCCTCTAGCGATCAATAAATTTACAAACTCCAAAAAGATCCTCACCTTGGCAGCAATGAAGCACTCTAAGAATATTCAGAGAGCAATTATCCAGTGGGCGACAACGGTAAAGATCCGTATACAACAGCAGAGGCTCCGATGTAATACAAACAAAGATGAGACAATAAAGTATCTTTAACTCAAACAAAGACTGCACAAAAGAGACGATACTATATATGGCGAAGAAAGCAAGAAGGTAATGTATAGATATGATATTTACCGTATTGCTCATCAATATAAGTATGCCACATGAGAGTAAAATTTGCACGGCTCTATAAATTTGACTGTTTAAACTTGCGTATAGGTCTGATAAGTGACAAGATAAAGTTGTAACTAAAAATCCGCTTAAGTTATAACTTGTGTTTTAGAAAATTAATGCAGGAAGTAAAAAATAAAATTTAAAATTTAAGCCCTAAAAAGGGCTTAAAAATTATAGTCCTTCAAAAGGATTAGTTACTACGTCGTCGCGATCGACTACGTAAGGTATTAAAGCTGCTTGGCGAGCGCGCTTTATAGCCTTTTCGACCATCTCTTGGTATTTTTTAGACGTTCCTGTTAGGCGTCTTGGCATGATTTTAAATCTCTCTGACAAGCAGTACTTCAAAAGCGAAGTATCCTTATAGTCGATAAAATCTATCTTTGCCTCTGTAAATTTGCAGTATTTGCGTGAATATTTTCTTTTTTCAGCCATCGTTTTTTCCTTAATTAAAATGGTATGGTTTCGTCGCCGTCATCGTATTTGTCGGCATCTATATCTATTTCTCGGACGTTATCGCCGTAGTATTCGTCTTTTGGTTGTTGTTTTTGTTGCTGCGGTTTATTAAAATTTTGCCTTTGCGTGCCGCTTTGAGCATAGCTATTTTGCTGATTTTGTCCGCCTTGATAGCCGCCGCCGTAGCTGTTATTTTGGTAACCGCCTTGCTGATAGCCTTGATTACTATTTTGATTATATCCGCCTTGCTGTTGTCCTCCGCCCAGCATCTCCATATTTTCCACGCTGATCGTGTGTTTGCTTCTATTTTGTCCGTTGTTGTCCGTCCATTGGTCGAATTTTAGGCGACCCTCGACTAGAAGCTTTGAACCTTTGGAAAGATATTGGTTTGCTATTTCCGCTTGTTTTCCGAAAAATGTTATATCAATAAAGCACGTTTCTTCGCGTTTTTCGCCGTTCACGTTAAATTTTCTCGTTACGGCGATGGCGCTGTTGCCTATGGCTGCGCCCGCAGTCGTATATCTAAGCTCGATATCTCGTGTTAAATTTCCTACTAAAACGACTCTATTAAACATTTTTCGTCCTTATTCTTGCGCTGCCGAAGCTTCTTCTGCTTTGACTTTTGGTTCTTTTTTGTTTAGTTTGATGCCCTTGCTCATCTTTTCCCAAGCGGCAATCTCTTTTTTGTTTTCAAATTTGACCGTTAAGAATTTGATGATCTCTTCGGTGATTCTGATGATACGCTCGACCTCGGCGATAGCTTGGGTCGGAGCCTCGAAATACACGACGAAATAAGTTCCGCGCTCGTATTTTTTTACGGTATAGGCTAGTTTTCTAGTGCCCATAGACTGCACAGACGCGATATTTGCGCCGTTTTTGGTTAGGATTTCTTTAACGAAATCAACTTTTGCGCTTACTTCTTCTTCCGTCAAAGTAGGCTTTAAAATGAATAAAAGCTCGTAGTGCTTCATTGATTCTCCTTGTGGGTATTAAGCTCGTTTGCGCGGTTGCAAACGGGCAAGGAAGTCTTTCGACAAGAGCTGATTTTATCTTTTTTTTACTTAATATTTGCTGTTTTTGCCGATAAGATTTTGTAGGCCCAGCACGCAGGAGAGTAGAAAGGTTTTTTTATCGAGCGCAGAGTTTGTTTTTAGCTCAAATTCCGCCAAATTTAGCGCGGTAAATATTTCTTTATACGCTTTTAAATTTACTGCCAGACACTGCCTTTTTAGTTCGTTTGCGACGTTTGGCGGCGGCGCATAGCCGAGCGTTTCTTTGATGTCGAATTTGCCTGTTATTTTGATGCCCGCATGTAGTTTAAAGAGTCTAAAAAACGCACGGTAAAGCGAGTTTATAAACAAAATTTCATTAAAATTCCCATCGTCCGCGCAGGAGAAAAAATCGGCTCTAATATCTTTTAGCGCGATAAATTTATCGAAGAAATCGTCAAAACTCACGCTTGATAGCGAAAAGACCAAGCTTCTTACGATATTTTCGTTTATTGGCTCGTTTAGGGAGGCTAGTTTATTTAGCTCGCTAGCGGCTAGATATAAATTTTCATTATGTATACGGTAGAGTTCAAAAAGCGCGTTTTTTGTAATATTTAGGTTCATTTTTGCGGCCTGTCTACCGAGTAAATTTACGGCTTCTTCGGGCGAGCCGGGTTTAAAAAATCTTGCAAAATTTACTCCGAAAGCCTTTTGCGTATCAAAAACCGCTTTGGCGTCGGGCTCAAAAAGCTCGAAAACGAATGCGCCGCCGTTTTTGCAACCCTCTATCAGGGTTTTTAGCTCTTTTGCGGGGATTTTTTTATCGCTTTTTACGTGCAAAAGCGGGCTGCCGCCAAATAGTGAAGGCTCGCAAAGATGCGCGCGCGCAGCCTCAAAATCGTACTCGTCGTAGTAAAGGCTCAAAATTTCAAAATCTTTAAATTTGGCTAAAATTTCCTTTGCAAAAAGCTCGATTTGGTATTCGTCCGCACCGTAAAGCAAGAAATTATTTGGAAATTTGGCCGAATTTAGCGCGGCTTCAAGCTCTTTTCTATACATCGATTTTCTTTACGACCTTGCCGAAAATTTCGGCCGTTGCGATATTTGCATCCGTGATTTCGACGATGACTTTTTGCAGTAAATTTACGCTGTACGAGCCCAAAAATATCCTAGCGCCTTTTATCTCGTCGTCAAGCCTAGCGACCGCGACGTTTTGATTTTCGCTGATATAGGCGTTAAATCGCTGTCCGACGCGCTCTTTTGCCCAGCGCGCAAATTTTCTATCCATAAAGTCAAACGCGACCCTGTCGGCTTCACGCTCGAGTTCGCTTAAATTTGAACAAGTCGCTTCGATATTTAAAAGCAGGTAGTTGAAAAACTTCTCGTCGTTGCGCAATTTAGCCTTTAAAAGGCGGTGTAGTGTAAGGTCGGAGTAGCGGCGGATCGGGCTCGTAAAATGCGTGTAGCGCTCAAATCCCAGTCCAAAGTGGCCTAAATTTTGCGCACCATATTCGGCTTTTTTTTGCGATTTGATGATGAGCTTATCTATCTCCTCGCGGTTGCCTACGGCGTCGGCTTGGGCCTGGATTTTGCGAACCAAATTTGCGATATCGCTCTCATAAACGAAGTCAAAACCTAGAGCGCCGAGATCTTCGAGTAAAATTTGTATTTTTCGCAGATCCGGTGAGCCGTGATTTCTAAAAACGCCTTTGCCGATGCGTTTTGCCGCAGCGACGTTGGCTAGTAGCATGCAGTCCTCGACGAGTCTGTGCGAGTCCGTATCGGTCTCAAATCTCGTAGAGGCCAGCCCGCCGTCTGCGTCAAGGCTCATACGAAGCTCCTGTGTTCTAAAGTCAAACGCATTTTTCAGGCGTTTTTTGCGTAGGCGCGAAGTAAGCTCAAAAAGAGGTTTTATCCAGCCGGTTTCATCCTCGCGTTCGCCGCGTAAAATTTGATCGACTTCGTCGTAGTTAAAGCGTCTTTTTGAGACGATGAGGGCCTCTAAGAGCTCTTCTTTTACGACTTCGCAGTTTTCGTCTAGCGTGATTTTAAAACAAAACGCAAGGCGCGCGACATTTGGCTTGAGCGAGCAGATATTTTCGCTCAAATTTCGCGGCAGCATCGGCACGGCTTTGTGCGGAAAATATATCGAAAATCCGCGCGTTTTGGCCTCGGCGTCTATCGGAGAGTAGGGGGTGACGTATTCGCTCACATCGGCGATTGCGACGTAAATTTCGCGCTTTTTCTCGTCAAAATATATCGCGTCGTCAAAGTCTTTGGCATCGACGGGATCGATTGTACAAAAAGGTAGCTCCCGCAAATCCGCTCGCTGCGGGTACATCGCAGGATCGACCTCGTCGCCCCATGCGATCGCTTCAGCTTCGCACTCCTCGCTAAATTCATCGTTTTTGTTAAAGACGGCGAGTGAGATTTTTTCGTCGCTGAGCGGGTCGTTTATGTTGCCGATAACCTCGACTATTTCGTTATTTAGGTTGCCGATTTTTAGTAGAGTGCCGGGCGGCAGCATTTTTAGCGATTTTTGCGAGGCTTTTAGCGGCGAGCTAAGCGCAGTTTTTACGTTTACGCCAAGGATTACCGAGCCTATTTGTTTAGTATAAACCACGCTCGTTTCGTTGGCGAGTTTTAGCGTCATCACGACCTTGGCGCTTTGGCGTTTTTTCTTTAGCGGCAGGAGTTTTGCCAGCACGATATCGCCGTAGTGCGAGGCGTTTAAATTTTTATTTTCTATTATTATATCTTGCTTAAAGCGTTTGTCGTAGGGCGCCAAAAAGCCCGTGCCGTTTGCGCTTATATCGAGTTTACCGCAAACAAATCCGTTATTTAGGTAGTAGCGATCTTTGTGGTGGCTTACGGCGTTTAAATTTAGTAAATTTCGTAGGATTTCTTTATCGGAGGAGGCGACTTCCTTTTCGCTCACTCCGTCAAGTAGTTTGATTAAAAAATCTTTCACAAATTCGCTTTGACTTTTGCGACGGCTTCTAGGAATTTGTCTTGCGCAAAGCCGTATTCGTCGAGGCACATTAGCGTATTTTGCAGATTATCGTCGTTTAGCTGGTTAAATATATTTACCGCGCTTTTTACGACTTTAAGGGCTTTTGAGTAGCTTTTTATATGCTCCGGCGCGTCATCTGGGTTATTTGAATAGTAAATCGCATCGACTAGCTCGGACTCGAGATTCCACTGCTCGAAAATTTTAGCGGTCACGGTTTCGTTTGATATCTCGACGATTTTGTTTTCAAGCTCGGATAGGTCGAAAGGATTTGAGATGTTTTTCAAATTTGCCTTAAATTCGGCCGCTTTGCCAGATTCATTTAGCTCGTTAGAGATGACGATTTTACCGACTTCGAGCATAAACGAAGCGGGGCTTAAAATCGCAAGATCGCTAGCGTTTATTTTCGAGTACCAGTTATACATTAATGCGTTTTGTATAGTAGAGATGTTTAAGAAATCCTGGCTCGTGATACCGTAAGGATCCAAATTTATCTTAAAACTTTTTTTGACCGCGCTTGATAGGGCAAAACCGCGAACCGTCGCCATGCCAAACAGCGCCACCGCTCTAGAAACGGTCGTTATCTCCCTACTAAATCCGTAAAGCGGAGAGTTTGCGGAGCGTAAGACGTTTGCCGTTAGCATCGGGTCTTTTTCGACGACTTGGGATAGATCGTTCATTGAGCTATTTTCGTTTCTGCAAATGGCTTGGATTTTTACGACCGTGTCGTCAAGCGGCGGAAGAGCTTTTATATGTTTATAGATTGATTCGTTCATTTTTCCCACTTCATATCGAGATTTTATAATCGCTAATTCTACACTAAAAGGCTTTTTAAAAAACTTAAAGTCAAGTTTGTTTCAGTGTTTAGGTAGTATAATCTCACAAATTTTTTAAGAGGAGAGAATATGGCAGTAAGTATTTACTATGACAAAGATTGCGATTTAAGCTTGATTAGAAGCAAAACCGTGGCGATGATAGGTTTTGGCTCGCAAGGACACGCGCACGCCGAAAATTTGCGCGATAGCGGCGTAAAGGTGATCGTAGGCCTGGCAAAGGGCGGTAAAAGCTGGGCTAAAGCCGAAGCGAAGGGATTTGAGGTAAAAACCGTAGCCGAAGCCGCAAAGGCCGCAAACGTCATAATGATACTGACTCCGGATGAGCTTCAAGCTGAAATTTTCGAAAGAGATATAAAGCCGAATTTAAACGACGGCGACGCGATAGCTTTTGGACACGGCTTTAACGTGCATTTTGGACAGATAAAAGCTCCTGAAGGCATCGATGTCATCATGATTGCCCCAAAAGCGCCTGGCCACACCGTAAGAAGCGAATTTGTCCGAGGCGGCGGCATCCCTGATCTAATCGCCGTAGAGCAAAACGCAAGCGGAAAAGCAAAAGAACTAGCTCTAAGCTACGCTAGCGCGATCGGCGGCGGCAGAACGGGCATTATAGAAACTACATTTAAAGACGAGACTGAAACCGATCTTTTTGGCGAGCAGGCGGTACTTTGCGGCGGACTTTGCGCGCTGGTAAACGCAGGCTTTGAGACGCTAGTAGATGCCGGATATGAGCCTGAGATGGCGTATTTTGAGTGCCTCCACGAGCTAAAACTAATCGTGGATTTAATGTATCAAGGCGGCATGGCGGATATGCGCTACTCTATCTCAAACACTGCAGAATACGGCGACTACGTGAGCGGTCCGCGCGTCATCGGCGAAGATAGCAAAAAAGCGATGAAAGAAATCCTAAAAGAGATCCAAAACGGTAAATTTGCAAAAGACTTCATCCTCGAGCGCAAGGCCGGATACGTACGCATGAACGCAGAGCGCGGTATCGCCGAAAGAAGCCTGCTAAATCAAACCGGCAAAAAACTACGCTCCATGATGCCTTGGATAAGTGCGGGCAAACTCATCGATCAAAGCAAAAATTAATTGAACTCGAAACCTAGAAAAAAAACCGCGAAAAGGCGCTCCAAAAAGGGGCGCTCTAGCGGCGGCCTAAAGCTACTACTTTCCGTTTTTCTCATCGCCTGTATCTTGCTTGTCGGGGCATTTTATCTACTGGACGTCAGGGTTAAAGTTAAGAGCGACAACGTGCTAATCGCTAAAATCGAGCGGTATTTCGGCGATAAGAGCGAGCCCGAGCAAAAGCAGAATTTAAGCCATAAACCGAGCCTTTCGGCCTCAAACGGCTCCGAAAAAGTTACCATAAAAGACGCGCAAGCTGCATCGGGCGTGCACTCGAGAGCAAATTTGACCGATATAAAGGCGCTTTTTGACGAGGCGGAAGCTAAAGGTAAAGTAAAAATCTGCGGCGAAAAAGCTAGAGCCGAAGATAAAAACGGTCAAAATTTGCCAAACGAGCAAGCTAAATTTGATAAAGACGGGCAGGGCGCGCAGAGGATAAATGATAAAAGCTCGCCTGAGGGCGGAAATTTAGCCTCCCGCGATACATCCGAGCTGGACGGGGCGAGCGCTAAAAAGGTAGGCGAGTTAAATTTGACAAATTTAAGCTCTAAAAACGAATCCGCTCAAAATAGCGGCGATACCGTCAAATTTGACGCCTCGCAAACGCCTCAGCGAACGCATATTTTTGCAAATTCCGAAGCCGTGATCTTTGACGATACGCCTATGCCGCAGGCGCAAAACAGCCCCCTAGAGCAAGCGCTAAAAAAAGAAAAAATCCATATCGAATTTAGCGACGCAAACGATCAGGCGGGGCAGGTCGAGGCGAAATTTGACGCAGAAAACGCGTCGCAAAACTCCGAGCAAAACGAGCAAGAAAAGATCGAAAAAGAAAAGCCTAAAAAGGACGAAAAAGCTAAAATTGCAGACTCGAAAAAAACGGATAAAAAAACCGCACCCGAGGTAAACGAGGTAAAGGCCGCCGTAAAAGCGGGCTACAAGCCGCGTCTAGTCATCATTATCGACGACGTGGCGTATAAGCACCAAGCAGACGCGATAAAATCGGTAAATCTAAAGCTCACGCCGTCCTTTTTCCCCGCGACCTCCGCCCATCCCGAGACGCCTGTTTTGGCGCGGCGTTTTAGCTTTTATATGATCCACCTGCCTATGCAGGCTCTAGGCGGCTTTAAGGGCGCTGAGATCGGCACTCTCACGGTAAACGACGACTACGAAAAGATCGCTAAAAAACTGCAAAGCATCAAGCGAGACTTTCCGGATCTAAAATACATCAACAACCACACCGGCAGCCGTTTTACGAGCGACTCGACCGCGATGGATAGGCTGATGCGAGCGATGCGGGACGAAAATTTGATCTTCGTCGATAGCAAGACGACCTCGCCGACCAAGGTTTACGGCGCGGCGAAAAAATACTCGATGCCATACATCGCGCGCGACGTGTTTTTGGATCACGACGGCTCAAAGGCGGCTGTGCGAAAGCAGCTAAAATACGCCGTCGAGCTAGCCAAAAAGCGCTCATACGCCATCGCGATCGGCCATCCGCACAAAAACACGATCGAAGTCCTGCAAGAAAGCGCAAAACTCCTGCAAGAGGTCGAGGTCGTCTATCTAAAGGATCTTTTTTGAACGTCTTAGCCGAGCTTCCTGGCGGCCTTTTGCGTCTTAAAAAGCCGCCGCAAAAGCTATATTTCGAGGGAAATTTGACTCTGCTTGAGTGCCCGATGGTCTCGATCGTGGGTTCTAGAAAAGCTAGCGCCTACACCAGGCAGTGCGTAGAGGCGCTAGCTAGGACGCTGGCAAACAGCGGCGTTTGCGTAGTTAGCGGTGCGGCCATCGGCGTGGATATCGCCGCGCACAAGGGCGCGTATCCGCATACGGTCGCCGTTTTTGGCAACGGACTAAATAAAATCTACCCGCAAAGCAACGCCAAAATCATCAAAGAAATCTACCAAAACGCGCTAGCTCTTAGCGAGTATGACCCGGGCGAGCCGCCGCTTGCATATAGATTTTTGGAACGAAACCGCATCGTGGTCGCGCTCTCGCAGGCTCTGGTCGTAGCGCAGGCAGATACCAGAAGCGGCTCGATGCAAAGCGCGCGCATGGCAAAGGAGCTTGGCGTGCCGATATTTACGCTGCCTCAGCGCCTAGGCGAGAGCGACGGGACGAACGAACTGGTCGCTAGTGGCGCGGCAAATTTGATAAACGATTTTGACGAATTTGCGCTTCGTTTCGGCGGCAAACCCGCGCCCGCGCAAGACGACGAGGTGATAAAATTTTGCAAAAATGGCGCTAGCCTTGATGCGGCCTTGGCAAAATTCGGCGATAAAATTTACGAATACGAACTGGAAGGCAAACTGCGAATATCGTGGCTTACGGTGTTTGCGGAGTAAAATTAGCGGCTTTTGAGTTTAAATTTACGTCGCGCGAGTTTTGATAAAACGGCGGTAAAATTTGAAGTAAATTTTGGCGGCTTAACGGCATCAAATGCGCCCGAGCGACGTTTGGCGATATAAATTTGACGGAGCGATACTGTCAAATTTGAGCTTGCCTGCCGTTAAATTTACTTTTACAAAAAGCTAAATTTGAGAATCTAAAGGACGAAAATGAGCATAATGGCCATCGACGTGGGGCTAAAACGTATCGGCGTGGCGCTAGCCGTCGGGCAAACCGTGATGCCGCAAACGCCCGTACTGCGCAAAAATCGCAATCAAGCCGCGCGCGACGTTAGCGCCATTTTGCGCGAATACGGAGCAAAAAAGCTGGTCGTGGGCGTGCCGCTTGGGGGATCTAGCGAGGACGAGATGCGGCGACGGATCGCGCACTTCGTGTCGCTGCTTGAATTTGACGGCGAAGTGGTCTATCAGGACGAGGCGATGAGTAGCTTTGAGGCGAGCGAAATTTACGCCGAGGGCAGACGCGACGGACGACTGGACAGCATCGCTGCGATGATTATTTTAAAGCGGTATTTGGGGCTTTGAGGCAGTTTGACGTGCGGTAAAACGGCGGCAAATTTGAGTTTTGCGCTAGGGTTACGCCTGGGCCGTCTTGGCTGGTCGTTGCTAGCGCGGACGGCGAGTAAAATTTGAGCTTATTTTACGCCTCTGCTGTAAATTTAGCTGAGATTTTTGCTTAAAAATTTAAAAGCGGCTTGATCGGCGGATTTTCGAGTCAAATTTGACCGCACGGACTCGGTGTAAATGTTTCTTTGCCTTCCAGCTAGGCGCCGCTACCGGCTATAGTGCCGTATCCAATCATCAAGAAACCGCATTTGCTCCGCCGTGCCAAATCGATGCTCGCCGTTTTTCATGACGGTAAGCGTTGCGCCGATTTGGTTTGCAAACTCGCAAATCGTTTCAAAAGATGTTAGATCGTCGTTTTCGCCGTATAAAATATGCGTCGGCGCCGTCCAAAAGATAGGATGTTCTCTAACGTAGCAAAGATATCTCCACGAAAGTTTTTCTCCAAATTTTGTGCTCAGTTCGCCCTTGTCTCGCAGCTCCTCTTCGCTCGCGTTTGCCCGCGACAGCATGTTTAGGATCAAATTTTCCATATTTACGATAGGGGAGATAAAATACGCCTTTTTTATACGCATGTCCCGCAAGGCGTGCATGGCAAAAAACGCTCCGATACTGCTTGCTACGATCGTCACGAATTTGCGGCTTTTAAGGATAGACTCAAAATACGGCGCAAATTCCTCTTTCGCCTCCCACGGCGTGTGCGCTTCGTAATCAAATCCTAGCACGTCGCTATCTGCAAAAAGCGGTTGAAAATGGGCCGCTTCTTGCGCGCTTCCGCCTTTACCGTGTATATACACGACTATATCTTTCATGATTTTACCTTTTTGCGGCTGCTAAAATTTATCTTTGCGGTAAGTGGACGGACAAAATAAAGCGCACTTTGACGCCGCAACTAGTTAAAATTTGAGCAGTCCGTCCTCGTCAAATTTAAAACCGGGCCCCCAAGCAACCTCCCAGTAGTATTCGTCCGGATCGGCAAAATACGCGTGGTATCCGCCCCAAAACGTATCTTGGGGCTCCTTGACGATGGTGCCGCCCGCCTTTTTTACTAGCTCTATGACGCTAGCTACGTCCTCTTTGTTTTTTACGTTGTAGGCTAGCGTGATGCCGCCAAATCCGCTGCCCCTGGGCGGATCGTTTTCGTCGATATCTCGCGCCAGCGCGTCTAGCGGATAGAGCTCAAATTTGGTCCCCGACGTGTTGAAAAAACATACCGGCGGGTCGTCGTCTTTACAATCCGTCTTAAATCCTAGGCCGTCTCTGTAAAATTTCAGCGCCCTTTGCATGCTTCGCACGCCTAGGCAGATGCAGGTTATTTTATTCATTTTTGCCTCCGATATTTTGGTTTATTATATCATTTTGGCGGTAGCGGTTTTAGATCAAATTTGACGTTATAAAATGAAATGAAAGGACTTGCAGGCTCAAAAAACGGGTAAAATTTCAAAAAGCTAAATTTTATCCCCGTTTTGCGTCTCAAATTCGTAAGTTTCGTTTAAGATACGCACGAGAGTGTCGGAGAGATAGGGCTGAACTAGCGTCCAGACGCGGATTTTCGGGTTTAAATTTATCGCCGCGTTCGTGGTTTTTAGCACGACTAGCGCGATCTTTTTTTCTATCAAAAGCGTAGATAGAGCGCCGTCTATCTCGCACAGCAGGCTCTCCTCGATAAAGACGACGTTTGGGCGAAATATCATATCCTCTATGTGGCGTTTTACGATGCTCCACTCGTTGCTTGGCTTCACGTCGATACCGATAAATTCGAGATCTTTTTTGATGATATTAAAGGAGTGCGGATTGGGCTCGGCAACGAGGGCGCTAAAATTTTTGGAATTTTTTATCTTAAAGCTTTGCATGAGATCAAGCTTGTCGTCGCACAGACGTAGCGAAATCTCGGTGCTAGCGCGCACTCCGTGATCAAACTCGAATCTAATACTCGAGCCGTTTTGCTCGGCTAGCGCCATTGCCGTTTCGTAAAATTTGCGGCTTTGAGCGTTCATGTTTACGCGAGGCGCGCTTTTGCTTGTAAAAAAGTCGTGGTCGCAGTGGACGCTAAGGGTAAATTTGATGTTATTTTTATAGTAGTTCGAGAGTAAAAATTTGATCGTAACGGTCGAGTTTGAGACGTTTAAAAGGAAAATTTGAGCCATCGCGTCGATGAGCTTTGCAAGGGCGGCTATATCTGCGTAAAACAGCCTAGGATAGGCGATGTCGTAGTCTGGCAGTACGTAGTTCGTGTTTTTTTGCGCGTCCTCATTTAGCGATGAGGCTAAAAACAGCAAACCGCCCGCTATATCGACTTTTGGTAGCGCGTTTGCCTCGACAGATTCTTGCGTCTCGCTCATCTTGCCTTTTTGAATCGTCTCTTTTTTTATCACGCCGTTTGACCTTCTAAATTTATCCATAAAATAGCAACCGCCTAAAACCGCTATATAAAACGCGGCGAAAATCAGGAAAATATACGCGAAACTCACGGCTATATAACCAGCATCGCGTCGCCGTAGGAGTAAAATTTGTACTTTTGCTCCACGGCGGTTTTGTAAATCCGCATAGTCTGATCAAGCCCGACAAAGCTCGTAACGAGCATGATTAGCGTCGATTTTGGCAGGTGAAAATTCGTAAGCAGGTAGTTTTGGCGGATCGGTTTATTATTTAAATTTAAAAACAGTCTGCACTCGCCGCTAGACTTGCCGTTTCTTGCAAACTCCTCCACGCAGCGCGTCACCGTCGTGCCCACGCCCAGGATCGGTTTATCTGAGTTGATTAAATTTTGCGTATCTTGCGGGATATCGTAAAACTCCGCGTGCATCTTGTGCTGCGTGATATCCTCGCTCTCCACGCCCTTAAACGTTCCCGCGCCAACGTGCAGCGTGAGGTAGGCTATCTCGCGGTCTTTTGCTAGACGCGCGATCATCTCGTCGCTAAAATGCAGGCTTGCCGTCGGAGCCGCCACCGCGCCCTCGTTTTTGGCAAACACGCTTTGGTACCAGCTCTCATCATCCTCGGTGTCGCTTCGTTTGATGTAAGGCGGCAGAGGTACGTGACCGATGTGAGATAGGATTTTATAAAGCGCGGCCGTGTCCAAAGGCTCGCCGTTTTGGCTAAATTTGACCGTGCGCGAGCCGTCCTCAAAGAGCTCGCAAACCTCGGCGGTCAAATTTCGGTCGAAATTTAAAACGCTGCCCGCGCGGACCTTGCCTTTTATATAGACGCTAAATTTACCGTCCGCAAGCGGAGAGTTTAGCAAAAGCTCCGTCTCGCCGCCGCTATCTTTTTTGCCGAAAATTCTAGCCTTTACGACTTTAGTATCGTTAAAAATAATATCGCAAGTCGGTAAAATTTCAGGCAAGTCGCCGAATTTTAGATGAGAGATTTTTTCGCTAGCTCGCTCGTAGACTAGTAGCCTAGCGTCCTCTTTAGGAAATGTTGGGAAATTGGCGATTAGCTCCGGCGGTAGCTCGTAGTCGTAGGCGTCAAGCGAGTTTGGATTTAAAATTTGACTCATTTGGCTAGCCTACTTGCTTTCATGACTATTCGTCCTCTTTTTCTTCGTCGGTTTCCTGGTCGGGCTCTTCGTTTTTAGCCGGATTTACGCGGGCGGCTATAAAGATAGAAAGCCCGTAAAGACCGATGAGAGGCACCGCCATCAAAAACTGGCTGAGGATATCCGGAGGCGTCATAACCGCGGCAAATATAAAAATCACGACGATAGCGTAGCGGAAGGAGTTTTTGAGCATCTTATCATCGACTAGGCCGAGTTTAGCGAGGAAAAATGTGATAACGGGAAGCTCAAACGCGATACCGAACGCAATGACCAGTTTCGTAAAAAAGCCGACGTAGCCGCCGATATTTAGCATCGCGGAAAATAGCTGTTGGCCGAAATTTATAAGAAATGCAAAACCGATAGGAACGACGACGTAGTAGCAAAACGCCGCGCCAACTAAAAACATAAAAGTGGCCGAAATAACAAACGGGATTACGTACTTTTTCTCGTTTTCGTAGAGTCCAGGCGCTACAAAGAGCCAAAACTGCCAAAAAATAATCGGCAACGAGAGTAAAAATCCTGTAAAAAACGCCACCTTCATCGCTACGAAAAAGGGCTCTTGCACCTCGAGAAAGACCATTTTTTGGTTATCTGGCAGGGTGTTTTGCAGCGGCGCGATGATAAAGTCTAAAATTTGATTCCAAAAGCTAAAGCACACTACAAACATCACGATCACAGTCATGACGCTAATGAAAAGCCTTTTTCTAAGTTCTACTAAATGCGGTTTTAGCTCTTCAAACATTACGCCTCTTTTTTCTCGTTATCGCCTAAAACGGCGTTTTTGACCGCTTCGCCCGGGTTTTTGACCGCTTCGACGCTCTTTTTTACGTCGTTTAGGCCGTCCGTGATGCCGCTAGTGACGTCGCTTACGCCTTTTTTGAGCTCGTCAAGCTCCTCAAAGGTGAGCTTTTTTCGCACCGTTTCGGTGGTTTTTGCGATGCTTTCTTTGTATTTTTTCGCGTCCTCTTTGAGTTCTTGGATTTTTATCTCTTGATCGAAGCTGCTTTTTGCGTCATTGACCGTTTTTTTGACGGTTTTAAAAAATTTCGCTATCTCTACCATCGCGCTAGGAAGCTTATCGGGCCCCAAAAATAGCACCGCGATGACGGCTATGACGATGATCTCGGGTAAGCTCATGCCAAACATTTTTTTATCCTAAATTTTATTTTAAAGCGCTCATTTTATCGTTTTTTATCTCAAATTTGCATAAATCAGCCCGCGATAAATAAAGAAATTTCATCCGCGGTGATGAAATTTTCGGCGTAATACCGCCCGTTTTTAAATTTTAATTTCCCGCTCTTTTTTAGCAGTAGCGCTCTTTGCTCTTGCTCCGTGTTTAGGCTATTTTGCCAGATACCGACGATGCTTCTGGCGCCTAAAAATATCCGCTCTAAATTTAGCTCGCCTGCGCTTAAATTTTCTATTTTTTTAGCGTGCGGATTTTTTACGTAGGAGTTTAAATTTGAGGGGTTATAAAAACGATGATCTCGCCAAAATCCGACTGCGTAAGCGCCTATGGCAAGGTAGTTTTTGCCCTGCCAGTAGCCTAGATTATGCTTGCAAATTTGACCGAAATTTGAGATTTCGTATTGTTTTAGCCCAGTTTCTTCGATGCGATCTATCATAAATTTCGCCAGCCTCGGGCTATCTTTTGCGTAGCTTATTTTGCCGGCAAAGGGGGTATTTTCCTCAAGCGTTAGCGAGTATGCCGAGACGTGCGAAACGCCTAGATTTCGGACATTTTGCGCCTCTTGCTCGAGGCGTTTTTTGGAGTCTAGCTTTGTTCCGTAGATGAGATCTACGTTGATATTTTCTATTCCCGCGGTCTTGGCGCTTATGATGGCTTCGTAGATCTGCCTCGCGTCGTGGATGCGCCCGAGAAATTTAAGCTTATCTTCAAAAAAGCTTTGAGCGCCGAAGCTTACGCGATTTACGCCGTATGATTTCATCTGAAAGAGCCACTTTTGGCTCGCCGAGTTCGGATTTGCCTCCGTCGTGATCTCGGCGTCCTTTGCTAGATATGGCGCGATAGCCTCAAATAGCCGCTCGTAGTAGCCCGCGTCTACGGCGCTAGGCGTCCCTCCGCCGATGAAAACGGTTTCGATCTCGCCGTTTTTTACGTCAAATTTTAAAATCTGCTCCCTAAAATCCGCAATCATCGCATCAAAATACGCGCTCGTTAAATTTCGTTTGCCCACCACCGAACCAAAGGCACAGTAGGGGCATTTGCTCTCGCAAAAGGGGATGTGGACGTAAAGAAGCATTTTGACCTTTGTTTTTGCCGTATTTTAGCAGAATTTACGGCTTTATCGCGCGGCGTTTTAAATTTGGTTTTTTGTACCGTTTGCTGTAAATTTAGGCCGGGTTTAGGCGTAAAACCGACTCCGGTAAGCTATTTGACGCTTTTAAATTTTAAAATTTACCGCCGTTTTTACTGCCCGTTAAATTTAAAAAGTCGCGCCGATACGTTTAAATTTGATTTTAATTTAACGCCCCCAAAGCTCCGCAAGAGCGTTAAATTTACGTATAAAATTTCTTTTGTTTTAAAATTTGCGTCGGCAAAACGCCGAATTTTTCTCTAAAAATCTTTGCAAAGTGCGGAGCGCTGGCGTATCCGACGATTTTTGCGGCTTCGCTTACGCAGACGTCTCCGCGCTCTAAAAGTTTTTTCGCCGCGTTTAGCCGCTCGGTCGCTAGCAGCCCGTAGATCGTATCGCCAAAGTAGCTTTTAAAGCCCGTTTTTAGTTTAAATTCATTCGTCGCGCACGCTCTTGCTAGCTCCTTTATGCTGGGCGGATTTTGGACGTCGCTTAGTAGAATTTGCCTTGCTTTGTTTAAAATTTTTACGTATTCGTCGCCAAAATCGCGCTTTTTTTCATCGGCTTCGGGCGTTTTAGGCGCGCCTAGGCTTTTGTAGATTAGCTCTAAAATTTTAGCTTCCATAAAGATTTCGCGCATCTTGCCCTCAAACTCGCTCGCGGTTAAAAGCTCTCGCAAAATCAGGTTTTGGGCTAAATTTATCTTAGCTGTTTGGATGCAGATTTCGTTTTCTTCGCCTAGATTTTTAAAAGCCGCTAGCTCGCTGGCCAGCTCGTTTTTTAGCACGATGCATCGCCCGGCGTAGCTATTACTTTGATACTCGCAAATGCCCTCAAATCCGCTATCTACGCGCCCCGTCCAAAACTCTCCGGCCTTTAGACAAAAAGTTTTTTTACCTGCCTTAAGCCCGGCGTCCCCTCTTGCGTCGTTAAAGAGCAAAAAGCAGTAGCCAGCGCTCCTTTCAAGCCGTCTTTTTACGCTTTTGTTGCAGATTATTTCGCTCCTGCAGTAGCTTGCGCCGCTTGTGCCTTTAAAAAACTCGACCTTGCATTTTCTATCTTGCTCTTGCCACGCGCTTTGCCCGTAGCGCACCAAATTTTGCGCTATTTCTTGCTCGTTTGCGCGTAAAATATCTTTAAATTCGACCTTCATTTATTTTTATCCTTTTAGCGTTGATAAAAATCCCTCTACCGTTTGCCTAAGTATTGATAATAATTATCTGATTATAGTAAAATAGGGTTTAAATTTAAATAAGGAGTTTAAAGATGAAAAGTATGCCTAAAATTTCTATGCTAGCTTGCCTAGCGCTATCTTGCGCGCAGGCGGCCGATGAAGTAAAACTAAACGAAGTTACCGTAACTAGCGCGACGGGTTTTGAGCAAAATATCAAAGACGCGCCAGCCTCCGTTTCGGTAATCTCGCAAAAAGAGGTAGCTAAGCGCAATCATCAAGATATAGAAAGTATCGTAAAAGACGCTCCGGGCGTTTTCGGCGCGACGCTGGGGGCGGCTAGCAGACGCGGTATCACGATGAGAGGCCTTGGGCAAAAATACACTAAAATTTTAATAGACGGCCGCCCTGCGACCAGCGATAGCGCATATAGGGGGCTTCGCGCGGTCGGTAGCGCTCAAAATTTCCTTCCGCCCGCAAACACGATCGAGCGTATCGAAATCGTGCGAGGGCCGATGAGCTCGCTATACGGCTCGGATGCGATGGGAGGCGTCATAAACATCATCACCAAGGGCTTTTCAAACGAATTTAGCGGTAACGTAAACGGCTACTACACGCTTGCGGGCAAAAGCGGGATAAACGACGACTATCAGGCGGGATTTTACGCAAACGGCGCAGTGATCCCGGACGTGCTAGGCATCGCGCTTTACGGGCGGTATTTTCATAAATTTGAAGATGAGCGAGCCTTTACGAACCGCAAAAACGAGGACGTAAATTTTGGCGCGAAAATAATGTATAACGCCACTGAAAACGACGAAATAGCGCTGGACCTACGCCGCGTAGTAAATAAATACGAGCGCACCGAGGGCAAGACGCTAAACCGCACGGCTAGCGATAACACGAGCGTGGCTTTTGAGAAGATGAGCGGATATACCGCCTCGCTCTCGCATACGGGCAAATACGACAAACTGCTGCTTGAAAGCTTTTTAATGCACGATAATATGAAAGAAAGCGGTCAGCAAGACCTCACGCTAAAAACGACGACGCTAAATACCAGGGGAACGTATTTTTTTGATAACAACACGCTAAGTCTGGGGGCTGAATACAGAAGAGAAAGGCTAAACGAAAAGGCAACGACGGCCGACGCCGCAAACGTAAAGAGATATGATTTTTCGCTCTACGGCGAGGATGATTTTGACGTAACCGACGCGCTCACGCTAACTGCGGGTCTAAGGTATAATCACGACAAAGACTACGGCGGACACGTATCTCCGCGCGGATATGCCGTGTATCATCTAAGCGAAAATTTATCGTTAAAAGGCGGCGTATCGGCAGGCTACTCGACGCCTGATATCAAGATGCGAACCGACGGGCTTGCTCTGCCTTTTGCCGGCGGTATGGGAGCGCAGCTGGGTAAAAGCGACCTAAAACCCGAATCCAGCCTAAACTACGAGGCCGGCATCGCGTACGGGGACGAGAGCCTTAACGTCTCGGCGATGGCGTTTTATACGCGGATAAAAGACGGTCTAGGTACGAAACCCGTTTGCGTCGCGCGTCCTGGCGTTCCTTGCGTGCATAACGGCAAGGCCTATAGGCGCGGTATCTGGGAGAGCGTAAATATCGGCAAAGCCGAAGTAAAGGGCGTCGAGCTCGCCTCAGACTGGCAGATCCTATCAAATTTAGCCCTGCACTCAAGCTACGTTTATACTAAATCAAAGCAAAAATCTGGCGCGTACGAGGGCAAATCTCTAAACAATCTACCCGTACATACCGTAAAAATAGGGCTTGACTATGATATGACGCCTGATCTAAATTTCTGGACGCAGATGAACTATCTGGGCAAAACCAGAGCCGTTTACGGCCTACCGGGTGACGAGGAGATAAAGGATTATACGCTATTTGACGCGGGCGCAAGCTACAAACTAACTAAAAATGCGAGCGTAAATTTTAGCGTTTATAATATCTTTAACGAATACGTAACGACGAAATCTGGACGCTATGAAATTTTGATCGCCGACGGGATTAAATATAGACTCGGATTTAATGTAAATTTTTAAATTTAGCCGTATTTGAGCGGGGCGGTGCGTAGTGATCGCCGCTCTGCTACCGGTTTTTAAAATTCGAGTTTAAATTTAAGGAGAAAGATGCCGTTTTTAAAGAAAAAGAAATTTTGGTTTAACGTCCATTCGATTTTAAGCCTAGCCTGTATTGTGCCGCTGCTTATCGTCGCTCTTAGCGGTGCGGTCATATCCTATCACGACGAGATTATCGACCTTGCAAACTCGCAAAAAACCTTCGTCGAACGAGGCGAAAAAGAGCTTAGCGCGAGAGAAATTTTAGATATTTTTAAAGCTAAGGAACCAAATTTTACGCTTAGCTACTACAAGACTAATTCTGACGTAAATCACGCTCTAGGCGTATCTGGCACGAATGCTAAAGGCGAGTTTAAGTCGTATTTCGTAAATCAATACACGGGCGAGATAACGGGTGAAAATTTCGGCGATAAATTTATCGGACTAATGCTAAATTTGCATATCAACTTAGGCTTTGGGCTTAGCGAAAACGAGACGCTACGGCTTATAGGCAAGCATATCGTTGCGGTTTGCTCTATCGCTTTGGTTATCTTGGTTATATCTGGATTGATAATCTATTATCCTAGTTTTAAAACTAAATTTATGCGCGCGTTTACTTTAAAAATAAAGGCCAAAGGCTATGCGTTTTTGTACAGCCTGCACGGATTTGCGGGCGTTTATCTTTGTTTATTTTTGGCTTTTATGAGCGTCACTGGGCTTTACTGGTCGTACGACTGGGCGGCAAAACTCGTAAATAACGCGCTTGGCGAAAAGGAAATTTTCAGAAAAAAGAGCTTTACGCAGGTGCGAGGATTTTCGCTGGAGGATGAGGGCAAGATAGCAAATTTAGAGGCCGCGATAGATATTTTTAAACGAGATAGAGAGAATTACGAGCTTTTTAACGTCATCACGCAAGAAGACGGCGAAAATTTTATGATATTTTACTTTGACAAAGGACTGGAAGAGGACGATAAGGTAAATACGATGACGATAAACGCCGCCAAGGGGCAAATTACTAGGCATGCGAGGTTTGACGACGCCAAAAGCTCGATGCCCAGGCCTTTTGCGATTCATAAAGCGGTTTTAAGCTTGCATTCGGGATATTTTTTGGGCGAGATCGGTAAATTTATATTTTGTTTAGCTTCGGCATCGGTTTTGTTTTTCGTTATAAGCGGCTTTTGGATGAGCTTAAAACGGCTCAAAAGATAAATTTGATAAAATCGCTCCAAAAAACTGAAAAAGGCTAAATATGCGAGTGATTTTAGATGGATTTGACGGCTCTTTTTTGCCGATTTTGCAAAGCTTTAAAGCCGTGATGCCAAGCCTTCGTATAACGGGCATCGAGGAGCTCGGGCAGAGCGTAAAGGAGGAGGCGCCGGGCGGAGAAAACGGCGACAACGCAGACGCTATCAACGTAAGCGAGCTTTTTGCGCGCCGAGACGAGCGGGACGAGCTTTTATCGGACGGAACTTTGTTTTTGCAGGATGATAAATTTAACGAGAGCGGCGAGGCTACGGCGGTTAAATTTGACGAAAACGTTAAATTTGAAAATGCGCGCCAGGCGATTGACGACGCCAAATTTGAGACAAATTTAATGCCTAAGAGCGAGCAAAAAATCGCTTACGTGCAGGAGCAAAATTTGCAAGAAATGCATAACGCTACGCCGTATCGAGACGGCAGCCGCGAGAAAGAGGCGATTTTGCAAACCGGCTCTTTGAGCGAAGCGCCTAAAACCGCGGTTCTAGTTGAGAGCACGCAAACTACCGCTGTGCAAGAAGCTTCTATCTTTGGCGGAGCTACTCAAACGGCTTCGTTTGGCAAAACGGCTACCTCAAACCAAGCCGCAAAAACGGCCGTTTCGGATGATTCTGCGCAGGCTGCGTTGTTTGATTTTAACGAGTCTGGGCAAAATTTGACGCCGCGCGCCGAGCCCAAAGCCGCGCTTGAACGCAAAAAGCACGAAAGCGCGAGTCTGTTTACCGACGAAGAGGTGCGGGCGATACTGGAGTTAAAATAGGCGGCTTAAATTTGACGAGCAGGGCAGTAAAATTTGACGGATAACCAAGCAAAACGCGCAAATTTTACCGCGCCTCAAAAAGTAAAATTCGTAGTTTAAAAATTTAAATAAAAATTTTAAGCCTAAGCGTCAAATTTTTCCGCTAACCTCGCGATATTTAGCTATATCTTAACTATTTTTCGTTAAAATCCACAATTAAAAATTCTCGGAAAAAAAGATGGAAAAGAAATATAGACCAAACGTCGCTGCGGTCATACTTGCGCCCTCTTATCCGTTTGATTGTAGGATATTTATCGCGCAAAGGTGCGATATGACGGGTATCTGGCAGTTCCCGCAGGGCGGCATAGACGAGGGCGAGACGCCGCGCGAGGCGCTAAAAAGAGAGCTCAAAGAGGAGATAGGCACGGACGACGTGGACGTGCTTAGCGAGTATCCTCAGTGGCTTAGCTACGACTTCCCTGAGGGTACGACGAGTAGGAAATTTTATAACTTTGACGGGCAGACGCAAAAGTATTTTTTGGTGCGGCTAAGGCCTAGCGCGAAAATAAATATAAACACTAAAAAGCCCGAATTTGACGAATATAGATTTATAAACTCAAGCGAGGTTTTGAGCGACGTAAACCACTTCAAAAAGCCGATCTACGGTAAGGTTATCGGCTACTTTAAAGAGAAAGGATTTATTTAATGTTAATCGTCCAAAAATACGGCGGCACGAGCGTTGGGACGCTTGAGAGGATAGAAAACGTCGCCGCGAGAGTCATAGAGACTAAAAAAAGCGGTGCGGACGTCGTAGTCGTGGTTTCGGCGATGAGCGGCGTGACTAATCAGCTAGTAGACTATGCCTCGCACTATACCAAAGACCCCGACGGCGTGGCGATGGATATGTTGCTTAGCTCCGGCGAGCGCGTTACCTGCGCGCTTTTAACGATAGCGCTGATAAATTTAGGCTATCCCGCAGTTGGTCTAAGCGGTAGGCTAGCTGGCATCATCACCGATAGCGTGCATACTAAGGCTAGGATCGAGGCGATAGATACTAAGCGTATGAAAGAGGAGCTAAAGGCGGGCAAGATCATCGTAGTAGCGGGCTTTCAGGGTATAGACGAAAAGGGCGACGTGACGACTTTGGGACGCGGCGGTAGCGACCTTAGCGCCGTGGCGATCGCGGGTGCGCTGGATGCCGATCTTTGTGAGATTTACACCGACGTGGACGGAGTTTATACTACTGATCCTCGCATAGAGCCAAAGGCCAAAAAGCTAGATAAAATCAGCTACGACGAGATGCTAGAGCTTGCGAGCCTAGGCGCAAAAGTGCTGCAAAACCGCTCGGTCGAACTAGCTAAAAAACTAAACGTAAATTTAGTCACCAGAAGCAGCTTTAATCACAACGAAGGAACACTAATAACAAAGGAAGAGAGTATGGAAGCAGTACTAGTAAGCGGTATCGCGCTAGATAAAAACCAAGCTAGAGTAACTTTAAGAGGCGTGGTCGATAAGCCGGGCATCGCGGCTGAAATTTTCACCGCGCTTGCAGAAAAAAACATAAACGTAGATATGATAATCCAAAACGTAGGCCAGGACGGCACGACGAATTTAGGCTTTACTATACCGCAAAACGAGCTTCACGTCGCAAAAGAGTGCATGGATAAACTAAGCGCGTCGAGGGAAATTTTATACAACGACGAGATAGTTAAGGTCTCGGTCGTGGGCGTAGGTATGAAAAGCCACACCGGAGTGGCGTCCTTGGCGTTTCAAACGCTAGCAAACGAAGGTATAAATATCCAAATGATCTCGACTAGCGAGATAAAAATATCAATGATCGTCGATCAAAAATACGGCGAGCTAGCCGTTCGCGCACTACACGAAGCTTATAAACTCGATAAATGAGCGATTTTATAAAATGGACGCTCGAGGCGATCCGCGAGGAGGGCTCGCTGATGAGCTGGATGGAGGAGAGGCGCACCGAGTGGACGCCCTTGCTCGCCTCGAAGCTTAAATTTTTACTCGAAGGGCGCGCGTTTATCTTGATAACCGATAGCGAGCGCGGCTGGTTTGAGGAGTATTTTTTAAAAAATATAAACAAACCTACGAACGCTCGCCCGGTGCTGCCTTTTTTCTCGTTAAAGGCGCTTTATCCGTCTTTTGAAAATATCGGTTCAAAAGAGGAAGTATCGCTGCTTTTAGACATGCTTAGCCTTGCTTTTCCAAACGGTTACGTGTTTTTTTACGTCGGCAAAAGCGCGGAAAAAAGCTCGCAGATCGCCAAAGGCAAGGACGATAGCTACATGTGGCTTTTTGACGAGCAGGCGCAAAATAGCTTTTATCTAAGCTCCTCCGACGGCGCGCTAGATATCAAGCTTTTGTCGCTGTTTAGGCTCTTTGATAAGAGCATAGACGCTGCTTTATTTGCGAAAGTAACGCTTTAGTCTATGCGAAGCAAAATCGTAATCACGAGCGATTTTGAAGCCTTAAAAGAGGAAATTTTAGGGCTTTACGGCTTAAATTCGGTTAGATTTTTTTTCGCCGAGGACTTTTTACTAGAAAATGCAAAAGAGGTCGCCGCCGAGGCCTATATCGCCGAGAGCGAGCCCAAACTGCTGGTTTTAGGCGCTAAAAATTTCCGCGTCGAGGCTCAAAATTCTCTACTAAAAATCATCGAAGAACCGCCTAAAAATATCTTTTTTATCATAGCCTGCGAGTCGAAAAATATGCTCCTGCCGACCGTTCGCTCGCGCCTAGTTACCGAAAACAGACTCGAAAAAAAGCAGCGCGAAAAAACGGGGCTAGATTACAAACGTCTGGAGCTAAAAGAAATTTGCGCGTTTATCGATGAAAAATCAGCGCTCGAGCGCTCCGAAAAGCTCGGCAAAAACGACCTAAAAGAGCTAATCGCCACCATAGCTCTGGAGGCTACGAAGCAGGGGGTCAAATTTAGCGCTGAAGAGCTTGAGTATTTTTTCAAAGCCGTGCGCTTAGCCGAGCTAAATACCAAAAGCCACGCGCTTCTTACGCCGATACTTCTTATGATTTACGAAAAAGGGCTTAGATGAAAATTTTTAAAATAAATCCGCAGACCGACTTTAACGAGATTTGCGAGATTATCCGTCCTAGCGACGAGGGGCGAAATTTGATGAAAAAAAAGTCGGCGATCAACTTTTTTTTGATTAAAGATTTGCGCTCGCCGGCTGCCAATATCCTAAAGCAAGATGCGCTAAGCGTGGGCGCGGAGCTCGTAACTAACCGCGACGTGATTCTGGGCGGCGCAAATTCGGTCGCGCTTTTAATGGCTACCGACGTGCAAGTTCTTGCACTTGCCAAAAAAGAGTCCGCTCAGGATTTCGGACTAAAAAATTTGGCCAAATTTTTAAAATCTCCGTTTAAAAAACCGCAGCGCGCGCAGATAATGGGCGTCGTAAACGTAAATGAAGATAGCTTTAACGCCGCAAGCCGCGTGAACGAAAAAAGCGGTATAGCACGCATCGAAGAGATGATCGAGCAGGGGGCCGAGTATATCGACGTGGGCGCGGTTAGCTCACGGCCCGGTAGCAAATATGTCGGACGCGAGGTCGAGTTTGCCAGGCTGGAAAAGATACTCGCCGAAATTTACCGCCTAAATTTGCACGAAAAGGCGATATTTAGCCTAGATAGCTTTGATGCGTATTGCCTAGAGTACGCGCTAAATCACGGCTTTAAGATGATAAACGATATCACGGGCGACGTTAGCCTCTGCGCTCTAGCGGCGCGTTACGGCGCGAGCTACTGTCTCATGCACATGCAAAATAGCCCCGAAAATATGCAGGATAACCCGCATTATCATGATTTGCTAGGCGAGATAGACGCGTTTTTTGATGCCAAGATCGCCGCGGCGCAGGATCTTGGATGCCGCGATATCGTGCTAGACGTGGGTATCGGCTTTGGCAAGACGGCGGAGCAAAATATGATTTTGATAAAAAATTTAGAGCATTTTTTGCGCTTCGGTTTGCCGATCTTGGCGGGCGCTAGCCGCAAATCGGTCATAAATTTTTATAGTCCTAGCGAGATAAAAGACCGCTTGCCGGGCAGCCTCTATCTACATCTGGAGGCCTTTAGAAACGGCGCGCAGATCATCCGCACGCACGACGTGGCCGAACACGCGCAGATGTTTAGGCTGGAAAACGCGATGAGAAAGCTCGCGGCGTGGTAAGCAAAGCAAATTTAACGAGGAAAAATGGATAAAAAAGAGTATTTAGATGCCGTAGATACGCTAAATGCGTGGGCAAAGGCCTACTACACCGACGACGCGCCCATAGCCACCGACGAGGAGTACGACGAGCTTTATCATAAAGTGCTGGAATTTGAGAGAACAAACCCCGGCGATATCTCGATGTTTAGCCCGACAAAGCGCGTCGGCGGCGAGGTTAGCGAGGGCTTTGTCAAGGCTCGCCACGGCGCTCGAATGTGGTCGATGGAGGATATTTTTAGTTTTGATGAGCTGCTAGCGTGGCTAAAGCGCGGCGACAAAGAGGGGCTGGAGTTTGCGCTTCAGCCTAAATTTGACGGCGCGAGCTTAAATTTACTCTACGAAAACGGCGCTCTCGTGCGAGCTATCACGCGCGGCGACGGCATAACGGGCGAGGACGTAACAAGCAACGCAAAAGTCATCAAAAATATCCCGCTACAAATCGCCTATAACGGCAGGATCGAGATCCGCGGCGAAGTAGTGATCGCTAAAAACGACTTTGACGAGATAAATTTCACCCGCGCGCAAAGGGGCGAGCCGCAGCTATCAAATCCTAGAAATGCGGCCGCCGGCAGCCTGCGCCAGCTAGATAGCGCAGTGACGGCGTCGCGCAGGCTGAGGTTTAAGCCCTGGGGCTACGGCGAGCAAAATTTGGGCCTTGAAACCTACTCGCAGATGATGGATTTTATCTATTCGCAGGGCTTTGAGCGCGAGGAGTTTTTTAAAATTTGCCGCAGTGCAGAGCAGATCGAGGAAGCGTATAAACAGCTCGTAGCGCAGCGAGATAGCAAGCCTTTTATGATGGACGGACTGGTGGTGCGCGTGCAGAACATAGAGGCTAGCGAGGAGCTTGGCTACACGGAGAAATTTCCTAAATTTATGGTCGCGTATAAATTTCCCGCGATCGAAAAGACCACGCGGCTACTTGACGTCGCGTTTCAGGTCGGACGCAGCGGCGTCGTGACTCCAGTAGGCGTGCTTGAGCCCGTAAATATCGACGGCGCGATAGTAAAGTCCGCCACGCTGCATAACTTCGACGAGATCGAGCGCCTAGGCGTGCAAAAGGGCGATTTTATCAGCATTATCCGCTCGGGTGACGTGATACCAAAGATCACGGGCGTCTTTAAACAGCGCAGAGACGGCTCGCAGACTCCGATAGAGCGGCCGCGCGAGTGCCCCGTGTGCGGATCGATGCTGCTAGACGAGGGTGTTTTTGTCAAGTGTCAAAACCTCGAGTGCAAGGCCCGCGTGATAAATTCGCTCATACATTTTGCGAGCAAAAAGTGCCTAAATATCGACGGTCTTGGCGATGCGATCGTAAATCAGCTTTTTGAAGCCGGCTTAGTCGCCAAAATCGCCGACATTTACGAGCTTACGGCGCAGGATTTGGCGCGGTTAGAAGGCTTTAAGGATAAAAAAATCGCAAATCTGCTCGGTGCCATCGAGGCTAGCCGCACGCCGACTCTGCACAGCTTTATAGCGAGCCTTGGCATCGAGCATATCGGCGAGGTAGCGGCCAAAAAGATAGCGCAAATTTATCCGCAAAACTGGCGCGAGCTAAGCTTTGGCGAAGTCGCCGCGATAGAGGGATTCGGCGAGGCGATGGCTGAGAGTTACGCGGAGTTTATGCAGGTAAATAGGCAAAATTTGGACGAAATTTTACGTTTTGTTAGCCCGCAAGCGCAAATTTACGAGACAAAGCAAAGCGCGATAAGCGGTAAAACGTTTGTGATAACGGGCACGCTTAGTAAGGGCAGGGATGAATTTAAAAGGGTTTTGGAAGCAAACGGCGCGAAAGTAAGCGGCTCGGTGAGCAAAAAAACCGACTTCGTGCTTTACGGCGAGGAGGCGGGCAGCAAGCTGGAGAAAGCGCGTGAGCTAGGCGTCGCGGCGATAACTGAAGATGAGCTAAGGCGGATGATTGAGATTTGATCTATTTGTCGCAAGCCGCCTAAATATCAGCCGAAACAAAGCCGCCGAGCTCATAAAGAGCGGAAAAATTTTACTAAATGGAAAAATTTGCTCCAAGCCCAGCTTTGAGGTGGGCGAATTTGATAAATTTGACGGCACGGACGGACTAAATTTAGACGTTACGGTAAGCGTAAATTTGAGTGATGGCAAAAATGGCGGCGCCAAAAAGGGCGCGGTAGCGGAAACTAAAAATTTACGTGGCGTAAATTTAGCGGACGCCCCCGAGACTGCGTGCGAAAAAGCTCGTAACGGCGAGCTAAATTTAAACTCAAACGGCGCAAAGATCGAGCTCGTCGGCGAAATCTACGTCGGACGCGGCGCGCTAAAGTTAAAAAGCTTTTTAGCGGCTTATCCGCTAGAAGTCAAAGGCAAAAACGCCCTAGACGTCGGATCGAGCACGGGCGGATTCGTGCAAATTTTGCTGCAAAACGGCATAAAAAGCGTTATGGCGCTAGATGTGGGCAGCTCGCAGCTGGATAAAAGTTTGCGAACCGATTCGCGCGTGATAGTAGCCGAAAATACCGACGTGCGCGAGTTTGCAGCAGGGTTTCAAAACTCGCTCTCAGACGGTAAATTTGACGACGCGGAGCAAAATTTAAAAAACCAAATCGAGCCGAATTTTAATCCCGGCAAATTAAATTTTGCCGAGCAAGACGGATTTTTAAATGAACCAAGCGAACCAGCTTTTGCTCCGTCAAATTTAACGCAGATTGGCGTTAAGATGGATGAGTCAAATTCGGCTAGCGTAGATTTAGCTGCAAAAACTCAAAACGCCAAATTTGACTCCAGCGCCGCTAAAAACGCCGCACGTAAATTTGATCTCATCACCTGCGACGTAAGCTTTATCTCGCTTAAAGAGATTTTGCCCTCTATCGACGCGCTAGCTGGCAAAAACTGCGATATTATCTTGCTTTTTAAGCCGCAGTTTGAGGTCGGCAGAACGGCTAAGCGAAATAAAAAAGGCGTCGTAACGGACGCAAAAGCCGTACGCGAGGCGAGGGCTAAATTTGAGCTTGCAGCGGCAAATTTAGGCTGGATAATGCGCCAAACGCTCGAATGCGAGGTAAAAGGAAAGGAAGGAAATGCCGAATTTTTCTACGCTTTTAACAAAAGATAATATCACGGCCGTCGCGATCGGGCACTTTGACGGCGTGCATCGCGGCCACAAGCAGCTTTTAAAGCAGCTGGGCGAGTACGGCGGGCTGGTCGTGATCGATAAAAACAAGGCCAACATCACGCCCGGCCTAAAGCGCGCCGAATACTCTCGCTATCCGTGTTTTTTGTATGATTTTAATGAGATAAAGGGCCTTAGCGGCGAGGAGTTTATCGCGCTTTTGAAGCGGGATTTTAAAAATCTGCAAAAAATCGTCGTGGGATTCGACTTTCGTTTCGGGCGAAACAGAGCGTGGGACAAGCATGATTTGCGGCGCATTTTTGACGGCGAGGTGGTCGTAGTAGACGAGGTTTGCTTTGACTGTATGGGCGTGCACAGCTCTGCCATACGCGAGTATATCAAACAAGGCGAGATCTACAAGGCAAACCGCCTACTAGGCCGCGAGTACTCGATCGAAGGCTGCGTGATAAAAGGACAAGGCATCGGGTCGCGCGAGCTCGTGCCGACGCTAAATTTGGATATCAAAAGCTATCTTTTGCCGCGCGAGGGCGTCTATGCTACGAGGACTCGTATCGGATATAAGACCTACGGCTCGGTTACCTTTATCGGCAACCGCGTGAGCACGGACGGCAACTTTAGCGTCGAGACGCACGTGCTAAACGAAAATATCGAGGGCACCCGCGACGTCGCGGTTTGCTTTATCAAGCGACTGCGCGACAACCGCAAATTTGAAAGTCTAGAGGAGCTAAAGGGGCAGATCGGGACCGACATCAAGCAGGCGATGGAGTTCGTCGGCGTGTGCGATCTCTACGTCGTGGGCGATGGTGTGCCTCAAAGGAGCGAGCCGTGAAGGACGAAATCTTTAAAGAGCCGATAAAAAAGCAGTTTGAATTTGACGCGAGCGTGGCGTCGGTGTTTGACGATATGATCGGGCGCTCGGTGCCGTATTACGCGGCTTCGCAAAAGCTGATCGCCGATTTTTTAGCGCAAATTTTACCGCAAGGCGCAAGCGCGGTAGACCTTGGCTGCTCGACCGCCTCGACGCTGCTAGCTCTTTGGCGCAAGAGAAACGATCTCGCGCTAAAAGGCGTAGATAACGCGCCTGCGATGCTGCAAAACGCGCGCGCCAAGATAGAGGCCTACGGCGCTAGGATCGAGCTTGAGCTAGCGGACATTTTAGAGTGCGAATTTGACGCGCAGGGCGCCGTTTTGATGAACTACACGCTACAGTTTATCCGCCCGCCTAAGCGTCAGGATTTCGTAGCTAAAATTTACCGCGCGCTAAATGACGGCGGCGTGTTTGTTTTTAGCGAAAAGCTCATTTTTGAAGACAAGACGCTAAGCAAAAATATGATCGAAATTTACGAAAAATACAAGCTCGAACAAGGCTACTCGCGCTACGAAATCGCGCAAAAACGCGAGGCGCTAGAAAACGTGCTCATACCATACACTGAAGCGGAAAATAGAAATTTGGCGCTTAGCGCGGGGTTTAGAAATGTGGAGTGTATGTTTAGATGGGCGAATTTTGCGACGTTTGTTGCTTTTAAATAACGGCTCGTCTCGTGAGCGCCTTTGAATGAGTTTGAAATTTTCGCCCTGCGGCAGACTATCTGTCTAGCCTTGGGACGAAAATTTCCGCACAACATTCAAATCTATCTCAAAATACTTCGCCTTGATGCTTTGCGGTCAAATTTGAAGTCAAATTTACAAATTTTATTCGCCGAGACCAGCACTCTAAAAACTCAAATTTAAATTTTCGATGCGGCAGCGCCAAATTTAGATCTGCACGCAGTGCAGCAACCTCTAACGTGCAGTGGGGTTGGAGAGGGCATGGGAGAGGAAGGGGCGACGCTTCGTAAGTAGAACCCCCTTCCTCTCCCGAAGAAAAGAGAAAAGCAGCTCTTTAGTTTTGCTTGTAATTGCAAATATGGCGCAACCCAAATATCTTCATAACACCAAATTTAACCAAATCAAATTTAGCGTTTTCGCGATACAGGTCTCGGCCGGTAAAATTTAAAAACTATCCAAATTTGGCTACGCCCAAACAACTCGCGAAAATACCGCTGTTTAAAGCCAAATTTAGCCTTTCTTAGTAAAATACCGCCCAAGAGTTGCGGGGCAACTATTATTTATACAAGGCATTTCATGCAAAGACGCGATTTTTTAAGAAACACTGCGATTTTAGGCGCCGTTATGGCAACTCCGAGCACCGTTTTTGGAGAGAGCAAGGCCATGGGCAACAAGAGGGTTTTTGACGTAACTCTAAATCACGAAATTTTAGAGGCTGGCAAGAAAACCAGGCTGTGGATACCGCTGCCGTTCATCAGGGAGTATCAGAGCGTGAGCGACGTCAAATTTGACGGTAATTTCGCTAATCCGTCGGTGAACTACGACGCGATCCCGACGCTTTACGTGGACTACGCCGAGGTGGCAAAGCCGACGCTTAGCGTTAAATTTAGAGTCGAGACCTTCGAGCGAAACACCGACTTTAGCAAGGTCAAATTTAACCCGAACGAAAAGCTAAGCTCTGAGACGGAATTTTACCTAAAACCTACTCAGCACATCCCAAATGACGGCATCGTAAAGCAAAAAGCAGAGGAGATCACTAAAGGCGTAAAAGGCGATCTGGAGCGCGCAAAGGCGATCTACACGTGGGTGGCAAACACTATGCAGCGCGATAACAGCATCCTAGGCTGCGGCACGGGCGACGTAAAAGCGATCCTTGAAAGCGGCAAGTTGGTGGGCAAATGCACCGACATAAACTCCGTATTTGTGGGACTCTGCCGCGCCGTGGGTATCCCTGCACGCGAGATTTTCGGTATCAGGGTAGGGCAGAGCAGATTTTCAAACGAGATGGGAAAGGCCGACGAGAAGGGGCTCGCAGCGATCTCTGGTGGTCAGCACTGCAGGGCGGAATTTTATCTAAAAGGCTACGGCTGGATACCGGTCGATCCCGCAGACGTCGCGAAGGTGCGCCTAGGCGAGAAGCTAAGCAACGACGACAGCAAGCTCGCCAAAGTCCGCGAGTTTTTGTTCGGCAACTGGGAGATGTGCTGGATCGGCTTTAACGACGCGCGCGACTTTGTCCTATCGCCAAAGCCTGCGGAATTTCCGCTAAATAACTTCGGCTATCCTTACGGCGAAGTGGACGACAACGTGCTAAATTACTACTCGCCTAAAGAATTTAGCTACGACTACAAGTCGCAAGAGCTCAAATGAAGGGCTTTTGGCTAGCTCTGGCGTCGGTTGCGAGCGCGCTGGCGGCGACTCTTTGCTGCCTACCCGCGCTTTTGTTTTTGATTTTCGGCGCTTCATTTAGCCTGCTAAGCTCGGAGGCTATAGAGAGCTTAACCGAGCTGAGGCCCTATTTTACCGCACTTGCCTCGATCTGTTTTGCGGCGAGCGCGTTTTATTTTTTCAAAAAACCAAAATCCTGCGACCTCGCAAATCGCCGCAAAAAGTGGATTTTCATCTACGTTTTTTTAGCTGTTTTTGTGATTATTCTGCTATCATACCCCGAAGTTTTAGGAAAAATTTATGAATAAAATTCTATCTATTTTACTGCTTGCAAGCATGGCGTTTGCAAATCAAAATTTTGTCATCAAAGTCGAGGGGATGCACTGTCCGCTGTGTACGGCGATGGTGCGAAAAGCCCTACTAAAGGTAGATGGCGTCATCAGCGCCAAGGCTAGTCTGCACGATAAAACCGCTCGCGTCGAGACGAAAGACGGCGTGAGCGAGAAGCAGCTGCTAGATGCGGTGGCGACGACGGGCTACACGGGCGAGATAGTTAAGTAAATTTAAGGAGCAAACATGCAAAAAAACGAGGTTATGAACGATTTTAAGAGGCTGTGCGAGATACCCCACTGCAGCTGCGAAACGGAGCAGATGAGGGAGTTTTTAGCGGATTTTGCGCGCTGCCTGGGCTTTAGTGTGAACGTCGATGAGGCGGGCAATATCCACGCCGTAAAGGGCGAGCCTAAAATTTGCCTGCAAAGCCACTACGACATGGTCTGCGTGGGCGCGGCGCCGAATTTAGAGCTCATCGAAGAGGACGGCATCCTAAGAGCCAAAAATTCGACTCTAGGCGCTGATGACGGTATCGGCGTGGCTATGATGATGGGCGCAATGAGGGAGTTTGCGAATTTAGAGTGCCTATTTACCAACGACGAAGAGGTCGGGCTCGTGGGCGCAAACGCCTTTAAGGGTAAAATTTTATCGCCAAATTTGCTAAATTTAGACAGCGAAGAGGACGACCGCGTGACGCTGGGATGCGCCGGCGGCATAAACGTGAGCGCAAAAATCGGCGCGCAGACCATCAAAAAGAGCGGTAAAATTTACGAGATCGGCGTCACCGGGCTTAGCGGTGGGCACTCGGGCAACGAGATACACAAAAATATCCCAAACGCGACGAAGCTGCTAGCGAAATTCCTCGCCGAGGAGGGCTGCGAGCTTATTAGTCTGGATTTTGGCGAGAGGAGCAACTCGATCCCCGCAAACGCCGTGTGCAAGGCGATCTGTGCGCATGAGCCGGCGCAGCGCGGACTAGCGTGGGTAAAGAGCCTAGGCGAGGGCGAAGCGGACGTGCTGGCAAACAGCGGTAAAATTTTGGCGCTAATTAACTCCTTTGCCCAGGGCGTGCGCAGCTACGACACGCAGCTTGGCATGGTAAACGAAAGCATAAATCTATCGACCGTCAAGCAAAAGGGCGAAGTGATCGAGTTTGACTTTTTCGCGCGCGCGATGAAGCGCGAGGGGCTCGAAAATCTGGGCTTTGAGACCGCTACGCTGGCTAGCGCGCTGGGCTTTGACGTGAGAGTAACCGATCGCTCGGCGAACTGGGCGCCGTGCATCAGCGACTTCGCGCATCTCGTACTTGAGGAACTGCAAAAACAAAAGCCGCAGGCTAAATTTGCCGCCGTGCACGCTGGTCTTGAGTGCGGCGTACTGGTTGCAAAACAGCCCGAGCTGCAAGCCTGCTCCATAGGTCCAAACATCCACTCGCCTCACTCCGTGAACGAGCACTGCGAGATAGCGTCGGTGGAGATGATAGCGGAAGTAGTTAGAAACATTGTCGCTAGGCTTCAGTAGCGTGAAAGGCTCGTCTCTTGCGCGCCTTTAAATGAGCTAGAAATTTTCTCCCTCGATGAACTATATGTTCTATCTTCGGTCAAAAATTTCGTCGCAACATTTAAATTCATCGCAAGATACTTCGCCTCGTCGTTTCTAATCCAAATTTGAGGCCAACTTTTACCAAATTTGTAAATTCGGCTTCAAATTTTACTCGCCGAGACCCGCATCTTGAAAATGTTAAAAATTTTATTTAGCCAAAGGCATTTTTAAAATTTTAAGGACAAATTTGCAAAAAGATAACTACATTTTTTGTTTGGACGCAAGATACGCCAAAAATAATTTAATCTCAATAATGATCATACTTTTGCCTTGCGCTGCTTTGGTTTTTTATGCGATTGCGACTGCTGATGACCTTGTTTTCGAGGTAAAGACTCTTTATTTTATTGTTTTCGGAATTGCTATTTTTATGTTTTTGCTTGAGACGTTTGCAATATTTCGCATAGATAAAGTGTTTTTGACGGAAAATAGCATCGTCGTGCAGAAAAATAGTAAAAATTTAGAGTTTTTATACGCTGACATTAAATTTGTCATAAGAAAAGAGTGGACGATTGTCGATAAAAGTAGTATTAAATTTTATGATCGCAAAACTTCGGAACCGATATTTGTCCTCGGCGGGCATTTTATTTCGCGGAGCGATTTTCAGCGCTTTATTGAAGCTATTTCAAAGCATACGATTTTAAATAGCGAGCTTGTAGAGCAAGGCACATTCGGCGAGGCGTTAAAATTGATAGACGAAGACGGCTCGTCGCAGCTGCAATACCCGTATCTCTCAAAGAAAAATTTTTTCGGCGATTAAGGAAATTTCTTATCCTTGCTGCTGCACAGCTCGTTTAAAAAGCACCCCTTGCAGTTTGGCTTGATCGCCTTACAGGTGTAGCGGCCAAAAAGCACCATCGCTTGATGAAGCGTGTTTAGCTGTGTTTTAAAGGCTTTGGTTAGATCAAGCTCGACAGCTTCGGGCGTCTTGCCTCGGCTAAGGCCAAGCCTATGCGCCACGCGAAAGACGTGCGTATCCACCGCCATCAAATTTGATCCGAAATGCTCGATCAGCACGACGTGAGCAGTCTTTTGACCCACCCCAGCTAGACTCATCAGCTCCTTTTCGGTCGTTGGTATCTCGCCGCCAAATTCGCTCATCACGCTCTTTGCCATCTTGATTAAATTTTCGGCTTTGTTATTAAAAAAGCTACAGGAATTTATGAGCGCTTTTACGCTAGCTAGATTTGCCTGAGCTAGGCTTGCTACGTCTGGGTATGCTTCAAAAAGCGATGGCGTGATCAAATTTACGCGCTTATCGGTGCACTGAGCGCTTAGCATCACGCACACGAGCAGCTCGTAGAGGCCCTGAAATTTAAGCTCGCTGCCCGCGTCTTTGAAATTTTCTAAAAATAAATTTTTGATAGCGTTTATATCTTTTTTTGTTCTCATAGTGTCGATTTTAGCCGTTTTTATTTAAATTTTCGATGAATTATAACTTATATTTAATGACTTTCCTGCTATAATCACCCTCGCAAAAATCTAAATTTAAGGAACAAAGATGAATAAAATTTTATTCGCATCTCTTAGTTTGGCTGCGGCTCTAAGCCTAAACGCGGCGGAGTACGCCACCGTAAACGGAACTGCCATAACCGATAAAGACGTGGCTTTCACGCTTGCTGCTATGCCTGGCGTAACACTAGAGCAACTACCTAAAGACACTCAAAAAAAAGTGATCGACGAGACTATCAACAGAAAACTACTTCTAGACGAGGCTAAAAAGAGCGGACTAGAAAAAACCGACGAATACAAAGCTGCGCTTGAAGAGCTAAAAAACAACCTCGCGCTTGATCTTTGGATGAAGAGAATTTTTGATAATATCAAAGTTAGCGAAGGCGAGATCAGCGACTTTTATAACAAAAATAAAGCCGAATTTGCCGTGCCTGCACAAGTAAGAGCCAAACATATCCTAGTGGCTACTGAAAAAGACGCAAACGACATAATAGCTGCGCTAAAAGGTCTAAAAGGCGACGAGCTGGTTAAAAAATTCGAAGAGCTAGCAAAATCTAAATCTACCGATCAAGGTTCTGCAGCTAACGGCGGCGAACTAGGATGGTTTGGCCAATCTCAAATGGTAAAACCTTTCGCGGACGCTGCATTTGCTCTTAAAAAAGGCGAGATAACTCAAAAACCTGTTAAATCAAATTTCGGCTACCACGTAATCCTAAAAGAGGATAGCAAAGCTGCCGGTACCGTAGGTCTAAACGAGGTTAAACCTCAAATCGAGGGCAACCTAAAGATGGAGAAATTTAGAAACGATATCAGGAAAAGAGGCGACGAGCTTCGCGCAAAAGCTAAAGTAGAATATAAATAAGGTCGATAAAATGGGTGTTTTAGACGTAGTAAAAGCCGGCGTTTTAAGCGGCGATGACGTAACTAGGCTATATAAATACGCAAAGGAGCAGGGCTTTGCCGTGCCTGCGGTAAACGTGGTCGGAAGCGACTCGGTAAATGCTGTTTTAGAAGCGGCGAAAACGGCTAACTCACCCGTTATCATCCAGTTTAGTAACGGCGGGGCCGGCTTTTACGCCGGCAAAGCTTGCGGGAATGCCGACGTACTAGGCGCGGTAGCGGGCGCGCAACACGTGCACTTGCTAGCCAAGGCTTACGGCGTGCCCGTGATCCTACACACCGATCACGCAGCTAGAAAGCTACTACCGTGGATCGACGAGCTGGTTAAATTTAGCCGCGAGTACAAAAAAGCTCACGGCGTGCCGCTTTTTAGCTCGCATATGCTCGATCTTAGCGAGGAGAGCTTGGAGGAAAATCTAAGCACCTGCGAGAAGTATCTAAAAGAGCTTAGCGAGCTTGGCATTAGCTTAGAGATCGAGCTTGGCGTAACCGGCGGCGAAGAGGACGGCGTGGATAATACGGGCGTTGATAACGCGCTTCTTTATACGCAGCCTGAAGACGTCGCGCAGGCATACGAGCGACTAAGTAAAATCAGCGATAGATTTAGTATAGCGGCTAGCTTTGGTAACGTTCACGGCGTGTATAAGCCGGGCAACGTCGTGTTGCGACCGGAAATTTTGAAAAACTCGCAAGCATACGTCGCGGATAAATTTCAAACTACAACCGATAAACCAGTAAATTTCGTATTTCACGGCGGTAGCGGTAGCGAGCTAAAGGATATCAAAGATGCCGTCAGCTACGGCGTGGTAAAAATGAACATCGACACCGATACGCAGTGGGCATTTTGGGACGGCGTGAGAGCGTATGAGCTCAAAAATAGAGCCTATCTGCAAGGTCAAATCGGCAACCCCGAAGGCGACGATAAGCCTAACAAAAAATACTACGATCCGCGTAAATGGCTACGAAGCGGCGAGGAGTCGATGGTAAAACGCCTGCTAACCGCATTTGAAGATTTAAACTGCTTAAATAGAAATTAAGGCCCATAATGGAACCCAAAAAAGAAGCGAGAAGCGATAATTTCACCGATTTGGCGCTGCCTGAAGTAAAAAGCAGGCGGTCATTTTTCGTTTATGCGAAAATCGTATTTTTGCCGACGGCGATATATCTCGTCGCGCTTCTTGGGTATTTTGGATATATAAATTTCCAGATCGGCCTACACACGGTCGTTATGATGGGCGTTATTTGGGTGATCTCGTTAATCTTTGCTAAAAATAGCGCCGAGCTTGCTTGTTGTTATTTTGAGCAAAGCGGAGCTGATTTTAAGCGAAATCTAAAAGAATACATCATCAAACATCTTTTAGTTATCGGCAAAGATACGAAGTCAAACGCCGGATTTGACGAATTTGTCGCCTACTATACTAGAAATTTACGTAACGAAAATTTTGCTTCCGTGGGTGCGGGTATCTTTCCGATGCTGGGCATCTTAGGAACGTTTATTAGTATCGCGGTTTCTATGCCGGAGTTTAACTCATCAAATACGATGGAGCTTGAGGCTGAAATTTCGACCCTTCTTAGCGGCGTTGCGACTGCGTTTTACGTCTCTATTTACGGTATTTTTCTAGCGCTTTGGTGGATATTTTTTGAAAAATACGGAACGAGCAAATTTGAAACGCTGGTAAGAAGGCAAAAAAACGCTACGAGCGACTTTTTCTGGACGAAAGAGGAGCTTGATAGAAGGTATTTGCAAGAGAATTTAAGACACTTTGAGAAGATTGGAGTGATATTTGAGCACGTTAGTAACGCCGAGTTCTTTGAGGAACTGGATAAGACTATCGAGGCTAAATTTAAAACTTTTACAAATATCTTGAAAAACGAGGAAGAGGCTGTAAAACTAAGCGGCGAGCACATCAAACAAACGATGAATACGCTGCTAAAATCATCAAAAGATCAAAAAGATTTGATCAAGGTCCATGCCGAAATCTTAAACGTTATCAATAAATTTAACGGCAACATCAAAGATATGCAGTTAAAATTTGCCGAGCAGTACAACCGTCTATACGACGTGGGCGGCGAGCGCATGGCAAGGCTAGAAAAGAGCGTGGGCGAGCTTGAGTATAACATCAAAATTTTTAGCGAGTCGCTTTCTAAATTTAGCGGCGAAATTTTAGAAAAACAAAAGCTAGCGATGGAGGGCTTTAAAGAGAGCCTGATCGAGGGCGTGCAGGCGTTTAAAAAGGCTTTTGACGCCGAAGCCGGCGAAGTTTACGAAGATAGTAGCGCGCTCATTGAAGGACTAAAGCAAGACATCGACGAGCTCGACAAAGAGGCAAACGAGATATTGCAAACCATCGAAAAGGCGAGTATACTAGATGAAAACGCGTAACGAGGGCAAAAGCGGCGACCAGACCTTTTGGATATCGTATGCGGACCTGATGGCCGGGCTGATGTTTGTTTTTATGCTCATCATCGGCGCCGTCGTCGTAAAATACGTCCTTAGCCAAAGCGATTTGGCAAAACTGCAAAAAGATTTGAGCGAGCGCGAAAAGCAAATCGTTTCATCTCAAAGCGAGCTTGCGCGCAAAGAAAACGTCATAAAAGAAATTTTTTCAAATTTGGACCGCGCAAAGAGCGAAAATAAAGAGCTTGCCGATATAAACAGGCTCGTAAACGAGATGCTTGAAGGCGTAAAAAAAGAGAAAAACGAACTCACGAATCTAACCCAAACCTACGAGATAAACCTAAACGACGCAAACAAAACTATCGCGGATTTACAGGATAGAGTGCTCCAGCTAGGGCAAATTTTAGCGCAAAAAGAGGAGGCGCTAAACGAGCTAAATGCAAAATACGGCGATGAAGTCTCAAGATATGCCGCGCTCGAAGAGGATTTTAATAAGACAAAAGACAAGATAAAAGACATCAGCTCGCTTCGCTCAAACGTCATCTCAAATTTACGCGCTAAGCTTGGAAACAAGGTCAGCATAGATCCAAGCTCGGGCGTCGTGTCGCTGCCTGAGTCTATACTTTTTGACACGGGTTCATACGAGCTAAGAAATGAGGCAAAAGAGCGCCTAAAGGAAATTTTGCAGACTTATTTTGAGGCGATACTAAACAGTGAAGAGATCGCAAAACACATCGATAGGATCGTGATCGAGGGGCATACCAACTCCGTAGGTAGCTACATGTACAACCTTGATCTGTCGCAAAAGCGAGCGTATTCGGTGCTAGATTTTATCTACTCGTGGAACAAGGATAAGCGCCTAGAGCACTATCTCATTGCTAGCGGGCGCAGTTTTAGCGATCTGGTGATGAAAAACGGCAAAGAAGACCCCGACGCCTCAAGGCGCATCGAGATCAAATTTTCGATCTCGGACAAAGAGTCGATGAAAGAGATGCAAGATCTCTTGGAGCGGCAAAATCAAAAGTATTCAAAAGACTAAATTTAACGGACTCGAGTTTTACGTACTTCGCGACGATCTGATGGACGGCGAATTTAACGGCAATAAAGCTAGAAAGCTAGAGCATTTCCTGCACGCTGGTCTTGGCGGTATAAAGCGCATCGTTAGCTACGGCTCAAGCCAGTCAAACGCGATGTATAGCCTAAGCGTTTTTGCAAAGATAAAGGGCTTCGAGTTTCACTACGTAGTTTCAAATTTAAACTCAAATTTAGCGGCAAATCCGATCGGAAATTTTAAATTCGCTCTTGAAAACGGGATGAAAATATATGTAGATAAAGATAGGCGGACGCGAGCTAGGGCTTTAGCTTATGAGCTAGCCGGGCTAAAAGAGAGCGAGATTTGCGGCGGCGAGGCGGTAAATTTGACGAACAATCGCAGCGAAAACGGGTCAAATTTAAAAGACTCCGGCGGGTTAAATTTGAGCAAATTTGACGAACAAATGGAGCTCGCGGGCGTAAAATTCAGCAAATGCATAAGCCATAAAAACTCAAATTTTGAAAAACCTGCAGACCAAACAAGCTCAAATTTACCCGCCGCGCAGGATTGCTTCATCGGCGATTCGCTTTTTATAAACGAGGGCGTTTGGCAGCCGCAGGCGGAGGCGGGCTTTATCTCGCAGGCTAGGCAGATAGAGCGCTGGGCGGAGGCGGAGGGCAAAACCGTGGATATATTTTTGCCCTCAGGTACCGGCACGTCGGCGGCGTTTTTGGCTAAGCACGTCAAATTTGACGTCTATACCTGCCCTTGCGTGGGCGATGCAGACTACCTAAAAAGCGAGATCGAGGCGCTGACGCCAAACTCAAAGGTTCGCATTTTACCGTCGCCCAAAAAATATCATTTCGGCGATTTAAAGCTTGAGCTTTATCAAATTTGGCGCGAAGTATGCGAGCAAACGGGGATAGAATTTGAGCTCATTTACGATCCGGTCGGCTTTTTAACGATTATGGCAAACCTGGGCGCGTTTAAAAACGAGATTTTATACATCCATCAAGGCGGCGCGCTCGGAAACATCAGTCAAAAACTAAGATATGAAAGAAAATTTAAGGAGACGAGATGAAATTTTTACTCACTAGCAACGAAAATTTTAAGGACTATTTCGCCACTTTGGTAAACCGCTCAAACGGCGATATGAGCGCGGTTATGCCCGCCGTTTCGCAGATACTTGAGGATGTGCGGGCTAGAGGTGACGAGGCGCTTTTTGAGCAGATAGAGAAATTCGACCGCTGGAAACCCGACGCAAATAGCTTAAAAATCGGCACCGACGAGATGCAAAAGGCGTATGACGGCATAGATAGCTGCCTGCGAAACGCATTAAATTTAGCCTTTGAGCGCATAAAAAGCTACCACGAAAAAAGTCTGCCAAAAACCTGGATGGAGCACGACGAACACGGCGTTTTGCTAGGCGCCAAGTACACTCCGCTAGACCGCGCGGGACTATATATCCCAGGAGGCAAGGCCGCCTATCCTAGCTCGCTTCTCATGAACGCGGTCCCGGCTCTAGTTGCGGGAGTTGGAGAGATCGCAGTCTGCACGCCTGCCGTCGGGGGCAAGGTAAATACGCTGCTTCTAGCCGCCATGCATATCTGCGGCATTAAGGAAGCCTATAAAGTCGGTGGTGCGTCGGCGGTTGCGGCGATGGCCTACGGCACGCAAACGATCAAAAAAACCGACGTCATCACGGGTCCTGGCAACATATACGTCGCGACGGCTAAAAAGCTCGTCTACGGCGAAGTAAATATCGATATGATCGCGGGCCCTAGCGAGATCTGCGTCATCGCCGACGAGAGCGCAGACCCTCGCCACATCGCCGTGGATCTACTCTCGCAGGCTGAGCACGACGAGATGGCCAGTGCCGTGCTCATCACGCCCAACCAAGCCTTCGGCGCGGCGGTGCAAAGGCATATAAACGAGGAGATCAAGACTCTAGCCAGGCAGCCGATCGCGCAGGTTAGCATCGATAAAAAGGGCGCTATCATCGTAGCTAGCGACCTTGATGAGTGCGTGAGGCTGACTAACGAGCTAGCGCCCGAGCACCTAGAGATCGCGACAAACGACGCGATGGAGCTAGCTAGGCAGATCAGGCACGCCGGCGCGATATTTATCGGGCATTTTACGCCTGAAGCGATGGGCGACTATCTAGCCGGACCCAATCATACGCTGCCCACAGGCGGTAGCGCGAGATTTTACTCGCCGCTCGGGGTTGAAAATTTTATGAAGCGCACTTCGCTCATCTCGCTAAACGCAAAAGGTATAAGCGAGCTAGGAAATGCGTGCATGAAGCTAGCCGATGCCGAGGGGCTCGGAGCGCATAAGCGTTCGGTCGCGGTTAGACTCGAAGCTCTTAAGTGATTTTATGACGTTATCTCTTGGACGCTTTTTGAAGGGCTAGTAAAAATAAATACTCACGGACAACCAGTCCGCTCCGTTTTATTTTTACGTCGCGACTTCAAAAATCATCTCAAGATATAACGCATTTTTGTAAAAAATTTACGGTTTTTTGACAAAATTTGATAAAAAACATTTAAATTTGCTCAAAAACTCTTTGCCGCGAGTTTGGCGTGCGAAATTTGGCGACTTTTTTGCGTAGTTGTTTCTCTGGAGCTTTTAACGGAACTCGCGAAAAATCGGCTTGGCGGACTGGCTTGTCCAGCCTACGCCTATTTTTCGCTTCGTAACCCTTAAAATCTCTCCAAGATATAATATCTCTTTTTGTTCTTGGATAAAATTTTGATAAAAATATTTTACCGCGAGCTCGGTGCTCGAAATTTATAAAATAAACGCGCAAGCGGTTTGCTAAATTTTACGCTTTTAATAAAATTTACGGCAATCTAGCAAAAGGATGCAGTTAAGCCTCAAAAATCCAGTTTCAAATTTCATTTCGGCCAATGATGAGATGCTTGCTTTTTTGTCAAATTTAGGCCAAAAGTGGCGCGCTCAGGGCGGTGTAGCAGTGCTTATAGGGCGAAATTTTACCTTTGTCGGCTCAAATCCCATTTTGCAAATTTTAAAAGATTATAAAACGGCTGGTTACAAAATTAAAAATTTTCTAAGCTCAAATCCAAGCACCCAAAGTAAAATTTTAAGCGGCGAGATAAGCTACGTCGGCGACAATCTAACCGGCGCAGGGGTCAAATTTGCGCCCGAGTATTTTTACGATTTTTTAAAATTTACGGTTGAAAATATCCCCGAGCATCGCTATTTTTGTAGCCCCGAGACGGGCTGGTTTTTGCTTGTCGCGATGGAAGGGTGCGTAGAATTTGCCGTTTTGGATTAACGGACTGGTTAAATTTATTTATCTACGAACTTGAGTAATCGCCGTAAATTTTACCCATAAAGATAAAAATAAACCCCAGAGCCAAAAACGAATTTCACTCGCAAATCCTAAAATTTAGCAAAAAGCCGAGATCACGCGTCGATGTCACCCGCCGCTAGCAAATTTTAATCAAATTTTTTATATAATTTCGCGTTTTATTAAAGGGTTTATAATGGATAGAAGAACTTGGAGTTCGAAAATAACGTATATTTTGGCAGTCGCGGGCGCGACCGTGGGTTTTGGCGCGACGTGGCGCTTCCCGTATCTAGTCGGGCAAAACGGCGGCGGCGCCTACGTGCTAGTGTTTTGTATCGCGATGATCGCGATCGGTATACCGATGATTTTGGCTGAAAATGCGATCGGCAGACGCCTAAAATGCAACGCCGTGGACGCATTCGGCGGTAAAAATATAAATCCGGCGTGGAAAATCGTGGGCTGGATGGGGCTGCTTGGGGCATTTGGCATCATGGCCTACTACATGGTTATCGGCGGCTGGGTGCTAAACTACATCGCGCAGATCGCATTTGGTATGCTCGATCTGTCGCAGGTGCTGAGTTTTGAGGCTACGAGCGCGTTTTACGAGCAAAATATCGTAAGCGATCCGCTGGCTATCAGCTTTGCGACGCTTGTGTTCGTGCTCGTAAACTACGCGATCTTGGTGCAGGGCGCGGTCGGCGGTATCGAGCGCTCGGCGAAGTACCTCATGCCGCTACTTTTCGTGCTCATGATCGTGATGATCGTAAAAAACTTGACGCTAGAGGGTGCAATGGAGGGGGTTAAATTTTACCTCACGCCAGATTTTTCAAAGATAAATATCAAGCTTTTCGTTGAGGTTTTGGGGCAGGTATTTTTTGCGCTCTCGCTTGGTTTTGGCGTGATGATTACTCTATCTAGCTTTGTTAAAAAGGACGAAGGGCTGGTTAAAATCTCGATCATCACGGGCATACTAAACACCCTCATCGCCGTACTTGCGGGCTTTATGATATTTCCGTCGCTCTTTAGCTACGGCGTTTCGCCCGATAGCGGCCCAAGCCTCGTGTTTAAGAGCTTGCCGATCGTTTTTTCGCATATGCCTTTTGGCGGATTTTTTGCGGTGGCTTTTTTTGCGCTGCTGATGATCGCCGCACTCACGACCTCGCTGCCGATCTACGAGGTCATCATTACGACGCTTCAGGAGAAATTTAAAATAAAACGCAAAAACGCGATTTTTTTGGTGCTAGGCACGATATTTATCTTTGGAAATTTACCGTCCTTGATGGCTACGAACCTGCTTGAGGACGTTAAAATTTTCGGTAAAAATATCTTTGACGCATACGACGCCATCAGCGCTACGATATTTTTCGTGCTGACCTCGCTTGGGTGCGCGATATTTGTAGGCTGGGTGCTAAAAGACGAAGCTAAACGCGAGATAATGCAGGGCAGCGAAAAATACGCAAAACTCGTAAATATCTGGTTTTGGTATATCAAATTTGTCGTTCCGTTTATCATTTTGGTGCTTTTTATCAGCTCGTTTTACGATAACTTTTTAAAGTAAATTTGATGGCACATCTCGTAAATTTAGCTAACGGCGACCGCTTAAATTTGCGCGTGCAGGACAAAATTTTAATCAGCGAGAGCATCAAAAACGGCAAAATGAGACAGACGCAAAAAGAGTTTGCGAGCGCGGACGAGGCGCAAAAAGCCTGCGTGAAAAAGGAGTGGGAGAGCCTAAAGAAGGGCTACGTCCTGCAAAATGCGAACGCGAAAGCTGGCGAGGCGAGTTTGCACGTATATATCGGCGGCGGATATACGGGTGCGCTGGCCTTTGCGGGCGCTGGCGATGAGCTTTTCGTCTATAAATGCGGCGGCTACAAAGAGGGTGGCGCGCTGGATGATTTTCTCGTCAGGCTGGACGTGAGCGGCACCGTAAAGCAGCAGATTATCTTGCCAAAGCCGCTTGCGTGGCAGGCGGAGCGCGTGGGCGAGATTTTGCTTTTGGATCTGGATCATTTTATCTTCAAATTTGACCCGGCTACGGGCGAATTTAGCGATCTCTCTCAAGGGTTAAGCTTTAAAAACAGCAAAGAATTTACGAGTTTCGTTTGTGCTGCGAAAGATACGGCGGCGTTTGCTATGTTTGGTCAAATTTTTACTTTGCGAGGCGGCGAGATTTCACCTCTGGTTGAGTATAAATCCGAAATGAAAAACTATACGCCGATTTTGTGCGCTGCGCTCGATGGTGACGGCATGCGGCTAGCGCTTCACTGTAAGCAAAACGAGATCAAAATTTTAAGCACGCTAAACGGTAAAATTTTAAACGAGATCAGAGGCGATTTCGGCATTTTTGATAAAATTTGCTTTTTAGCGGACGGCTCGTTATTAGGCAAGGAGCACTACGCGGGCAAGCTAGTTTGCCTTGATGCCGCAAGCGGCGAGTGGCTTAATCCTGCATGGCTGCGGGACGAATGCGCCGAGGCGGACGAGCTTTGCGTTAGCGCGGACGGTTCGCGGCTGGCTTTAATAAACTACGACAAAGCCCGCATCATCGATCTAAAAAGCGGAAATTTGCAGCTTAGCTTTGAGCTCTCGCACGTCGTGAAGCGCTGCGAGGCTAAATTTGAGTGCATAAACGGCGAGGAATTTTTGGCCGTGCGTACCGACTACGGCTGCTTTAGTCTTTATAAAATTTAAGGGAAGATATGTTTTATTTTTTACTCGGTATTTACTTTTTTTACTTCGCCGCAAAGGCGATTTTGGCGATTTTGCAGATAAATTTTATACGCGCAGAGGCTAAAAAGCCGGCCGTCGTGCTAGAGCAGAATGAATACGAAACCGCCGCCGCCGCAGCGATAACTAATCAAAAATTTGAGATAGCAAGCCTTTTTTATCACGCCGCGATATTTATGATGTGGGCGTGCTGGGGGCTTGGCGAGATGTATGAAAGCGCCTATAAAACGGGAGAACTGAGAGATCATATCATCTTTGTGATGGGCTTTTTGATCATTTCGTCGCTGCTGGAGCTACCGTTAAATATCTACGAAACTTTCGTCAAAGATAAAAAGCTCGGCTTTTCAAACGTAACGCTCAAAATTTTCGCGCTTGATCTGCTTAAAACGCTCGCGCTAACGCTAGTTTTCGGCACGCTGTTTGTGTGGCTGGTGCTGCTTTGCATTAGATTTTTGGGCGATTTTTGGTGGTTTTGGGCGTTTTTGCTGAGCTTCGCGGTCGCGCTTGTTATAAATCTCATCTACCCGACGCTCATCGCGCCTATCTTTAACAAGATGCAGCCGCTGGAAGAGGGCGAGCTAAAAAGCCGTATAGAAGGGCTCTTAGCGCAGTGCGGGTTTAAAAGTAGCGGCGTTTTTACGATAGACGCCAGCAAGCGCGACAACCGCTTAAACGCCTATTTCGGCGGCCTTGGCGCGACTAAACGCGTGGTGCTTTTCGACACGCTCGTTAAAAAACTAAGCCTAGAGGAGATAATCGCCGTTTTGGGGCATGAGCTGGGACACTTTAAGCACAAAGATATCCTAAAAATGATCGCTCTAAGCGCGGTTATGCTTTTTGCGATGTTTTTTATATTCGGCAACATCCCTGACGCGGCGTACGGCGCTCTAGGGCTCAGCCCGGCAGGCGGCGGAGTGATTGTGTTTTTGCTACTTTTTTCGCCGATATTCGGATTTTTATTTTCGCCCGTTAGCTCGTATTTTAGCCGTGCAAACGAATTTGGCGCCGATAAATTCGCAGGCGACGTCTCAAACAAAGCCGACATGATAAGCGCGCTAAAAAAGCTAGGCTCCGAAAACAAGGCCTTTCCGAAGGCTCATCCGCTCTACGCGTTCGTCTATCACTCGCACCCAAGCCTCTTTGAGCGTATAAACGAGCTGGAAAATGACGGTAAATGACGCGCTAAAGGCCGCCTCATCTCAGATCGCGCCTGCGTGCGAGATAAGCGGCGCAAATCCTGCGCGCGTAGCCAAGGTGCTTTTGATGAGCTACCTCGGCGTAAAAATCGAATGGATATTTTTAAATTTAAACCGCAAGCTAGAGGATGCGGACGGATATTTTGCGCTAGCAAAACGCTTCGCAAATCACGAGCCGCTAGAGTATATCACGGGCGAGGCGGGCTTTTACGGACTTACTTTTAACGTAAAAAAAGGCGTCTTGATCCCGCGCCCCGAGACTGAAATTTTAATCGAAAAATCGCTTGAAGTTTTATCAAATTTACCCGCGCAAAATGGACCGCCCCTAGTCGCCGAGATAGGCACGGGAAGCGGGATAATCAGTATCTGTCTCGCGCTAAACTCAAACGCCAAAATCATAGCCTCAGATATCAGCGACGGTGCGTTAAATTTAGCTCGCGAGAATGCCGCGAAATTTGGCGTAGAGGATAGGATCGAGTTTATAAAATGCGCGTATCTGGATCAAATTTACGGACGCTTTGACCTGCTCGTTTCAAATCCGCCTTATATCGCGCAGGACTATAGGCTTGATAAATTCGTACTAAACGAGCCGCACGAGGCGCTATTTGGCGGCGCGGCGGGCGATGAGATCTTAAAGAACATTATTCTAGTCGCTAAAAATCGCGGCGTAAAATACCTAGCCTGCGAGATGGGCTACGATCAGCGAGAAAGTATGCAAAGTGCGCTTAAATTTAACGGGTTCGAGGCGGAGTTTTACAAGGATTTGACTGGATTTGACCGCGGATTCGTCGCGCGAAATATATTTGCAAATTTATAAATTTGCGCGCGGTTTTGGCTTTTACTAGTAAACTAAATTTGCTCCAGCTTGCGTCAAATTTAGCACTCACAAATTTCCGCCCTTCTTGCTTAAATTTAGCGGATTTTAAATGCTATAACCCTAAAATGCGTGCAGTAAATCAAAAAAAGGAAAATCATGAAAAGCGTTTATTTTTTGCTTCTTGGCGCGCTCATCGGCACGGAGCTGGCTCTGGGCGCTCTGGTTGCGCCGACGATTTTTTATCCGCAGAGCATACTTGGCGAGGGCGTACTCACGCAGTTTCAAAGCGGCAAGTTGATGGCCACGATATTTGTTAAATTTAACTACGCCTTGCTAGCCGTTAGCGTTATAGCCGCGCTTTACGAGCTTGCCTCGTTTAGATCCAGTGTCAAATTTGCCGCTAAATTTAGCATGGGTATGCTTTGCGCGATAAATTTAGCCCTCGCGCTCTCGTTTGTGTTTTACTTCACGCCCTACATCATGGACGCACAGGCTGCGGGCGAGGCGGCGACGCAGACGGCTGGGTTTGCGCAGATGCACGCGGCTAGCGAATGGACGATGAAGCTGATGCTGTTTGCGCAGCTTGCTTTGTTTTTTATCAAATTTAAAACCGCCGAAAAATGAGCGCGAAGCCAGACATCCAAATTTTAACAGATTTTCTCTCTGACTACACGACGGCGATGGTGGGCGCTGGCACCTACACCGCGCGCGTAGAAAAGTGCGTCGACCGCATAGCAAAGCGCTATGGTTTTGATGTTAGCGTGACGATTTTTGTGAAGTATTTTACTATTAGCGTCATGGACTCAGCCGACAACTCCCTGCGCCGAACCTACGTGAAAAAGATCCCGCTAGGGCAGGTGAGCTTTAGCCGCATTTCCGAGCTTTCGTCGCTTAGCTGGCGGATCTTGGACGAAAATTTGAGCCTTGATGAAGCCAAAGAACAGTTTGAGGGCGTCATGCGTATAGGCGCGAACAAATTTGCAAGCTCGCTTATTTTAATAAGCCTTGCAAATGCGGCCTTTTGCAAGCTTTTTGGCGGCGACGTGGGCTCGGTCGTATGCGTATTTTTTGCGACGCTCGTTGGCTATAGCCTCAAATTTGCGCTTGCTAAAATGGGCATAAATTTAAAAATCCAGTACGTCCTAGTCTCGTTCGTCGTCTCTTTTATCGCCTATCTTGGCGTATTTTACGGCTTTACGCACACTAGCGATGTGGCGATCGGCTCGTCGATACTCTTTTTGATGCCGGGCGTTTTTCTCATAAACTCGGTCTTTGATATCCTAAACGACAACACACTTGTGGGCATCAGCAGGGCCGTGAGCACGGGCATCCTGATACTTTGCATCGCGGTGGGCGTCTATATCACGCTCTCGCTTAGCAGCGCGGAGATTTTACATGTTTGAGCTTTTTACTGCGACTCTTATAGACGGCGCTTTTGCCGCGGTGGCGGGGCTTGGCTTTGCCTACGCTAGCTCTCCGCCAAAAAGGACTCTCGCATTTTGCGCGCTGCTTGCGGCGTTTGCGCACGCTAGCCGCTTTTGGATCATGCAGATGGGTTTTTTTAACATCAGCGTCGCCACCCTTATCGTCTCATTTTTAAGCGGGATTTTGGGTATGCTCTTTGCCAAACGGCTTAAGGTGCCCGCCGAGATCATCGCATTTCCGGCACTTTTGCCGATGGTGCCTGGAGTTTACGCGTATAAGGGCATTTTGGCGCTGTTCTCGTTTCTAAACGAGCCTGATATCGCTAAGAAAAACGAATATTTAATCATATTTTTCGATAACGCGATCACGACTACGACGGTCTCGTTAGCGCTTGGCGTCGGGGTTTCGGTGGTGCTTATTTTATTTTACGATCAGTCTTTGATGATTACTCGCGGCGCCAAGTGCGATCTGGCGACGAGGAAGCCTAGCGAAAAGTAAATTTTGTGCGGTGTCTTTTAAGCGTCTTTAAATGAGCTAGAAAATTTTCCCCTGCGACAGACTGCATGCCTAGTCTTGGGACAAAATTTCGTAGCAGCATTTAAATCTATCTTAAAATACTTCCGCTAGTTGTTTTGTTAAAATTTGGCAATCCGTCAAATTTGATAGCCTTTCTTATCTTTACCCTAAATTTTTTCTCAAATTTGCCGATATAGCTTAAAACTCGTTTTAAAGGATTAAAATGATAAATGGCTCAAATTTAAATATTTCTACGGCAAATTTCAAGTCAAATTTAACTCCTGCAGATAAAACCGCTAAGACGAATTTGGCGAACGAGCAAACGCAGGCTTCAAAAAATAAAGAAGATGTAAAAAGACAAATTCAGATATATCAAAGCAGACCTATCAAGGAACTTGCGGACGAAGTTATCAAGGTAGACGAGAGCGAGGAAGGCTGGATAACTAAAGTCATAAACCAAATCGATGATATATTGTCTAAGAAATATACGCCCGAGCAGATAAAAACCCTGCGAGCCAAAGAGCCCGAAACCATGGAAGAAGCTGTAGAAGGCATGCTGGCGAGGTATTCTAGGTTATTACAATCCGATTCGATAGACGGCAAACCGACTATTTGGGGCAAGCTTTTGGGGCTCGGAACAAAAGAGGAGCAAGAGGAACTAAAAGCATTTAAAAACTCTTTGCCCGAAGACGCTGTGATGGGCAGCGTCGGAGCTGCTTTGCTACAAAGAACCGATATTAGTATAGAGGAATTTAAAAAACTATATGCGGAAGATATCGAGAAAACTACGAAAGCCCACAAAGAAGCCGTAGCAAAAATCAATCAAGAGATGAGAGAATACAACGAAAATTTAGCTAAGCAAAGAGCCGAAGCCAAATTTAAACCCATACAAGCCACAAGTAAAAGCAAAACATACGTAGATAAAGACATCAGACGAGAATTCTTTGAAAATTTCTTAAAAGCCGAACGCAAAAAGGGGACGGATATAACTGAAATTTTAAATCAACTAGCAAAACTAGGCAAATTTGACGTAAAAGCATAAAGGATTAATATGATAAGCGGCGTAAACGGATTTAACGCAAACGTAAATTATGATTTTAGTAGCGCTCATGAGCGAAATTTAAAAGCACGCGAGGAAAAAGAGGCTATAAATTTAACCTCAAATCAGGCTTCGAATGTGGCGGTCGCACAGCCAAATTCGACAAATCAAGCGAACCCAAAAAATAGCGAAAACGTATCAAGCCTAAAAGCTGTCGACATAGGCTTTAACATCAAAGAGATGCAAGCGGCCATCAGGGAGATAAAAAAGCTCCCGCCCGGTGCACCGGCTAATATACGAGGCGTTTTTTCTCTGAGCGGATATACTCTGGACGAAAAGATAAGCGTATGGGGTAAGATAAGCGGGTTAGACGGCTCTTTTAGTAGGAGCGAAGCGGAAAATCTGAAGAAATTTATAAATAGTAGCGGGGCATTTGGTTTCGATAAGCTTACTCGGGATTTGGCGGAATACGATACGACCGACGTCGATGAATTTACGAAAAAATACATAAACCGCGAATACCCATTTTTGGGCATAGAATATAATGCAGGGAATAAGGGGATGGAAATCCTCGACTCCGATATGAGCGTGGACGAGTTTAAGGATAGGTGGGCTGAATATACCGTGCTGAAGCGTTTGGGCGAGAGCGGCGCGGAAAGAATATCCGTAGATGGCGAAAATATCACGATAGTCATTAATAAAAACAAGGCTCCCGTGGAGTTTAGGGAGCTTGAGAGTATCGAGTATAAGGACGAGCAGAGCAAAAAGGCGTTTATAAAATTCGTGCGGGATGCGATAGAAAAAGGTCTGGATATACAAAATCTACTTGAGGGCAGGGCTGAATTTAAGGAAAATACAAGCGAGGCGACGGCGTTTAAACCCATCCAAGCCACCAGTAAAAGCAAAACATACGTAGATAAAGACATCAGACGAGAATTCTTTGAAAATTTCCTGAAAGCCGAACGAGAAAAGGGGACGGATATAACTGAAATTTTAAGTCAACTAGCAAAACTAGGCAAATTTGACGTAAAAGTATAAAAGGATTTTAAATGGATATTCTGCTAAGAAACGGCTATGACGTAAATTTATCATTATTAAGACAAGGCCAAATGCAAGCTTCCGCATCTAGACTCGCCGGACAAGAGCTAGTCAAGGTGGGCAATGAGGCAATAAGCAAGGACGAATATATCAGTAGGCAATACGATCTTTTAGAAAAAGCCAACGATATACTAATGCAAAATTCGCAAGCCTATCTATATAAAGGCGGATCTGATAGTGTAAATGGATATTCTACCGGGTTTTTAGGATCAAGCGCTTATAGGGCAAGTCTGCCTATGTGGTCCAATATGGACAACTCGGATAGAGTTACTCAAGACGGATATAATAGATTTCAAGGATCGTATGAGAATAGCGGATATTGTTTTTCTATCGGTTTGCCAGATTCCGGGGCGCCCGTAATAGAAGAATTTGCCGGCGGCGGATATTTTAAAGGCAGCAAATCAAATACCATCCTAAGTCAAGACAGAAACAATCTAAACGACTATGCAAGCGAAAATATACTAAAAACTAAATACGGCGACGTAGAGGTATTTTTAGATCTATACGGCGATAACGACAAGCTAGGTATCGGCAAATTTAGCTCAAATGCAATACTCTTTAACTTTGACAGTAACGGCGACGGAATTTTAAATAGCTCCGATAAGCTATTCTCAAAGCTCAAGGTTAGAGGATACGATAAGGACGGCAACGAAAAGATAGCAAATTTAAGCGACGTAACCAGCGGTATAGATCTGGCGCAGTTTATTAAAAAAGATATAGATATAAACCATAGGCGGAAGCAAATAGAGGATCTAAATGCCAAACTGAAAGAAAAAGGCAAGACTCAAATCGACATCTCAAAGATCGATAATCGCATTTTTTACTACAAGGAAAACCCCTACACCGTATTTGCACCGGAAAGCAGATACAAAAAGGCGGAAACCGATAGTATTAAGAACTTCTTTGATGCATATGCGGACAAGGACGGCTGGGTAGACCTAAGAAACAATAACGTATTTAATAAAAATAGCCTATTTAACAATTTTGCTTACGCTAAGGCTGGATTTGACGGAAAGCTAAAGCTTAATGAATTTAATCCGATCATATCAAGCAAAAAGACGAGCGACGACTTCTCGTATGAAAACTATCAAAAAGATAGTTTTATGAAATTTTATAGAGATTATGAAAAAGAATCCACCGCCCACGCAAAAGACGTAGAGTGGCTATCAAAAAATCTAAAAGAGTATAACGTAGAAAATGCAGACGAATATATAAGTAGGCTAAACGGTAGCAAGTCGTCATACATGATCGCCATGGAAAATGAATTCCAAAAGGCTACAAGGCTAGAATTTAGCCCAGAAAACTTAGAGAAAGTAAAAAGAGCCTTTGAGGATAATCCGAGTAAAGCGGCCTTAATGATGAACGACAGCGATAGCGTAATAGCTATGAAGCTAAACGATAACGGGTCTATAACCTTAAAATTTGATAGCGGTAGAGAAATAGAAGTAACGCAGCTGTATTCTGATACGGGTAAGCTTTTAGGAGATAAAACCAGAAGGGCAAGCCTAAATTTAGAAACTAAAGCCATGAGCGACATCGAGCTTGGCTCTATAAGCTTTAATAATATAGGCATCCTAGATACCAACGGCAAATATAAGACGCTCCAGGAAATAGGAGCTAGCGCTATAAAATCCTTTTCTACTAAGCATGGAAAACAGTTTTTGATATACCTAGGAGATAATAAAACCCTAACGGCAAAAGATCTATACAATATTTCGTTTTTAAATAACGAGCTTGGCGGTGGTATAGAAGTAAGCAAGAGGTGTAAATTTTACAGAAAGCTTGACATAAGAGCGTGATGAAATTTTAACGGCGACGCTTTTATAATCAATCTTTTAAAAAAAACGGGTAAAATGCGTGAGACTTTAAGCATAAAGGCAAGCGATGAAAATACGAATCTACTACGAAGATACCGATGCGGGCGGCATAGTCTATCACGCAAACTATATAAAATACTGCGAAAGGGCGCGCAGCGAGATGTTTTTCGGCTCGGAGGTTAAGCCTTTTAGCAAGGACGGACATTTTGTCGTGAGCGAGATTCGGGCGAAATTTAAAAAACCTGCCGTCCTGGGCGATCTACTCGAGGTAAAAACTAGCGTGGCAAGCCTGAAAAAAGCCTCCGCGCTCATAAATCAGAAAATTTATAAAATCGTAAATTTAAGCGGCAAATGCGAGCCCGAGCTCGTCTTTGAAGCGGACGTCGAGGTTGCGTTTGTCAGCAACCTAAGACCTGCTAAGATGAGCGAGGAAATAGTGGATTTTCTCTCCTCTTATTGCTCGTAAAAGCCGTATTCGCCGGCTTTTAAAACCTTCGTATCATAGATGATCTGCGAGTCCTCGACGCTCTCGCTAAAAAGCCTCTGCGCGCCGCGGTTTAGGTAGGTCGCGTAGATGTAGTCAAGCCCGGCGCTAGCGGAGTAGCCTACCCAGTTAAAGTTTAAATTTTGCCCCAAAATTTCGTTGTTTGAGTCCAGCGCGCCGTCAGTTTTGGAGATCGAGTTTGCTATGTAGAGCTTTTCTCTATCTTGCGGTTGCATGAGTTTAAAGATGCTCGGCGCGTAGTTTATCTGAGTGCTTAAAAGGGCGTTAAATTTGACGTCGTAAAGGCGCATCTGAGAGCTCACCATCGAAGCTTTCACGAGCGGAACGTTTAGGAAAACGGTCGCGCCGCTTAGTCTCGAGTTGCCGGATAGCATTGACTTTAGATCCGTGACGCCGTTTGCGATCTCGTTTTCGTAGGCTAGCCCGCCGCTAAGCTCGTCGGCGTAGCGATTTAGCGCCGCTCCTAGCGCGCTACCGTCAGAAAACGCGGCAACTTGGCCGTTTGAGAAATTTAGTAGCTTCTCGACTTGCCCTTTGTAGTCTATGCCGCCAAATATCAAATTATCTTGCGGCGAATCGACGCTAGAGATGTGCAGAGTCGGCACGAAAGCCGTCATGGCGGGGTCTAAAACCTCGTTTAGATATTTTGCGCCCACAGGCGTAAACGGCGCGATGATATAGGAGATATTTTCGTTTCTAGCGCGAGCTAGGGCGCCGTCGATAGCGCTCGGGGCTTCGTTGCCGATGTTGTAAAATTTAACGTCGATAGCGGCGTTTTGCCTGACGACGTAGGCGATAACCGCGTTTGAGACGACGCCGGCGTAGCTTTTTATGCTATCTTGAGGGATGATGACGGCGATCTTAAACTCGGCGCTGGAGCTTGGCGTTAGGCTTTCGGTGCCGGCGTTTACGTACGAGCCGTTTAGAGCGTTAAAGGCTTGTAAAATTTCTTGATTCGAGCTGCCCTCGTATCGAGCCAAAAAGCTGTGCAAAAGACCGTCTCTAACGAGATCAAGCAAGCAGGCGTCGTTGCATTTCGTCAGTTCTAAATTTATATAAATTTCGCTTGCCGGCGGGATATCGGAGGGTTTGTCGCTCCTGGCAAACAGCGCCGAGCAGATCAGTAAAGCGGTTAAAATTTTTCTCATAGGAACTCTTTTATCTTTTTTAAATCGCTGAAAAACAGCTCTTTTTTGCTTGGATTTTTTGCTACGTCGCTTGACGAATAAGTCGCCAGCAAGGCCGAGTGCTTAAATTTCATTATGTTTCCCCTTATTACCTCAAAGCTTTGCGCACTTTGTTTTATCATTTTGTAAAAGACCTCTTCGCCTAGCGCTACGATGAGTTTTGGCGCAACTAGACGAGCTTCTGCGCTAAAATACGGCTCGCAAAGCTCGTATGCGCTTGCCGGAGCTTTGGCGGCGGGTTTGCATTTTAGTAGGCTCGTGACGTAAATTTCGTTTTTTTCAAGACCTGCTAAATCCATTAAATTTCGCAAAAAATTATCGTCGCCTGCTAAAAACTCTCCGCTCGCGTCCTCGGAGGCGTTTGGCGCGTCAAATACGAAAATAACCTTAGCACTTTTATCTCCAAGGCCCGTTAGCGCGTGGTTTGCGCTCTTGCAAAGCTCGCATAGATTGCACTCTTTGATACTTGCGTTTAGTTCGGCAAGGCTACTTGGCAAGGCCGCGGACGAAGGCAAAAAATCGGCAAATTTATACCCGAACGCCCTTAGATAGTAAAGCTCTCTTAAAATTTCGTTTGCGTAACTCATCGCGCGATGATATCCAAAAGGGCGTTAAAAACAGATAAATCAAAGCGCTAGTTTACTTAAATTTTCGCCGTCCAGGCGGTAGTTTCGCCACTGCTCGGACTGGTTTTTCGCGCCCATTTTTTCGTAAAATTTGATGCCCGGCTCGTTCCAGTGCAGGCACGCCCACTCGAGACGTTGCAGATTTTCATCCTTGCAAATTTGAGCTAGATGCCTAAAAAACTCTTTTCCTATACCTTTGTTGCGATACTCTTTTTGGACGTACAAATCCTCCAAATACATCCCGCCAAGTCCCAAAAAAGTGGAAAACGTGTAAAAATATATCGCGTAAGCTATGATTTTACCCTCTGTTTCGCAGACTAAAATCCGGGCGTAGTTTTTCTCAAAAACAGACTCGGCAAAAACTTCGGGCGTAAATTTGACATCATCGCTCATTTTTTCGTACGCGGCCAGCTCTTTAACTAGCTCGCAAACGGCCGGGATGTCGGCCCTGGATGCTTTTCTAATAACGTAAGACAAAATTTCTCCTAAATTTTAATGAGCGATTATATTTTTATTATTTTAAAACGAAGTTTAAAAATTTATTAAAAGGATTTTAAGCGATTTGTTGATAAAATCACCGACTTATATCAAAATCACCATAAGGAAAAATTTATGAAAAGAACATACCAACCTCATAAAACCCCTAGAAAACGCACTCACGGGTTTCGCGTCCGCATGAAAACTAAAAACGGCCGCAAAGTGCTAAACGCAAGACGCGCAAAAGGCAGAGCAAGATTGGCCGTTTAAGCAAATTTAGCTCTATAAGCAGCCAAAAGGAGTTTTCAAGCGTCTACAAAGAGGCCGTCAAATGGCACTGCGAGGAGGCGATAGTCTTTTTTAAGCCTTGCAATGAAAACAAATTAGCCGTCGTAGCCAGTAAAAAGGTGGGCAAAGCCGTCGTTCGCAACCGATGTAAAAGACTTTTGCGAGCGGTCGTAGTCGAGATTTCAAATGAGCTTGCGGACGGCATTTACGTGATAGTCGTTAAAAACGGGCTAGAGAAAAGCTCGTTTTTAAAGCTCAAAAAAAATATCTCTTGGGCTATGAAAAAACTCGGATGTATAAAATCAGGCATATGAAAATGATAAAACAAGCTATTTTATTTTTGATAAAAGCATATCAAGATTATATCTCCAAATTTACTCCGAAGTCTTGCAGGTACTATCCCTCATGCTCGGAATTTGCCGTTTGGCAGTTTAAATTTAACGGCTTTTTCTCGGCACTTTTTGCGGTTATTTTTAGAATTTTGCGCTGTAATCAACTCTTTAAGGGCGGCATCGACTACCCCGTCATCAGTAAAAATTTCGACTCTTTTTTTATATCCAATCAAAATTTAAAATCACATATCACATTTTGGTTCGTCCCGTATAAAAAAAATAAATTCTACGTTATTAAAAATTTAGACTTTCAAAAGGAAAAATAGTGTTAGACAATATGTCAGTTCAAAAACGCGTGATATTAGCGACCGTTTTATCTTTTATCTTTTTTATCGCTTACGATTATTTTTTTATTCCTAAAAATTTGCCGTTAGATCAAAACCAAACCGTAGCTGCGCAGCAATCAAGCCAAGCAAACGCCGCTCCGAGCGCAACCGCATCAGGAGCTAGTGCTCCGCAAGCTGCAACGACGCAAAGCCGCGAGATCGCCGTGATAAAGGGCGAACACTTTGAGGCGCGCATCGACGAGCTGGGCAGGATTTCTAAATTTTATCTAAACGACGAAAAATACAAAAACGCCGATGGCGAGCGTATCGAGCTAGCAGGCGCTCAGCCGCTACCGCTTGAGGTTCGCTTTAGCGACAAGGCTTTAAACGAGCAGGCCTTCAAGGTAGCCTACGCGAGCGACGTTAGCGAGATAAATTTAACTAGCGAGCCAAAAAGCATAGTTTTAACGCAAAATTTGGAAGGCTCTAGCGTAACTAAGAAAATTACGTTTTATCCAAACGGAAGCTATGACCTAGACCTCAGAGTGAGCGCGGGCGAATACTACGTGACTCCGGGCTTTCGTCCAAACGTAGCTATCGACAGCTATACCGTCCACGGCGCGCTACTTAAGCATAACGACGGCAAGCTAACTATCATCGAGGACGGCGACGTAGACGCGACCGAGAGCTTTAATAACGTAAATATAGCCGCGGCTAGCGACAGATACTACACGGCTTTATTTTTCAAATTTGACGGACTTTTAAATCCCGTAGTTTCAAAAGATGGCGCGGGAAATGCAGTGATATTCGTAAAAGGCGAGCAAAATTTTAAAGCTAAAGGCTACATCGGCGCTAAAGACCACGCGACTTTAAGTCAGATAAACGAGGAGCTCGTGGACGTCATCGAGTACGGCTGGTTTACCTTTATCGCAAAACCGATGTTTGCGTTTTTAAATTGGCTTTACGGTTACATCGGTAACTGGGGCTGGGCGATCGTCGTACTAACGCTGACTGTTAGGATTGCGCTTTCCTGGTTCACCTACAAGGGTATGCTATCGATGAACAAGCTTAAAGATCTAGCGCCGAAGGTAAAAGAGCTGCAAGCCAAATACAAAGGCGATCCGCAAAAGCTAAATATGCACATGATGGAGCTATATAAGAAAAACGGCGCCAACCCGATGGGCGGCTGCTTGCCGATACTTATGCAGATTCCGATTTTCTTTGCGATTTACCGCGTACTACTAAACGCGATCGAGCTAAAAGCGGCGCCGTGGATACTCTGGATACACGACCTTTCGGTGATGGATCCGTATTTCGTACTACCTATTTTGATGGGTGCGACTATGTTCCTTCAACAAAAGCTCACGCCGACCACGTTTAGCGACCCGATGCAAGAAAAGATAATGAAATTTTTACCGCTTATCTTTACGTTTTTCTTCGTGACCTTCCCTGCGGGACTTACGCTTTACTGGTTCGTAAACAACGTCTGCTCGGTCATCCAGCAAGTTTTTGTAAACAAGCTCTTTGAAAAGCATAAAAAAGCGGAGGTAAAGGCCTGATGCGAATAGAAGCCGCAAATTTACAAGAGGCCTTTCAAAAGGCCGCGCAGGAGCTAAACTGCTCCGTTACCGAGCTTGATATCAAGATTTTGCAAAATCCAAGTGCGGGTTTTTTGGGATTTTTCAAAAAAACGGCGATCATCGAAGCCGTAAAAGAGGGCGCGCATAAAGAAGCAAAAAAAGTCCCTCAAGCCGCTCGCGAAAACGGTCATAAAGAAAACGGCGGCGAAAAAAAGAAGGAATTTAAGAAAAAAGAGAACTCTGGCGAAGAGCAAAATCACCGAAGCGAAAAGAAAAAAAATCATAAAAATCGCCACGATCATCATAAAAATCATGCGGCAAAGCAAAGCGAAACCAGCGCGGTAAACGAGTCTAAAGTCGAAGAAGCGCAACCGCAAAAAGAACCTCTGGTAAAAGAAAAAGAGCTGCATAAAAAAGAACAACCCAAAAAAGAGAGCAGCAAAAGCATCCTCGATCACTCGATCATCGATACCTTTAATAAAAACGACTTTTACGAAGGTGAGGAAAAAGCGGGAAGCAGCGAAAATTTAGGCTCGCAAGCTTCCGGCGGCGAGGCAAATTTGACGCAAGCCGCGCCAAATTTAGCTAAAAAAGAAAAACAAGACTCCCGCGCCGATCGTACCCAGACGCAAAAGCAAAAGGAACAAAAACCAAAAGCCGACATCGATAAAGTATTGCCCGAGATAAAGCAGGGCGTAGAGAAGCTTTTTGGCGGAAATTTCTTTACTATAAACAAGATAGACGTGCGTAAATTTGACGACGAGACCGTAATAATCGAGCTTGACGGCGAGGATGCGGCGCTACTCATAGGCAAAGAGGGCTACCGCTACAAGGCGATTTCGTATCTGCTTTATAATTGGATCAGCTCGAAATACGGCCTTGCGGTACGCCTTGAAATCGCGCAATTTTTGCAAAATCAAGAAGCCGCGATCGATCAGTATCTAAAGGGAATAATCGAGCGCGTAGAGGAAACAGGCAAGGCTAAAACCAAGTCTTTAGACGGCGTTTTAGTTAAGATCGCTCTTGAAAAGCTGCGCGAAAAATTCCCCGACAAATACGTAAGCGTAAAGTCAAATAGCGACGGGCAGTTTGTAGTCGTGAACGACTTTATCAAAAAATGAACGAGACCATAGCCGCCGTCGCCACCGCGCACGGCGTAGGCTCGATCTCCATCATCAGGCTAAGCGGCGCGGACGCCCTTAGTCTAGCTCTAAAACTCACCAAAATCACCTCTCTTGTTCCGCGTTATGCTACTCTAACTAAAATTTACGCCGAAGGCGAGCTTATCGACGAAGCGCTACTTATTTACTTCAAGGCTCCTCACAGCTTCACGGGCGAGGATGTGGTGGAGTTTCAGCTCCACGGCGGATTAGCGGTGGCAAATTTGATCCTAGGCGAGCTCATCAAAAACGGCGCCAGACTCGCGCGCGCAGGAGAGTTTAGCAAACGAGCGCTCATAAACGGTAAGATGGATTTTAGCAAGATCGAGGCGATAAACTCGCTCATAAACGCAAAAAGCGAGGATAGCGTTAAAATCATCGCGCGCACAATGAGGGGCGACCTGGCTAAATTTGCGGACGAAATCCGCTCCGAGCTCGTAAAAACTCTGGCATTCGTGGAGACTAGCATCGACTATGCCGATGACGATCTGCCTGCCGATCTGCTGGAGAGTATCAGCCAAATGCTAAAACAAAACAGCGCTAAACTAGATAAAATCGTCGCCATAAGCCAGAGCAGAAAAGGGTTGCTCGAGGGCTTTAAAATCGCGATAGTCGGCAAGCCAAACGTCGGCAAAAGCTCGATCTTAAACTCGCTTTTGTCCTATGAGCGCGCGATCATCAGCGACGAGGCCGGCACGACTAGAGACAGCATCGAGGAAGCCCTAAAAATCGGCACTCATCTAGTACGCATCATAGACACTGCAGGCATCCGCAAAAACGCGGGCAAGATCGAGCAGATCGGTATTTCGTATTCGCTGCGGGCTATCGAGGAGGCTGACGTCATCCTGGCCGTTTTTGATGCGTCGCAGGAGGCTGATGAGCAGGATAGCGAGATCCTGGAGCTTTTAAAAAACTCGCAAAAAAAGATTTTTTACGTTCTAAATAAATGCGACCTCGGCGTTAAATTTACAAGTCCCGAAAATCCGATAAAAATTTGTGCAAAGCAAGGAACAGACGAGATAATAAGCAATCTAAAAACCTATCTCGACGCTCAGGAGACGAGCGAGATACTGCTAAATTCCACTCGTCAAATTTCAAGCTGCGAAGCGGCGAGCGAAGCTATAAAAAGGGCGTTAAATTTGCTCGCCGAGTCCGAGCTCGAGCTTTTTGCTTATGAGCTAAATACGGCGATAGAGCAAATCTCGTCGATCACGAAGCCGTTTGAGAGAAGCGAAATTTTAGACGAAATGTTTAGCAACTTTTGTCTGGGCAAATGATCAAATTTTACTCTCTAAAAAGGAAAAATAATGAAAAAAATCTTATCTACAGCCGCCCTAGCTGCGTTGCTAGGCGGCTGCATGCCTTCACAGGATCATCTAGCGAGTAGCGTAGTATCACCTGCGCCAGGCTGGATTAAATATCTAGAAAATGACGGCACTGTCGGCAATATCGCATTTTTCTCGGAAAATTTGAGCGCAACCTATGCGCAAAAAAACGGCGATATTATCGGTATGGCGCTCATAAAAAGAGACGGTCAAAACTTGAAGCTTGGCGACATGTACGCGCAAAACGGAACTTCGTTTATAGTTTTGGAGCTTAACGATAAAGAGCAATTCGGCTACCGATACATAAATATGCGCGATAAAGCCGAGCACGAAGCCCTAAAAAAGGCTAAAAAGGTCAAATTTTATCAGTTTGGCGGCGGTATGCTAGAGAGCGTGGTTTTTAGCTCGGACTCGGGCGCCGTGTGCGAGAGTTTTGCAGCGGGCAAGACCGTAAAAGCTAGTGCAGTGACTAATTATTACGATAAAGAAAGCGCGAATAATAGCGAGTTTTTCGCAACCGTGATGGATATCGGAGTGAAAAAGGGCAAAAGCGCCGAGATCAAAAATCTAGACTTTAAATTTTTCGTTAGCGACGGCAAGCTAGCCAGCACTCAGACGCGGGCTCGATCTGCGGAATTTAGGAGTAAAGTCATAGATGCCGACGCTAAAAAACAGGAGCGAATCCTATCAAACATCGTTTGCGCCGCGCCTAAAAACTGATCTTTTTTATCAAATTTAAACGCGAGCGCGAGATGAAAAAATTATTTCTAGCAGCCGTCGCAGCCTTGGCATTTAGCGGTTGCGCCGGCATCACTAGCAGCGCAAACAAAGCAGAGCAAGACGTCTCAAATATCGACGTTCCGGAGGACAACTGGACGAGATATCTGGGTACTGATGGCACCGTTAGGGAGGTCGCCTTTTTGACGGCGTTTTTCTCGCGCGATTTTCGTACTCAGCCTGAAGACGGCGAGACTACAGGCTTTGCTCTTACTAAAAAAGAGGGCAGCAGGCTACCTTTTAGGCTCGGAGCCGTCCATAAAAGCGGCGATAGAGCGTTTATGCTAAAAGATGCCGATACCGAGGCGGAGTTTGATCTAAAGGATGAAGCGAGCGCGACCGAGCTTTGGGATGCTCGGCGGATCAAATTTTATGAATTTAGCTCAAATTTGACGACGGTAGCGGTTTTTGAGGCGCCGATTTCGGTTTGCGAGGCATTTAAAAAAGGCGGCGACGTTAGCGTGAAATCCGTATCTAGCTACTATGATACGCAAAATTTAGAAAAACGGTATTTTACGGCCGTTATAACGCAGGCAAAAATTTCGTCCAAAGGCGGCGCGCTACTTTTAAAATCTCATATAGAAAATTTTACAAATCCAGACAGTCCGCGAGAAGTAGCCGAAAAAACGCCTAAATTTGAGGAAAAAATCCAAAACGAGTTGCGCGGGTATGAGCCGAGGCTTAATCAAATTTGCTCTTTGAGCGAGAAGTAAAGAGGATAAAAATGAAAAATACGATGATTTTTAAGACGGTAGCGGCGGCTGTCGCGGCGTTGGCATTTAGCGGTTGCGCGGGCATTACCGGCGACATAGGCGGCGAGAGAGCGTGGCGTACGTATATGGAAAACGACGCTAGCATACAGCAGATCGGATTTATAACCGAGACTACAGTCTACGAGATGAGCGGCGGCAAAAAAGAGGAAAAATTCGGCGACTATATGGGTAGGGCCGAGGTGAAATCGCCGGGCGAGAGCGACTCGGCGAGCCAAAATCTAGGCTGGGTTTATGCAAGCGGCGACGGAGTAAAAACTCTGATAGTGATTGATCTAGATAGCGGTAAAAATGTAGATTTGAGCGATAAAGACGAGATAAAAAAGCTACAAAACTCAAAGAAATTTAAGTTTTACGAATTTGGCGGCGGGATCCTTGAGAGCGTGGTTTATAGCGCGCAAAAATCTCCCGTTTGCAAGGCGTTTTTTAGCGGCGAACCTATAAGCGCCAGAAGCGTGACGAACTACTATGTGGGCGCGTCTGACGAGTTTTTCGCTACCGTGATCGACGCGAAGATAGTCGGAAACAAGGGCTTTGAGATAGAAAATCTGGACTTTAAATTTAACCTGCCGAGCAGCAAACTAGCCGAAGCTAAAGAGCAGGCAACCTCTGCGAAATTTAAACAAGACGTCATCGAGCAAGACCTCAAAAAGCAAGGACGCATCCTGCTAAACATACTTTGCTACCATAGCATGCCGAGCAAATAGTCGTTTGCGGCGGGTAATCGCCCGCCGAATTTACATAGCGTCGAACGCTCTTGCGTCAAATTTAGGGTGCTAATATGCTTAAATTTTTAATTTTCCACAGTTGCTTCAAAATTGGCATTTGTCTAAAATTTGAGCCACTCGCCAAGACCCGCACCGCAAAAATGCCGATTTTCAGTCAAATTTGAAGTCGAATCAATAATTACAAATAAAATATTTTTAGCTTGCCGTGTTAAATTTAGCCTCTTGTTTCACCCGTCAAATTTTGCCTCGTTTTCGCCCCTTTGGTTTATCAAGTTTTTATACGAATTTAAGTAAAATCAACCAAAATTTTTTAAAGGCTAAAAATGGACAAAGCTACCGTAAAAGCGCACAAAATCAGCGATCAAGAGTATGAGGAGATCCTAAAAATCCTAGGCAGAGAACCTAATTTGCTCGAGCTTGGGATATTTTCTGCTATGTGGAGCGAGCACTGCAGCTACAAGTCGAGTAAAAAGTACCTAAACGGCTTCCCGACCAAGGCACCGTGGGTGATCCAGGGTCCTGGCGAGAACGCGGGCGTCATCGACGTCGGAGGCGGCGTTGCGGCGGTGTTTAAGATGGAGAGCCACAACCACCCGAGCTTCATCGAGCCTTTTCAGGGCGCGGCGACGGGCGTGGGCGGGATACTGCGCGACGTATTTACGATGGGCGCGCGGGTCGTGGCAAACATGAACTCGCTACGATTCGGCGAGGTGCGCGGCGAGAGCGAAAACGCGAAAAAACAGCGCTACCTACTAAAAGGCGCGGTTGCAGGCATCGCTCACTACGGCAACTGCATGGGTATACCTACTATCGGCGGCGAGACGACGTTTGATCCTAGCTTTAACGGCAACATCCTAGTAAACGCATTTGCGCTCGGGCTTTGTAAGAGCGACGAGATATTTTACGGAAGGGCCGAAGGCATCGGCAATCCAGTGATCTACGTCGGCTCAAAGACCGGCCGCGACGGGCTCGGAGGTGCCGTGATGGCGAGCGATAGCTTTAACGACGCAAACAAATCTCTGCGTCCGACCGTGCAGGTGGGCGATCCGTTTGCCGAAAAGCTGCTGATGGAGGCGTGCTTGGAGTTATTTAAAACCGATTACGTCGTAGGCATCCAGGATATGGGCGCGGCGGGGCTAACGTCTAGTAGCTTTGAGATGGCCGGACGCAGCGGCAGCGGTATGAAGATGTATCTAGATCGCGTGCCTATGCGCGAGACTGGCATGACGCCGTATGAGCTAATGCTTAGCGAATCTCAGGAGCGTATGCTCATCTGCGCCAAAAAGGGCTGCGAGCAAAAGATACTCGAGATATTTAAAAAATGGGATCTAGACGCCGAGATCATCGGCGAGGTAACAAACAGCGGCATGATGGAGCTTTATTGGCACGGCGAGCTAGCGGGCGAGATACCGATAGCGCCGCTTAGCGAAGCCTCTCCGGTGCTTGACCGACCGACTGCGCGCCCAAAATACCTAGACGAGATCAAAAATTTGCAAATCCCGGAGAGTGCGGATAATAAAACCGCGTTTTGGAAGTTGCTTGGCGAGCCAGAGGTGCTAAACAAGTCGCTGATCTACGATCAATACGACGCAAATATCCAAACAAACACCATCAAGCAACCGGGACTCCTCGGAGCTGCGGTTATCCGCGTGAAAGAAACGGGCAGGGCGATCGCGATGGCGGCGCAGTGCGACCCGCGGGCGAATTTCGTAGATCCCAAAATCGGCGCGGCTAGAGCGGTCGCGGCGGCCGGACGAAAGGTCGCGATGAGCGGAGCGACGCCTCTAGCCATCACCGACTGCCTAAACTACGGCAATCCGCAAAATCCGGAGGTCATGTGGCAGTTCGCGCAGGGCTGCGAGGGTATCAAAGAGGCTTGCCGCGAACTAAATACGCCCGTCGTCAGCGGCAACGTGAGCCTATATAACGACACCGAGGGCGTGAGCGTCTATCCGACGCCCGCGATCGTGACGGTGGGCGTGAACGAGGACGCAAATGCGAGCCTGCCAAGCGTCTTTACGTGCGCCGGCACGGCGATATACCTGCTTGGCGAGACGAATGGCGAATTTGCCGCGTCGCTTTACGCTAAGGCGCTATTTGACGCAGTGGGCGGCGAGCTGGCCGCGGTGGACTATAAAAAAGAGCGCGCGATGTGGGATCTGGTCATCGAGGCAAACAAATCGGGCGCGCTAGAGTTTGCAAACAGCGTAGGCGTGGGTGGCGTAGCCATAACGCTAGCAAAAATGGCGTGCCTAAGCGGGCTTGGCGCGGAGTGCAAATTTGACGTTAAAAAGCCGAATTTCATCTTTGACGAGAGCTTTTCTCGCGCGATCGTCGGCGTAAAAGACGAGGCTAAATTTGAATCTCTAGCCGCTAAACACGGCGTCAAATTTGAAAAAATCGGCGCAGTGGGCGGAGATAAATTTAAACTAAATGATATCGATGAAAAGCTAAGCGACGTGAGCGAGGTCTATTTTAATAAATTTGCCGCAATCATCCGCCAGGAGGACTAAAATTTGACGCCCGATTTTGGCACGGCAGGTTTAGCCGAACTAAATTTGAGCGGCGTAAATTTGACGCTTGCTAAATTTAGCTTGCCTCGGCGATATTCATCCGCGCGCTTTGGCGTCAAATTTGATCAAATTTAAGTAGCTCGCGATGATGATCTGATATCTCGACGAGCTTGCAGGCGACCGTAAAAGTAAAATTTAATACGAATTTGAAAGGAAAGTAGATGTCTTGGAAAGACTTTTTAAACAACAAAGAAGAAGAACAGCCGCAAAAGGAGGGCAGAGGAATGGATCAAAAAAGCGTAGCTAAGCCGCCGGTGCTATTTAGCGAGACTCAGCAGGTACTAAAGGCGGTCGAGGCCAAACTGGGCGGCACGCTCATCACCTACTACAACTCAAACGCGGGCAGCGTCTGCGGCAACGACGCGAGCGCGATGTATGAAATTTTAAAGGGCAAAAAGATAGAAAACGCGTTTTTGTTTATCAAAAGCGACGGCGGCAGCGGTATCGCAGCACTTCGTATTATTAGCACCCTTAGAAACTACTGCAAAAACATCACCGCGCTCATCCCGGCTAACTGCGCGTCGGCCGCGACGATGATGGCGCTTGGCGCAAACGAGATCGTGATGGGGCCGCTAGCGTATCTAACCGCCGTCGATACCTCGCTAAAGCACGCGATGAGCCCGATAGATAACGGCAACGAGCGCGTTAGCGTGTCGATGGACGAGCTAAACCGCGTGATAAAGCTGTGGAAAATGCACGAAAAAGACAACGACGAAAACCCGTATAAATCGCTATATAACTACATCCATCCGCTGGTTTTCGGCGCCGTAGACCGCGCTAGCTCGCTCTCGCTTAAGATTTGCTGCGAGCTTTTGCGCTATCACATGAACGACGAGGCAAAGATCCAAAACATCTCCGAGCGCCTAAACAGCGACTACCCGGCGCATGATTATCCGATACTTTTCCGCGAGGCCGAGGAGATCGGACTGCACGTGCAAAAGATGGACAACGAGCTAAACGAGATGCTTCAGGAGCTTACGCTTCTTTACTCCGAGATGGGACAGCGCGCGTTTACCGACTACGACGAGAACAGCTATCACGACAACAACATCGCAAACATCATCGAGGCAAACGGCAAGCAGATTTATTATCAGATCGACAAAGACTGGTTCTACCGCCCCGACGAGCGCCGCTGGAACGTGATGAACGACGAGAGCTCGTGGCGTAAAAACGAGCTAGTAGGCGGCAAACTCAAAAATACAATTTATCATTTATGGTGATATTTTGAATTTTATTTTTTGGTTTTTGATCTTTTGCGGGATTTACTATCTGGTCACAAATTTTAGCCAAAATCCCGCAAATTTAGGTGGCTCGCGAAAACGGGCGATGTTTGAAGAGGCTAAATTTCTAGTTAGCCTGCTCGCCAAAGTCGCCAAAAGCGACGGCAGGGTAAATGAGCTAGAGGCTCGCCTCATCAGCGAGACGCTAGACGATATCACGCTAAGGCTCGGTAACGACGCAGCGATGAGAGCGGAGCTAAAGCAGATCTATAACCGCGAAAAAGAGACGGTGCATAATGCCTATTTTATCGCGCGGCAGTACAGAGATCGCTTCCGTCTTGGCCAAGACGCCGCGGCCGCAAAGATATCGTTTTTGTTAAATTTAGCCTACATAGACGGCGAATTTAGCAAAAGCGAGCGCAATATCATCGAGCAGATCGCCTCAGGATTTGGGCTTGACGAGGGTATTTTTGAAGCGATACTGGCGAGGTTTGAGGCATTTTACGATCAAAGGCAGACGCGGAGAAATCCTTACGAAATGCGTACGAAAAGCCCGTACGCAGTGCTCGGGCTAAAAGAGGACGCGCCGTTTGACGAGGTAAAAAAGCGCTACCGAGAACTCGTAAAAAAATATCATCCAGATATCCTTATGGGGCGCGGCGAGAGCGAGGAGATGATAGAGAAAAGTACCAGAAAACTGCAAGAGATAAATGAGGCGTATGAAACCATAAAGCAAAGTACGACTTAGAGGCTTGTCTCGCGAGTGCTTTTGAACGAGCTTAAAATTTTCTCCCTCGATGAACTACTTGTTCTATCTTCGGTCGAAAATTTTGGCGCAACGTCCAAAATCATCTCACGATACTTCGCCTTTTAAATTCGTAAATTTTAGCCAGGTTTTTGTAAAATTCAGCCAAATTTCGGTGCGGTATTTTGAGATGATTTTTCGAGTTTTGAAGCAAAATTGAGCGTGCGCTAGGCATATAGCCTGCGGAGCGAAAATTTTGCAAAATCTCGAAAAAGCACTCAAAAGACAAGCCGGCAAAAGAAAGGAATATAAATGAGAGCATTAATCAGCGTCAGCGATAAAGAGGGGGTTGTAGAGTTTGCCAAAGGACTCGAGCGACTAGGTTTTGAGATATTAAGTACGGGCGGCACGCACAAACTGCTAAAAGAGCAGGGCGTAAAAGCGGTCGAAGTGAGCGAATATACGGGCTCGCCCGAGATGTTTGAGGGGCGCGTAAAAACCCTGCACCCAAAGATTCACGGCGGGATCTTGCACAAGCGAAACGACGTAAACCACGTGAGCCAAGCCGCGCAGCACGGCATCGGCGGCATCGATCTGGTCTGCGTAAATTTATATCCGTTTAAGCAAACCACCATCCGCACCGATGATTTTGACGAGATCATCGAAAACATCGACATCGGAGGCCCTGCGATGGTGCGCTCGGCGGCTAAAAACTTCGCTAGCGTTTATATCGTCACGAGTCCGCTTGACTATGACGAGGTTTTGCGCGTCATAGGGGGCGCGGACGAGAGCGAGAAGGCTACTTTTAGGCGAAATTTGATGATAAAAGCCTACGAGCACACCGCGGCCTACGACTCAATGATCGCAAACTATATGAACGAGCGCTTTAACGACGGTTTTGGCGAGATGAAATTTATCGCCGGTAGCAAGGTTTTTGACGCGCGTTACGGCGAAAACCCGCACCAAAAGGGCGCGCTATACGAGTTTGATTATTTTTTCAGCAACAACTTCACCGCGCTAAAAGGCGAAGCTAGCTTTAACAACATCACCGATATAAACGCCGCTTTGGCGCTAGCAAGCAGCTTTGACGCCGCTCCTGCGGTCGCCATCGTCAAGCACGCTAACGCTTGCGGTTTTGCCGTAAAATCAAATCTGCTAGAAAGCTACGTCGAAGCGCTAAAATGCGATCCCGTGAGCGCATACGGCGGAGTCGTGGCGATAAACGGCACGCTAGACCGCGCTTTGGCCGAAAAAATCAACGAAATCTACGTCGAGGTCATCATCGCCGCAAACGTGGACGAGGATGCGCTTGCGGTATTTGAAGCCAAAAAGCGCATCAAAATTTTCACCCAGGGCAATAAATTTTTACAGCGCGCAAACGACAAATACGACTTCAAGCACGTTGACGGCGGCTTTGTCTATCAGCAAAGCGATGAGGTGAAAGCTAGCGAGCTAGAAAATATGAAACTACAAACCGAGCGCGCAGCCGGCGAAGCCGAGCTAAAAGACCTCGAGATCGCGTGGAAGGTCGCGGCTCTCACGAAAAGTAACTGCGTCGTCTACGTGAAAAACAGCGCCGTAGTCGCCATCGGTATGGGTATGACTAGCCGCGTAGACGCCGCGCGTGCGGCCGTGGCCAAGGCACGCGATATGGGGCTTGATTTATGCGGTTGCGCGCTTGCTAGCGAGGCGTTTTTCCCGTTCCGCGATAGCATCGATATCGCAAGCGAGGCGGGCGTAAAAGCCGTGATACAGCCTGGCGGCAGTATCCGCGACGATGAGGTCGTAGCTGCAGCAAACGAGCACGGCATGGCGATGTATTTTACCGGCGTGCGCCACTTTTTACACTAAAATTTGATCGTTTTTGCGGCGAGGCGGCGTAAATTTGACTGCGCCGTTTCGCCGCATTGAATATTTAGCCCGCATATTGGACGGTAGCTTGACTCGTATTTGCCGATCTTACGCGAACGATATTTTCTCAAATTTGACTTGTCGGCTTTAAATTTGGACTGCGATTTGCTTGCGCTTTGGAGATTAAATTTAATTGAAAGCGATTTATGAAGCAAATTTTGATTTTCTTGGTATTTTTGGCGGGGCTTTATGCGGCCAATATCTACGTAAACGGCGAAAAGGTCGGCGGCAGCGACCAAAACTCGACCTATAACGGCGAGAGCAAAAACGAAATCCTAAAACAAGAGGGCAAAAAACAGCTCTGTAAAAAAGGCTACAAGCAGTACTGCTAGGCGTTTTGGCTCAAATTTTATGCCATTTAAAGACGCAAAATTTGCCCTTCGGCGGTCAAATTTACGCCGCCAAATTTATCTTATCTTGGAATTTCACGCCTTCAACGCTCGGGTTTCGCCGCTCAAATTTGACTCCGCGACCGATAAATTTAAAATTTAACCCCTTAAGCAAGGTCAAGACGCCCGTGCGCAAAATAAGAGTATAATTATCCAAATTTAAAACAAGGATAAAAAATGAGCGATTTTTTTAAAGGCGCCGAGCAGTTTAATACCGATGGCGCGACGGTTCCGTTTTATAGATATAGCGAAAGCGGCGTTGATTTCGTCGGCTTTGACAGCCGTCCGTGCGTACCGCCCGAGCCTATGGTAAATGCGCTGGTAGCGATCAAATTTGCAAACCAAAACACCAAAATCGTGATGGTAAATCACAAATTCCCCGCCGGACTGATCCCTAAAATTGCGGAGCAATTTGACATCGAGCGCGAGGATTTAGAGGGCGGAGCGGTCAAGATGACCTTTAGCCTAAAACAAGGCGCAGACGTCAAAAACGTAGACACAAGCCTTTGTCACTGAGATAGGCTATGCTTTTAAACACCTTTGCGCCGCCTTTTAAGCTGGTGGGCGGTTATTTTATCGCGGGCATTTGCTTTTTGATCGCGAGCATTCCCGCCTTTTTCGCGGCGGATTTTGAGACGATCGCGGGGCTTGAGACGGCGGGATTTTTACACGTGTTTTTCGTCGGCTTTGTTATGAGCATCATCATCGGTGCGCTTTATCAGCTCACTTCGGTGATTTTAGAAAAGCCGTTTTCGACGATCAAGGGCGCGGTGGCAAATTTAGTCCTTTACTGCGCGGGCGTGGCGTCGATGAGCTACGGGATGATCAGCGGTAAGACGGGCTTTTTGCACGGCGGTGGCATGGCGCTTTTTCTGGCGCTGCTGTTTTTTGGCACGACCTATATCGTTAGCTTTATGGATAATGAAAAAAAGAGCTTCACGGCGTTTATGCTCTTTGTTTCGGCGATATTTTTACTCGCGGGCATCTCGCTTGGATTTTGCCTTTTGATGATACTTTCGGGCACTTTGCCGATGGATTTTATGTTCGCACTTAAATTTCACGTCTATTTCGTGCTCGGCTTTGTTTTTTTTATTATCGTCGGCGTGGCGACCGTGCTGCTGCCGATGTTTGCCCTGGCGCACGATCTAAAATTTACGCTTAGCAAATTTTCCTTCGGATTTTATATTTTGGCGGGAGTTTTGCTCTTTTTTGGCGAGATTTACACGTACTTTGCCTTTGGGGCGGCGATCATTTGCTTTGTCGCCGAGGCGCTGCATATCCTAAAAAAGCGCGTTCGCAAGGCTTATGACTACTGGAATGTCAATATCGCTCTTTCGCTCGCCGCCTTTGTGCTGTTTTGCGCATTTATCGCGGCGGATAGATACGATATGGCGGTGTTTATGCTGATTTACGGCTTTTTGTTTGCATTTATCGCGGCTCATCTTTACAAGATCGCGCCGTTTCTCATCTGGTATCACTACGTAGCGCCCTTTGTGGGCAAGACAAAAGTGCCGCTACTAGATCAGATGATCCTTAAAAAGCCCGCATATATCGGCATCGGCTTTAACGCCATTGGGCTTGTGCTCTACGAGTTTGGAGTATGGCTAGAGATAAAATCGCTCGCGCACTGCGGCGTGGCTAGCTTGCTTGTTAGTATCGTTTTGGTCGCGATAAATATGATAAATGTTTTTAAATTTACGAAATTTGGAGTAAAGGAAGAAAAATGAAAGAAAAAATTTACGGCGCGCTCTCAAACATCGTCGATCCCGAAGTTGGTTTTGATATCGTGTCCCTGGGGCTGATTTACGACGTGGTTTGCGACGAGAACGGCAAGGCAAAGGTCACGATGACGTTATCTACGCGCTCGTGCCCGCTGCATGAGATGATACTAAGCTGGGTGGAGACGGCGGTGCTAAACGTCGACGGCGTAAAAGAGTGTGAGATAGATCTCGTGTGGGAGCCTGCGTGGAGTATCGAGATGGCGAGCGACGAGGTGAGGGCGGCGCTGGGAGCGTGATTTTGGCGTTATGCAAGGTCAAATTTAGCCGACAGCTCGGCAAAATTTGACCTCGGTTTTAATCTGTTTATAAGCTTGTTCGGGGCACGTATTGCTTTATCCGGACAAGCTCGTCTCTGTACCTAAATACGAATGATGAGCTAGATAGTGCCGGCCTTCGCGCCCGATCCTGTTTTGGGAGATATAGATGCGTTGTTGGCAAAATAAGGACCATGCAGTAGAGTGCGTAGAACAGTTTCACAAATTTGATTCAAGTTGATAACTCGCTTACTGGTTGTTGATCTAAACTTACGCAAATTTTATCGTAGTTTTGAGATAGATTTTTCAAAATACGTCGCTACGGCTTGTTTAAGTCATCTGTATTTCTTATCTTTACTAGCGCGACGGCAATCCTAGTTGCTTCTAAAGAGATATTTTAATGACAAATTTCTATTGCCGCACAGTTAATTTTAAATAGTTATGTTATTTTACTAAATTTGCTCTTGCTTGGTGATTGTATACAGGCGTAATCTTTTGTTGTGATCGTTTCGAATCGTCCTTGTTGCGAGTAAATTTAAGCTGCATATAGTAATCGAATTTAAGCTTCTCGCGATTTAAATTTTGGCTCGGAAAATAATAGTGCACAAAATCTTTGATATAGCTTTGCTTTATTGTTATCTATAAAATACTGTAGTATTTGTAGTTGGTAAAATGCATCAAACTATTTTGAAATCTTAAAAATAGAAGCTCAAATCTATGCTATTTTAGATATTCAAAAAAGCGGTATGGTTAAATTTAAAAAGGATTGGAAGCCCAATCCTTTTTATTAATCCATTTGGTTTCTGATGTAAGATGGTGTTTCGAGAACTATAGATGCTTCTTCGCTGTTGTATCCGCCGCTGACTTTTAGTCTGCTTATTCTTTGATCTAAAAATGAGTTTTTAGAATTTATTGTAGCAGGAGCAGGAGCGGCTACGGTAGGATTTTCATCCTCTCTACCCTGAAAGCCGGTGGCGATGATAGTAACCTGAACTCTGTTGTTCTCAAAGCTTTCGTCGCTCGTTGTGCCCCATATGATATCGGCATCGTCATCGACTGAATTTTGTATCAAGCACATTGCCTCTTCGATATCGCTGAAAGGAGAATCAGGGTGGTATTTAAAGTGAACTAGAACGCCCACAGCGCCGTTTATGGTGATGTCGCTTAGTAGCGGAGACTGGATGGCATTTTTGATGGCTTCTTGCGCTGCGCCTTCGCCCTCTGATTCGCCTATGCCAAGTAGCGCCATACCGCGGTGCTCCATTACCTTTTTGACGTCCGCAAAGTCGGAGTTTATATCGCTATTTCCTGAGTCAAGTACGATGGTACACATGCCGCTAACGGCACGAGCTAAAACATTATCAACTATTTTAAAACTTTCTTTGATGCCTGCTTTTTTGTCTATAAGCGCTTTTAGTCTTTGGTTTGGTATTACGACTATAGAGTCAGACTCTTTTTTGAGCTCGTCAAGGCCTTTTAGAGCTAGGTTGTAACGCTTTTTGCCTTCGAAATCAAACGGCATAGTTACGACTGCTATCGTTAGAGCGCCTATTTCTTTTGCAGCTTGCGCTACGATAGGAGCTGCGCCCGTACCCGTACCGCCGCCAAGACCAGAAGCCACAAATACGATATCTGAATACTCAAGAGCAGTTTTGATCTCCTCGTAGCTTTCCTGAGCAGCCTTGCTTCCTATGTCTGGATTCATGCCTGCGCCAAGACCCTTTGTGATCTTCTCTCCGAGCTGAAGCTTAGTAAATGCTAAAGAGCTATCTAGCGCCTTTACGTCAGTGTTGGCGACTATTAGCTCGATATCCATCTCGCCGCCTCTTTCTCTGATGATATGATTGATCATATTGCCGCCGCCGCCGCCTACGCCCACTACTTTTATCTTAGCGCCGTATGAAGGTTTTTTCTCTTCTACCATAAAGTTACCCATCTTAACTCAGTCTCCTTTTAAAATAGTTGTGTTAGTTTGTTCCAAATTTGAGAAAATACGTTTGGTTTTTTCTCTTTTTTGCTCTCATCTTCGTTTAGTTCGTCTTGCAAAGTTCTTTCGTCGTCAATTCTTAAATCGTCTATATAGTTGTCGTCCAAAACCGTTCCGTTGAAAATTTTCTCTCCATTTTCGTCGGACTTTTTGCTGTCGTCTTTGTTCTTGGATTTGGAATCGTCCACTATATTTTTTAAATTTTTATTTCTCAAGATAGCTTCGTCTTTAAAGCGCATTTTCTTTTCGGAGTCGATCTCGTAAGGCGTAAAGTAGCCTGCGCCGTACATACAAAGTCCGATCGCGCAAGAATTTGCCGGATCTCGTAAAATTTCGTAAAGCCCTTCCATCTCTTTCGGTCTTGCGATGCGAACCGGCATATTGTCAAATATAACCGAAGCAAGCTCCCTGATGCCTTCAAGCTTAGTCATACCGCCCGTGAGCACTACGCCTGCCGCTATAGAGGCTTTGTATCCGCTATCTTCAAGCATCTTAGCTAGTATCATAAGCGTCTCTTCGGCTCTTGCGTAAATTACGTTTGAGATAACGTCAAGAGATACTTCCTGTGTCTTTCCGTCGTCGTTTATCGGAGGGATTTCGACTAGCTCATTTGCTTTATTTATAAGAGAGCCGTAGCTTAGCTTTATTTCCTCAGCCTTTAAAATAGGCGTATGAAGTGCGGCAGAAAGGTCGTTTGTGATATTAGCCGAGCCGATACCTAGAAATTCGTTATATCTTATCGAATTTCCGGAATGAACCAGCATATTGCACGTGGCGCCGCCCATATCTATAAATGCTACGCCTAAATCTTTTTCATCTTGATTTAGCGTCGCGATAGCCGAAGCGTAGCTCGAAAGTACGATATTATCAGGCTCGACTCCAGCTAAATTTAACGCTTTTCTGAGGTTGCTCAGAGATGATTTCTGCGCCATTATGATATGAGTTTGCACCTCGAGCCTGCTTCCGTTCATGCCCAAAGGATCTTCTATGTGCTCTTGGTCATCTACTTTGAAATTATAAGGAAGTATGTGAAGCTTCTCGTAGTCGCTGTGGATTTGCGCTCTTCGCTCGGACTCGGACATTGAGCGGTGGATCTCTTTTATGCCGATTTCATATGTCGGTACGTTTACTACGCCGTTGCTTTCGACGCTTTTCGTGTAAGCTCCTGAGATTGACACCACTACTTTTTCATAGCGAGTGCCGGCTATCCTTTGAGCGTCTATTAAAGCGCTTTTTATTGATTTTGAAGCTAGTTCAATGTTTGTTATGACGCCCTTTTTTATGCCCTGAGTTTTTGCGGTTCCTATTCCGATTATTTTAAGCCCTGTCTCATCATGCTGTCCTATAACAGCGCAAATTTGAACGGAACCTACGTCGATGCCTAAAATTTTAGTACCCAATTCAATACCTTTTTAAAATATTTTACTTTTTACTAACGTAATATTCTACTTTATAACGCTTAGAAAGCGCACCGCTCAAATCCCTAATAAGCTCGTTATTTTTTAAGAAACCTACATTTTGAGTTATTATCTCTTTATATTCTTTCTCTTTTTCGCTGTTTGTTAGTTTTTGTTCCGCTATCTCGTAAACTACAGCCTTGTCGCCAAGCAATACATAGCCCTTTTTGCCGCCCTTTTCAAACAGGCGATTGACGAAGACGTTAAACTCGCCCTCGCTTAGCCCGCCTTCGGCTTTTACGGTATCTCTACTAACAAATCCTATATCGGTACCTTGAAATCCTTTTTCAAGCAACTCTTTTGCTTTTGCTTCTACGATTTCTTTTGTTTTTTGCTCTTTGTAAAGTTCTAAAATTTGATCCTTCGCCTCGTCAAAAGTCATTACTCTCGGCGCTACGATCTCTTTTACTTTTACTATTATATAGCCGTCTTCGTATTCAAACGGCTTTAGAGTATCGCCCTTTTTTGCTAGTTTTAGCTCATCCATCGGCAAGCTTGCATTATCTTCAAATGTAGATATCGATACGTCCGCTTGTTTCTCGTCTTTTTTGATTTTTAGATACTCTTCAAGCGCGACTTTTTTAGTTTGCTTTAGGTTGTAGTCTTTTAGGACTTCATCCTTTACAGCCTCAAAATCTTTTATCTTGTCGTCGCTACCTTTATATTCGTTTTTGTTTTCGTTGTAAAATTCTGTTAGCTCATTAGTATTTGCATCGCTTGATATAGCCGGGATAAATTTAGTATCAAGCTTAAATTCGGTCATGGTTTTGTATTCGTTCTTGTGCTCTTCCCATAGTTTTTTTACAGCGTCTTCCTCTATTTTTACTTCGTCTGCGCTAGCCTCTACGACTTGCATTGAGATCTTATCCTGCATCAAAAAGCTAGCCGTTAGCATATCTATATCTTGAGCATTTGCAGGCAAATTGAGAGCGTGTCTTAGTTTATCTAAAAGTATTACGTTTTTTAAGCTTTCTTCGTATTCACTTTCAGTAGTTCTGGCTCTTTTTAAAGTATTTTTGTAAAGCTCTTTATCAAATTTGCCGTTCGAGTGGAAATTTTGGTCTGCGATTATGTATTTTACTATATCTTCGTCATTTACGCCCAGCCCCAAGTCATCGGCGAAATTTAAAAGCATAGCGTCGTTTACTAGAGCTTCTAAGGCTAAATTTTCTATGCCTAGCTCGCTTGCTTTTTCATCGCTTAGCTGCCCGTCAAAAAGCTGGCTATAGTATGCGTGGAGTTGGCCGTATCTGTTTTGAAACTCTTGGATACTTATATTTCTATGTCCGACCTTAGCTACCGAGCTAGCTCTGCTCGCGTTTAGATCGTATGCTCCCCATCCGACGAAGCCCGCTCCGACGAAGGCTATCGTGCTCACCCAGATGGTCACGACGAGGTATTTTCTATGCTTTTGCATCCAAGTTATCATCTACTTCCTTCAAATTTATAAAAATTTTATGCATTATTTTACTGAAATTTCGTAAATATCACCTTAAAAACGTGCTTTTTATCGATAAAATTTCAAAAAAATTACTAACATTCTTAAAAACGTTAGTTGCGCTCCGACTCGTAAAGGTGCGCTACGCTTAGCAATTTGCACGTATTTTCAAGGATTGCGACGTCTTTTGCCAGCTGATACGAGGTCCTGCTATGCACGTATACGCCGTATCCTTTGATGACCATTATGTTAGTTTTATTCTCTAACATATAACGATAAATTTCTGTATCTGCGCGTTCATACCAGTCATCAAACTGTTTTGGATCATAAATCGGGATCTCGTGATGTTTGATGTAGCCGAAATAATCCCTCGGGCGAATAAAAGAATGTCCCAAAGTATAAGCCGTTAGGTATGGCGGCATGGCGTAGCAGATATATTTGGCTTCATTTATATTTTTGTATATATTTAGGTGGATGTCCGCGTCTATGCTAGCATCGTTCCAGCGGTAATCCCTTTTTGAGTTTAGCATTATGAGATCTTCTTCTTTGAGATTATCGAAAATCGTTGTTCTTTTATTTATCAAAAAAGAGTCGTGCTGAATTCTAGCCGAAATAGAGCCGTGAAAGACGCCGAAAAAGTTTTTTCTAAACATCGAAAGAGCGATGTTACTGATCTCGCTTGCGCAGTATTTTAAGTCCATTTTAACCTTTTATAAACTTTTTTTGTTATTATACACAAAAAATAAAGGCTAAATTTGAACTCCCCACACGTTCCCGTGCTACTTGATGAAGTTTTGCAAGCTTTTGCGGATATAAAAAGCGGCGCGATTGTCGATTGTACGCTCGGATACGGCGGGCATTCCAGCGCGATTTTTGAGCAAAAACAAAAAGTAAAATTTATAGCCTGCGATCAAGACGAAGAAACGATCAAAATTAGCACCGAAAAACTAAAAAAAATTTGTCAAAAAGCACAAAATTTTAAAAGTAAATTTTTAGAAATTTTGGGCAAAGTAGAGCAAGGTCAAATTCGCGGTATCCTAGCCGACATCGGCGTTTCGTCGTTACAGCTAGATAAAAACGAGCGAGGATTTGGCTTAAAAAGCGAAAATTTAGATATGCGGATGGACGCGCAGGCTAAATTTTCGGCTTACGACGTCGTAAATTCTTACAGCGCAAAAGAGCTGGAGCGTATATTTGAGAGCTATGGCGAGCTACCAAATCCCGCCAAATTTGCCGCTAAAATAGTAGAAGCCAGGCAAAACGGCGAGATAAAAAGCGCCGAACGCCTCGCGCAAATAATCGGGCTAAAGGGCATAAACGGACGTAGCGTTAGTGCGGCGACGTTAGCTTTTCAGGCGATAAGGATAGAGGTAAACAACGAGCTTGGAGAGCTGCAAAATTTGCTACAAAGCATCGAGGATTCGCAGATCGACGAGTGCGCTGTGGCGATAATCAGCTTTCATTCGCTAGAAGATCGTATCGTAAAAAATAAATTTAGGCAGTGGGCGCAAAGCTGTATTTGTCCGCCGCAGGCCCTTAGATGCATGTGCGGAGGGAATAACGCGCTGGGTAAAATCGTTAGCAAAAAAGCGGTAACGCCGTGTGCTGCCGAGATCAAGGCAAATCCGCGCTCAAGCTGTGCGAAAATGAGGATTTTTAAAATTTCAAGAGGTAAAAATGCAAGATAAAAACGAGGTTTTAGAGTTTAGCGGCGGCGAGCAAAAAAAGGAACGAAATTTAGACTACAAAACGCTAGCGACGGCGTATCTCGGGCTTTTTATCGCGCTTGCTTTGTTTTTACCTAAAATTTACATCACGAATCAAATTTATTACATCAGTCGCGAAATCGGCGATCTAAGCGGCAAACGCGACGTCTTGCTCGAAGAAAACAGAGAGCTTCGCTTGAAACTCGAGCGAATGAAATACAAAAATCAAATTTTAGACCCGCTTATTTTGCAATAACTAAACCCCGGCCTCAGACTGCGCGACTAGGCGCTCTAGGACGTACTGCTCCAGGTCCTTGCGCGGGATTTCGTTTTTTACCGCTTCGTTGTAGATCATCTCGACTTTGGTGGAGTATTTTTCGTAGCTAAAATACGGAAAATGCACGCTCCAAGCCTTTTTTATGAGCTCTTTACTCACAGCTTTTCTCGCCCAAATTTTAAACATATCAAAGCCGATAAAAACGGCCGAAGTGCCCACCACCGCGCTAACGATCGAGAGGTGAAAGTCAAGCTTAGTAAAAATATGATGCGTCAAAAGCAGCAAAACAAAAAACACGAAGAAGCACAAAAGGCCGTAAACAAGGTAAGTTCTTGCGTAGCGAAATTTAAAATTTAGCTTGGCCGGATCTACTAACATGCCTTCGTTAAAAAGGCAGTTTGCTTCGAGTAGATCGCGAAACAACACGGGTTGCTTCGATATAACGAAGATATTTTCTAGGATCAAATTTTTTAACGCGTTATTTTTCATTTTTCTGATTGTCCTTAAATTTAGCCCCAATTATATCAAAAACTTCGTAATCCAAGCTAAAATTTGGACTTAAGGCAACGCTTTTTTAAGAGTATTTGAGCTAAAATTACTTAAATTTTAAGGAGAAAAAATGAACGGAATAGTATATCTAAACGGCGAATTTATTGACGCGGCGGTGGCTAAAGTTAGCGCATTTGACCGCGGATTTATCTTTGGCGACGGCATATACGAGGTCGTGCCGGTGCTAAACGGACGGCTCGTGGATAGGGAGGATTTTTGGGAGAGATTTGAGAGGAGCCTAGCTGCGATCGAGTTAAGCTTGCCGCTTTCAAAGAGCGATTTTCAGGGCGTTTTAGAGGAAGTCGTTTGGCGGAACAACCTAAAAGAAGGCGGCGTTTACATGCAGATCACTCGCGGCGTCGCCGATAGGGATTTTAAATTTATAAAAGGCTTAAAGCCGACTTGTTTCGTCTTTTGCTACGAAAAAGATATCGTCGCAAACCCTGACGCCGCGACCGGCATCGAGGTCGTTAGCGTCGAGGATATCCGCTGGAAGCGCCGCGACATCAAGTCCATCTCGCTTTTGGCGCAGTGCTACGCCAAAGAACAAGCCGTAAAAGCCGGCGCCTACGAGGGCTTCATGGTCGAAAACGGCTTTGTGACCGAGGCTACTAGCTCGTCTGCGTTTATCATAAAAGATAACGTCCTCATAACCAAACCGCTCTCAAACGAGATTTTGCCGGGCATCCGCCGCAAAGTGATCCTTGGTTTTGCCGAAAAGGCGGGGCTAGAGATCAGACAGCGACCGTTTACGATGCAAGACGTTTACGAAGCCGACGAGGTGTTTATCTCGGCTGCGACACTACCGCTACTGCCCGTCGTCAAGGCCGACGGCAAGCCGATAAACGGCGGTAAAGTCGGCAAATACGTGCCGATGCTAAGGCAAATGTATATAGATAAGATCAAAAAAGAGGCCGGGCTTTAAGCTAAAATTTGACGTTTTGGGCCGGCTTTATATTTGTGCGAGTCGGCTCAAATTCGGCTAAATTTGACGGCAAATTTGACGAACGTTTTAAATTTGCCGTCCGAAGCGTTAGTAAATTTTGAGCGAAATAACGCTTGCCGAACTATCAAATTTGGAACCAACTATGAAAAATAAACCCAAAATTTTAATCAGCGCCTGTCTGCTCGGCGAAAACTGCAAATATAACGGCGGCAATAACGCAGACGCGATTTGCGCAGGCGAGCTTGCAAAACTTAGACAAATTTACGAGCTAATCGTCGTTTGTCCGGAGTATCTGGGCGGACTAGCGACCCCGCGCGAACCTGCCGAAATTTGCTCAAACGGACGAGTGCTAACTAAATTTAGTGGCCGCGACGTGACGGATGAGTTTCTTTTGGGTGCACAAATTTGCGCCGATATCGCCCGAGAAAACGGCTGTAAAATCGCTATTTTAAAAGAGCGAAGCCCAAGCTGCGGAAGTGGCGAGATCTACGACGGAAGCTTTACCGGGCGGCTCGTTAGCGGCGACGGTCTAACCGCGGCGGCGCTAAAAAAGCTAGGCGTTCGCATCGTCGGCGAGAGCGCGCTCGTGGAGCTAAATCTAGAAAAAGAAGCGTAAAATGGCCATGTGGATAAACGTTAAAGATATTGCAGACGGCGCGAAATTTTACGCCGGAGCGGCGATAAAGATAATGTCCACGCCGTGCGGGATTGAGGAGGGAAATTTTATCCCTGAAGGCGGGCTTGTTTACCTTGTCTCGGACAATGCTTCGGATAAGAGTTATTTTAACTGCGTCTGCCTAAGCGCAGGCGAAGAAGGGAACGTGATCTGCCGCCTCGAGCGAGAGGGTAACTGCGTGCTTGAAAGCGAGATCAAGCGGATGTTTGAAAGCAAGCTGCAAGAGGTATTTGTAAGTAAAAGCATCGAGATTGCGGTAATATAAGGTGGGAAAATTTAGTAGCTAGAATCAGGTTGATGGCGAGCGGCGAAACATTATTACAAATTTGTGCGTATCAAATTTCAAGCGCGACTTTGGAAAAATTACCGCTTGAAATTTTATCTAAATTTTTCGGTAAGATTTTCGGATCCTTTAGGCTTGGCACAATCAAATCGTAGTCGAATTCGGTAAGCAAAACGTAGCCGTAAAACAAACAGCAAGAATGGAAGCAAATTTACAAGCGGTGTAAAATTTGTAAAAACGGTAAAAATATCGACGACGGCAAATCGCCGCCCTAAATTTAAAAAACGGCGGGTCAAATTTTATCGTCATCCGCCATGCTTGCGCAAAATTTACGAACTATAAAAATCATAAAACGTAGGCCAAACCAAGACCGCGTCGCTTCGGCGTCAAATTTAACCGCCCAGCCTATACTAAAGCTAAATTTACAAACCGCAAAAGGGTAACAAGCCTCTTGCAATCGCTTGCAAATTTTCGCCGAATATCAAAAATACGTAAATGCGAAAATGCCACGCTCGCCAAAATCAAACCGCCGAATTTAATCCAGCTTTTACTAAAAATTTAGCCGAATTTGACGGCAAGTCTAAGCCCGATTTAGCTCAAATTTGCCACCGAAGCGATAGATTTTTGATATTGTTTGGCTTAAATTTTGCGCCAAAAAGCGGCAAAGCAAAATTTATTCGCGCCTTCTTGATCGGAGCTTAAATTTTTAACGGACAGTGACGCCTAGCTGCCAGCCAAAAAATAACGATAAATTGGGGCCCAATTTGCCCAAATTTATCGTTAAAAGCACCGTAAAATTTATCTTAGATGCCCAAACTCCGGCCTATACTCGAAGTGCATCGTATCAAAGCTCACCCAGCGCCCGCCCCAGATGAAGCCGTGCTTTTCAAATACGCGCACGATCTCCTCGGGGATTTGATTGCGGTAGCTACCGTCCTTGCTCCAGCGCCAGTAGTCGCTCTTGTCGGTATTTATGTCGATCGCGATGCCGTAGGAGTGCGCGCTCTTGCGCTTGGTGCCCTCGATCACGCGCCAGTTAAACGTGCCTGACGGGTTATCGATAAATTTTAGCAACTCGGGCTTTTGCAGGGCTAGTGCGTCAAGCTCGTTTGAAACGGCTTGCAAGGCGGTTGCTGCGCTGTTTTTGGAGTTAAATTTAAGCGTTTTGCCGCCGTGATTTTTTAGCCAAACGACATCGGTTAAATTTGCCTTCACTTCCGCCTCGCTCGCGCCGTAAATTTTATCCAAAAGCTCGTAGTTTCGGTATCTGCCCGCGTCATTGTTAGGTAGCGATAGAGGCTTAAATAGCGGATAAGGCTGCGCAAAAGTATCCTCTACGTCGGCTAGATTTAGCAGATGCGCCGTGTCCTTTACCTCGCCGTCGTCAAATATAACCTTGCTGCCGTCCGTAAAAATCACCTCGTTGCCGACTATTTTCACGCCGTAAGCTTTTTCGATTGCCGATTTTTTCGCGAGCGACGCCTCCTCGCCGCTAGCCACTTCAAAGGTATTCATCGAATTTATCCGCGAGACCAACAAGCGTTTTGGATCGATGTCTGCTACGTCCGAGCCGATTTTTAGCGTCGTGATCGCCACTCCGCCGATCATGGCTCTGCCGTTATCTTTCGTGCGGATACCCCAGACGTCGTGCACGGCGAGCGGTTCGTTTTCGCGTAGGCCCGCGTAGAGCATGATGTGCCCGTTCATGTGAAATAGCGTTCTATACGGCACGGCTTGCGTTTTGATGACATTTAGTTTTTCTTCCGCGCTTAAATTTGCTAGGTTTACGACCTTGCCGATTTGACCTTGCGCCTTTGAGTTTCGCGGTAGCCACACGCCAAAGCTACCGAGGAAATCCTGCAAAAACAGCGAGCAGTCGCGCTTGCCGCCGAATCCGCCCCAGCCGTAGCTTTGCCCGAGCAGCGATGACGCCAGCGCCCTTACGTTTTCGTCGCTAAATTTAAGAGGAAAGCGGCTTGCGCTTTGTTTTGAGATCTCGTAGTTTTTTAGCCCGCTTTGGGTTTGGATTTTGCCGTAAAATTTAAACTGATCCTCGCTTTGAAAGGGCAAAATCGCGCCTATGCGTCCGTAAAATAAAAAATTGCCGTTTTTGTCATAGACGGGCTCTTCGTCTTTGACGATGCTTAAAAATTTAGAGTTTTTTAGCTCCTGCACGGCGTCTGCGCTTAAAATTTTGATTTCGGTCGATTTTATCCAGCCCCAGGCCGCATCGCTACCCACAAACGCCCACGCTCCGTCGGCCGAAAAGTGCGAAACGTAAAGCGGATAACCGATCGAAACGAAAGAGAGCTGAGCGTAGTCAAACGGCAGCCCTTCGCCCGCGCGTACGGGATTGTAGAGTACGGCCTCGTCGGTCGGCAGGTTTCGCAGACTCGCGTTTGCCGTCGTTACCGCAGGCAAAGAAACCTTGCCGAAGCTCTCTACGCTCGCGTTTTTGCGCACTTTTTCAAACCACTCGTTTGGGACTTTGCGCATATTTGAGAAAAAGTACTGCCTTTTTGACGTATTTTTATAGTACTCTAGCGCCCAAAAGGCGTCTTTTGCAGCTATTGTCGGCACTTTTAGATCAAGCGCGTTAAAGCGTTTTTGTAGTAGCGTTTCGCCGCTACTCTGCGCCTCAAAAGGCAGTATCGGTAGCGCATTTGCATTTTGATCGACGTCAAATTCCAGATAGCTGATGTGGCCTAAATTTTCGTCCGCGCTCTCCTCGGGCATATCGTATGCTGACGCCGCGTTAGCGCCTTGACCCGGTAAATTTACCGCATCCCGGGTATCTTTTGGCGATACGCAGCCGCCTAGCATCGCTATAGCTACCGCCGTAGAAAGTATAAATTTATCAAATTTCAATCTCGCTCCTTAAAAATAAGCTATAATTTTACAAAAAATAGGGAAATTTGTGTTAAACCAGCTGTTAGATATACTAAAAAAATCAAACGTTTTTCTCACCGGGCGCGGCGGCGTGGGCAAAAGCCACCTCACGCAAGCGGTCATCAAGCACTATAAAAGCGAGCTAAAAAACGTCGTCGTACTCGGTAGCACCGGCATCGCGGCGGTAAATGTCGGCGGAGTGAGCGTACATAGCTTTTTTAAATTCGGCATTTGCTCAAACCTTGAGGAACTACGCGACTACGACCGCAAACAGCGCGGAAAGCTCGGCGAACTAAAAAAGATGCTCGACGTATGCGATCTCATCGTGATAGACGAGATCTCTATGATCAGCGCGGGGCTGATGGATATGATTTATTACCGCTTGATGAGCTCGCGATTCGTCGGGCGCGTGATGCTCGTGGGCGACTTTTATCAGCTGCCGCCCGTGCGAAAAAACGGCGATGACGGCAACTCGCTGTTTAAATTTCTTTACGCTTTTAACTCTAGCTCGTGGCATGAATTTGAGTTTAAAAATATCGAACTGGTCGTATCAAAACGCACGAAGGATAAGAAATTTTACGATATTTTATCCATGCTTCGCGTCGGACGACTTAGCGAAGAGGTGTTTGCCTATATCGAAAATTTACTCGTGCCAAGCGTGCAGGTAGATGACGATACGAGCGTGCTTTTTGGGCGTAACTACGAAGCGGATGAGCTAAATAACAAGATGCTCTCTAAACTACCCGCGCAGCTTGAAAGAGCCGAGGCGCTAGTGGAAATTTACGATGAAAATTTAAACGAAAACGCGCTGGATCGCTGGATCGCAAACCTCTACGCGCCTGAAATTTTAAACATAAAAATCGGTGCGAAAGTTATATTTACCGTAAATAAATGGGGCGAGTACTATAACGGCGAGCGCGGACAGATAATGCAAATTTTAAAAGAAGGCGGCGAGATAAAAAGCGTCATCGTGCAAAAAGCTAACGGCGAGATCGTAGAGGTGGAGCGCGCGAGATTTGATATGAGCGAGTTCGTGATGGAGGGCGAGCATCTAGAAGAGCGCGCGAGGGCGTCTTTAACCCAGTTTCCTCTAAAGCTAGCCTACGCGATCACGATCCATAAATCCCAAGGCATGAGCATCGAAAATTTAGTTTGCGACCTAAATCATATCTTTGCCAACGGGCAGCTCTACGTCGCGCTATCGCGGGCGATAGATCCCAAAAAACTGAAGATATTTTACGGCAAAAGTCGGCCGTTTAGAGAGTATTTGCAAAGCGTCGTTAAAATAGACGAAGAGGTCGAGAAATTCTATCTTGAAAACAAATTTGAAAACATTAAGGAAGACGTATGAAAAAGATTTTTGCGCTGGCTTTTGCCGCGGTTATGGCCTTTGCCGAGACGTTAAATATCGATAATTTTGAAACCGATCTATACTCCAGAGACGCCAAAAACTCGATCAAAAAAGTAAGCGTGAGCCTACGTCTAGAGGGGCGTGACGTCGCGGATAACGAAGCATACGTGCTTGACGCACTAAACGTCGTTATCGGTAGCTTTTACGTCGAGGATCTGCTAACCTCGCTCGGCAAGGAAAAATTTAAAGATACGCTAGCTAAATACACCGCCAAAAAGCACTCGGTAGATATCGACGAGGTGCTCATCATCTCTCTAAAAACCGTGCGCGAACCAAATATCGAAGAGCTGCTTGAAGCGCTAAAAAACGTCAAAACTACGGGCTCAAAAAGATCGCAAAAAGAGCAAGTCGAGGATATATTGCGAGGAAACAAAAATCAGCTAAAACCGATGGACTTAAATCAGATAGATGATTTTGGCAAAGACTTCGGAGAGCGGTAAATTTAATAACGAGGGCTTGTCTTTTTCCGCCATACTTCGTTACCGACTCAGTCGGCTTCGGTCACGGACGACTAGTCCGATCCCTCGCCTCGATCGCCGCTGCTTCGTCTGACCAAAAAACAGTTTGCCTTATCATTTTACGTTCAAATTTAAAGTCAAATTTGTAAAATTTAAGCTTTTTCTTTTTTCTTTCGGGAGAGGAAGGGGATTCTACTTACGAAGCGTCGCCCCTTCCTCTCCCAAGCCCTCTCTAACCCCACTGCACGTTCAAGGTGGCGACATAGCTTTGCTCTACGAGCAAAGCGTCGCTGGGGTTTAGAAACTAATTTTTGTTTGTCAAATTTGTATTTTCAAGATGCGGGTCTTGGCGAATAAAATTTTGAGGCTAAATTTGTAAATTTGATTAAATTTGAGTTTTTAAACTTTGAGTGTAAAACGATAAGGCAAAGTATCGCGAGATGATTTTTAGGGTTGTGCGGTAAAATTTTGGCGAAGATAGAACATGTAGTTCATCGAGCCAAAATTTTACAAACTCCGTAAAAAGCACTCGCGAGACAAGCTGCAAATCTAAAAATTTATTGGTTTATGACATCATAATACGACGGTATCACCGGCGTCAGCAAATCATCGCTTATCTTAAAATCCTTTTTCGTATTGCTTAACGTGATTTTGATCTTGTTGCCGAGCTTATCCTCGTAGTCGATCCTTGTCGGGATGTAGTTTTTGACGGTGATTAGATACTCCACGCCGTCGTATTTGGCCTTATAAAGCGTATCTGTGATCTTAACCGCGTTTCTAACGACGTCGATCAAATTCGGCGCCTTTTCAAATTTTGAGATGATCGCTTGCTCTAGCGCATCCTCGATCACGACGACACGATTTTTATCAAAGTAGATTTTTTTAGGCGTCGGACGCTCGTAGATCCAGTAGGCACGGTTGTTACTTTTTGCGTAAAATTTACCGAAATAATCGACCGTTTCGTTCTCGCTAGTGATGGTTTGCACGAAGTCGCTTTGAAGCGTGACGAAATTTAACGTAACTGCGAAAGCCGAGGCGCAAAAGAGCAAAAATGCTAAAATTTTTTTCATATATTTTCCTTTATCGGGCGAAATTCTAGCTAAGTTTAAATAATAAAATGTTAAAATCCAAGCTTTAACAAAATTTAAAAAGGCTAAAAATGATAACGGCGTTTATGCAGAAGGTATTCGGCACGAAAAACGACAGGGAAGTAAAAAAATATTTCAAACGAGTCGCCTACATAAACTCGCTCGAGAGCAAGTATCAAGCGATGAGCGACGATGAACTGAAGGCTAAATTTAACGAATTTAAAGCGCAGGTGCAAAACGGCGAAAAGAGCCAGGACGAGCTGCTGGACGACGTGTTCGCCATCGTGCGCGAGGTCGGTAAAAGGACGCTAAATATGCGCCATTTCGACGTTCAGCTAATCGGCGGCATGGTACTAAACGACGGCAAGATCGCCGAGATGAAAACGGGCGAAGGTAAAACCCTCGTAGCAAGCCTACCCGTCGTGCTAAACGCGATGAGCGGCAAGGGCGTGCACGTCGTGACCGTAAACGACTACCTCGCCAAACGCGACGCGACGCAAATGGGCGAAATTTATAAATTTCTAGGCCTTAGCGTCGGCGTGATACTAGGCGGCGAATACGACGACTCGGCGCGCAAGGCCGCATACGACAGCGATATCACGTACGGTACGAATAACGAATTCGGCTTTGACTACCTACGCGACAATATGAAAATGGATTTCAAAGACAAGGTGCAAAGAGAGCATAACTTCGTCATCGTGGACGAGGTCGATAGTATCCTCATCGACGAGGCTAGAACGCCGCTCATCATCTCTGGTCCTACAAACCGCACGCTAGACGGCTACATCAAAGCAAACGAGGTCGCGCGCCAGATGAAGCGCGGCGAACCGCCTGCGACTCCGCAAGAAAAGGCCACGGGCGACTTTACCGTCGATGAGAAAAACCGCACGATAGCTATCACCGAAGAAGGCATCTCAAAGGCCGAAAAGCTCTTTGGCGTGGCAAATCTCTACGACATGGAAAACGCGATTTTGAGTCACCACCTAGACCAAGCTCTAAAAGCGCACAATCTCTTTGAAAAAGACGTTCACTACGTCGTTCGCGAAGGCCAAGTCGTCATCGTCGACGAATTTACGGGGCGTCTTAGCGAAGGACGAAGATTTAGCGAGGGTTTGCACCAAGCGCTCGAGGCTAAAGAGGGCGTAAAGATCCAAGAGGAGAGCCAAACTCTAGCCGATATTACATTTCAAAACTACTTTAGGCTTTACAAAAAACTATCGGGCATGACGGGTACGGCGCAGACGGAGGCGACCGAGTTTTCGCAAATTTACAAGCTTGACGTCGTTTCGATCCCGACAAACGTGCCGGTAATCAGAAAAGACAACAACGATCTCATCTATAAAACGGAAAACGAGAAATTTAAAGCCGTGATCGACGAGATCAAAAAGGCTCACGACCGCGGTCAGCCTGTACTCGTGGGTACCGCCTCGATCGAAAAGAGCGAAAAGTTGCATAGCTTACTCGTAAAAGAAAAGATCCCGCACTCCGTGCTAAACGCTAAAAATCACGAAAAAGAGGCCGAGATCATCGCTCAAGCCGGCGCTCGTGGCGCGGTTACGATCGCGACGAATATGGCCGGACGCGGCGTAGATATCCGCATCGACGACGAGGTGCGAAACCTAGGCGGTCTATACATCATCGGTACCGAAAGGCACGAAAGCCGCCGTATCGACAACCAGCTGCGAGGCCGCTCGGGACGTCAGGGCGATCCGGGGGTGAGCCGCTTTTATCTAAGCCTTGAGGATAATCTACTTCGAATATTCGGTAGTGACCGCATAAAGGCGATAATGACGCGCCTTGGTATCGAAGAGGGCGAAAGCATCGACTCTAAAATGGTCACTAGAGCCGTCGAAAATGCGCAAAAAAAGGTCGAGAGCCTGCACTTTGAAGCGCGAAAGCACATCCTTGAGTACGACGACGTCGCAAACGAGCAGCGAAAAACCGTATATAAATTTAGAAACGAGCTACTTGATCCGAATTTTGAAGTCGGCGAAAAGATCAAACAAAATCGCGCCGAGTTTGTCGAGCACTTGCTAGCCCAGGCTGAAATTTACGCAGGCGAGCCAAAGAGCGAGTATAACCTCGAAAAACTAGGCTCCGTGATAATCTCAAACGGCGCGCTAATGCAGCCTGACGAGCTAAAAGATCTCGACTACGCCGAGCTTGCCGAGAAGATAACGGCTAAATTTGAGGCTGACTATGAAGAAAAAATGGGCGTAATAGGCGAGGGTCAGCGCAAATACCTAGAAAAGGTGCTTTGCCTACAAGTGCTAGATACTGCTTGGCGCGAGCATCTATATCAGATGGATATCCTAAAAACCGGCATCGGACTGCGCGGCTACAACCAAAAAGATCCGCTCACCGAGTATAAAAAAGAGAGCTTTAATCTCTTTATGGAGCTCGTTAGCCGCATCAAATTTGAAAGCATCAAGCTGCTAACGGCCGTGCGCCTAAGCTTCTCCGAGCCTGCCGAGTCTACGCCGCAAGAAGCGCAAGACAGCGAAGCCGCCAGCGCGTCCGAGAGTGAAGAAAAGCCCGGCAAAAAAGTATCTAGAAACGACCCGTGCCCGTGCGGAAGCGGTAAAAAGTACAAAGACTGCCACGGCAAGAGCGGCCCTAAAAAAGGAGCTTTTGCGGAGGATTGGGATAAAATTTAGCTTTGGCGTTTTGGCGGCGGCTTGCTAAATTTAGCATTTAAATTCGTCGCCGTTTTTATAGCGGCGCGAAGTCGTAAATTTAATGCGCCTAGCCTTTGCAAGCGGTTTTAAAATTTGACGTCAAATTTGCACGGATATTCAAATTTGAATTTTAGCTCGCGCTCGGCGCAAATTTAAAATAAGACCAAGCGACGCAAAAATAGCGAGCAAGCCAAAGCCCAAATTTAAAACAACGGAAAAACAAATGAGCCTAACCAAATATCTACTTTTCAAATATCTACGGTTTGACAAAACCCAGCCGTTTATTATGCTTTCGGCGCTGCTAGCGTTTCTAGGTGTGGGCGTCGGGCTCATGGTGCTCATCGTTGCGATGGCGATCATGAACGGCTTTGACAAGGAGTTTGAGCGCAAACTTTTTACTATGAACTACCCGATCACGATCCTCTCCGCTATCCGCGGCAACATCGACGAGAGCGACGTTAGCGAGCTAAAACAGAAGTTTCCAAACCTCAAATTTAGCCCGTATATCATGAGTCAAGTTATCATAAAGGGGGCAAACAGCTTCGAGGGCGGATTGCTTTTTGGCGTAAATTCGCCCGACGAAAAGCAGATAAACTCGGTCGTGGCAGCCGGTCTTGGTGACCGCGAGCTAGACGGATACGGCCTGCTCGTCGGACAAGGCGTCAAAAATGAGATGATGATAAACGAAAACGACAAACTCACGCTCATTTTTACCAAAAACGACCCGAGCGGCTTCGCGCTGACGCCCAAAATGAAGCGCTTTGACGTCGTGAGCTCGTTTAGCTCGGGGCTAGTGGCCTACGATAAAAGTTATCTATACACGAGCGTCGAGGCGCTGCGCAAGATACTTGAGTACGACGAGGGTAAATTTGACGGCATACACGTGTTTTCAAACGATCCGTTCGCCGATATCGAAAAGATCTCGCGCGAGCTACGTCTAGGGCAAAAAGCTATCGGCTGGTGGCAGCAAAACGGCAACTTTTTCTCCGCCTTGGCGCTCGAAAAGCGCGCGCTTTTCATCGTTTTGATGCTCATCATCCTAGTCGCCTCGCTAAATATCGTAAGCTCGCTACTTATGACCGTCATGAACCGCCGCCAAGAGATCGCGCTACTACTCTCGCTGGGCGCTAGCAAGGCCGAGATAAAAAAGAGCTTTTTTGCTCTCGGCGCTACGATAGGCGGGGGCGGGATAGTGTTTGGGCTCGTGCTCGGGCTCTTTGGAGTGTGGTTGCTCGGCAGCTTTGATATCGTAAATTTGCCGGCCGACGTCTACGGCAGCGCAAAGCTTCCTATGGAGCTATCCTTGCTAGATCTTGCTATGATCTTAGTCGGAGCTATCGTCATCGTGGCGTTTTCGTCGTTTTATCCGGCCAAAAAAGCCGCTCAGATAAACGTGCTTGAAACGCTCAGGAATGAGTAAAATCGGATTTTAGCGAAACGCTTATATGCTAAATTTGCCGTTTGGATTGCGTTTGACTCTTATGTATTTTTGATTTTTACTTAAAGCGGGCAATTTTTTTTGCATATAAACGCGCCGCTTTAAGTTTATTTTCTTTCTAATTTTCCACAATTTCTCTTTATTGATTTTATTCTCGTAAGCGTAAATTTCTTAAATTTAACGCCTCCGTCAGCACTAGATTCGCCCGCCAAACCCGAAATTTTATATCGTACAAAGCATCTGAAAGCAAGCCGCGCTTGTAGATTTATTTGTATTTTGTCCTGCTGTGACGGCTGTTAAATTTGCTCACGACATTGAGGCGGCTACGCTTGCGGTCGGCACTTGTGCTAAATTTATGCTCCTATTTTTACAAGTTTTTTCATATCTATACGGTTTGACGACTATTATGTGTCGTACGCCGTCATGCACTCATTTAAGAGTGCGACAAGCTGGCGTTTGCGCTTTGCAGACAAGCGCCACGACTTGCTCTTTAGCTAAATTTTAATGCCGTTTTGAAATGAATTATATTAAGGTATAATGCCTAAAATTTAATTCAAATTTGGCAGAAAAATGACGAATTTCGAGTACACTAGTCGCATTGCCGAGGCGGCGGGACTGGATATTGATTTAGATTGCGATGAGATCGATTTGTAGGATAAGCTTTACGGGCTTTTTCAGTGTTTTATGCCTGACGGCGTGGGTGCGCGGGCGGTGTTTGCGCCGCTGCAAAACTGCTCCGAGCTGCAAGCATCCATAATGCCGATCTATGCAGGCACGGTACAGCAGACGCGGGAGGTGTTTGATTAGGGTGCGGTGCCCTGGTGCTTTTGCCTGCCCGAGACGGCTAATTTTGATGATGAAAGGCTCAAGAGTCTAGCCTTAGCGTACGTTCGAAATTTAAAATTTTTGCCGAGTTTCTCGGCGATGACGAGCTTTTAAGGATGCTTGGCGAAATCAAATCCGCTCGCATGCAGGAAAGTTTTGATTTTAGAGGGAATGAGCACGAGCTTACAGACGCCGTATACGAGGCGAGTGGATGATAGATTCACCGAAACTCGATGCGAAGCTATCGGTGCTCGGCGAGGCGTACTACTTGGTTGGTTGCGACCATCTGCTACCTGCGTATTTGCAGTATCCAAACTATGCGCAAAAGCCGCGGGAGGACTTTTTAAAGCTCCATTTTAAGCTGTATCTAGCCGGACGGCAGGTTGCGTTTGAGCGCGGCAAGGTCGCGGTTTTCACGCGCAAAATTTACGCAGGCAAAGGAGCTAAATGCAAACGGACGCTTTTAGGCGGCTAAAATTTGAGCTTTGCGAGTACTTAAGGCTCTACGATACAGGGCTAAAAAAGCGGGCAAACGAGTATCTAAAGGGCGCCGTATGTAAATTTAAAAGCGAGTTTAGCGAGGCGGAGCGGGACTACGCGCTGGGTGAACTCTGCTGCGAAATTTTAGACGAAAGCAAAAGCGAGCTAAAAAATATAAAAAACCGCGGCAACGGCGAGCTACCGTTTCGGCTTGGCGAGCTAGTCGGCGAGTATCTAAAAAATCGCTGCATTGCAGGCCAAATGCCGCATCTGCGCTGGGCGTATCGGATCTGCGCGCATGGATTAGGAGAGCTTGATAAGAATGATCTTTTGCGCCGCGCATACCGTCATGAGCGCTGCGACGCGCGAACCGTGGAGCTGTACTTTTGCATGCTACTTGATACGCTGGATTGGGGCGCGCACCGCTTTGTCTGATAGAGAGCGCACGCTATGAGCGGCTAATCCGCGAAGCTCGCAACGTAAGAGAAAAGCACGAGATAAGCGCGCGGCTAAATTTGGAATTTGAATACTTAGTAAAGCTTTACGAGTGCTATTTTGAGTTTAAATCTCGCGGCGGCGAGGTCGATTTTTATGCGCTGTGCGAAAAGGCGGGGCTAAATTTCGCCCGTAAAGTCTTTTTATTATGAGTAGCGAGGAGCGCTAAATTTAACCATATGCAAATTTAAAACAAGCGACAAATTTACGGCTCAAAATTTGGCGTTTAGTCAGTCGCAACGATATGCCGAATTTTAAAATTTAAGTAAAAAGCGATTTGCTTCAAATTTCAGCTCAAATTTACTCGCACATCGCAAATTTTATAAAACGCTCAAATTTACTTTTACGCCACGATATTTTGCAGGTTTTCAAAGCTAAATACGTTTAGCCCGTTTTTGTATTCGTAGCTTAGAGTTAGCCTATGGGCTTTGATTATGTTTTCTACGATGTAGAGCCCCAGACCGAAGCTCTTTTGCGCGCTTTCACCCTTGGTAAATGGCTCGACATAGTGGCGCAGCTCCTTTGAAAGCCGCTCGCCTTCGTTTATAAATTTTATCGACTCGCGCGTGATAGTTATATTTACGTGCTTGTTTGGGGAGTATTTTAGCGCATTATCGATCATGTTTTTTGCGGCGATAGCTAGCAGCTTAAAGTCCGCATTTAGGTTCACGTCCTCTAGCTTGCTAATGGTGACCTGCCCGGGATCAACCATCGCGATATCCAGAGCCTCGTCGATGACGTCGTCGATACGGCAAATTTTAGTGTTATTTAGCGCGATGCTTGAGGTGACTTGCTCGACGGCGGCAAATTCATTTATGAGATTTTCGAGTTTTATAAACACCGACACGAGTCGCTCTTGGTTTTTGCTCTTTTCGATCATTTCGGCGGCGAGGCGGCCTTTGGTGATCGGGGTTTTTAGTTCGTGCATTATATTTCTTAAAAACAGCTTGCGCGACGCGTTTAAATTTTTGATCTGACAAACCGCGTCGTAAAATGCCTCCGCAACCTCGGAAATTTCGTCATTACCGCTGCTGACGTTTTGTACTTCATCGATCTCGCCCGCGGCAAATTTAGCTATCTGGCGCTTTAGTTTTCTTAGCGGTTTTAGCTTCCTGATAACAAAAACGTAAGCGGAAAGAAGTATGATCGCGACTAACGAAAAGATAATCTTGATGATGTCGTAGCGGTATGGCTGGTAGTCGTTATCCTTTAAAAGCAGCACTTTATCCACGTGTTGGACTTTGAGGTAGTGGTGATTTTGATAGATCATGATAGCGCTGGAGCCGATATCTGCGGATATCTCTTCAAGCACCGTAGCGTTTGCCAGGATCTCCTCTTTTTGCCGCTCGTTCGTGATCTCAGGCATCTTAAAGTCGCCCGTTTGCCGCTCGTACTCTTTTTCGTTTATGATACCGCTCATCAAAAAGAGCTGATTTCTAGCGATCGTAGAGTACTTGGCGTTTAGCTCGCGTGCGTAGTTTTGCTTGTCGTAGTCCATCAACCACAAAAACGCGAGAAATATGCTCGTAAGCGCAAGCGCAAAGATAAAAGTGATAGTGTAAAAAACCGATGAGCGTTTCATTTGCGGGCTTTAAAATTTACTGCATTAGCTTGTAGCCGATGCCGCGGATGGCGTGGATGTATTTTGGCTCTTTCGGATCGTCGCCTAGCTTGCCTCTGATGCGCCCGATGATAACGTCGATGCTCTTGTTCGTCGAGTCCTCGCTGATGCTCGCGCAGTTGTAGATAAACTCCTCGCGAGTGATCGCGCCGCCTTCTTTTTGGAGCATGTATTTTAGGATGTCGTACTCCGCCGCGGTCAAATTTAACGGCTCGCCTTTTAGCGTGATGACGTGTTTAAAGTCGTCTACCGCAATATCTTTCTCGCGCGCAGGCTCCTTTGCGCCGCTTAAATTTGCGCCCGCTACCGCGCTTTGGCGGCGCAGGTGGCTTTTGATACGAGCTAGCAGCTCCTGCGGGTCGTAGGGCTTTGGCAGATAGTCGTCCGCGCCGTTATCTAGGGCGTTTACTTTGTCCGTGATATCGTGGCGCGCGCTTGAGATGATGATGGGTACGTCGTGGCGCTTGCGGATCTCTTTGCATACCTCTAGGCCGTCAAGTCCCGGCAGCGTGAGATCTAAGATCACGAGGTCGAATTTCTCGACATTTAACGTCGAAAGGCCGATATACGGCTCCTCCGCAGTCTTTACATCCATATCGCTTTTTGCTAAAAACTCGGTCAAAATTTCAGCCAGCTCTAAATCGTCTTCTATCATCAGAATTTTTATCATTTTATGTCCTTTGGGGGATTATAGCGAGTTTTGACTAAAATTTTAATGGCGGCTGCGGCTCGTCTTTTTGCTACGCTACGCTTACAGCTTGTAGACGGACGCTTTTTAAGCTTGGTTAAATTCGAAACTAGAAATTTAACCGGTTCAAATTTAAAATAGCAAAGCGTCAAATTTGGCGATTCAAATTTAAGATGAAATTTGGAAAAATTTAAAAAGAAAAGGCGCAGTTTCCCGCGCCTTAAGGTAGAAATTATTTTATAACAAGACCTTGGAAAAGTCCGCCGCGATTGACCCAAACGAGCGTCTTTTTGCCTTTTGCGCTTGCTAAGGCTTTGTTAAAGTCATCCATGTTTTTGATATTTTCTTCGGCGATCTGGATGATGATGTCGCCTTTTTCAAAGCCGATTTTTTCGGCATTTGAGCCAGCCTTTACGTCGGTTACCAGGATACCGGCTGCGTCTGGAGCTAGGCGGTACTTGTATCTTGCATTGTCGTCGATCGCCGTGACGCTAAGGCCCTCGATCGCTGTGCCGTTTTTTGCGGTAGGGGCGTTTGATTTTGCATTAGCGTTAGCTAGTTTTATCTTGGCAGTTTCGATTTTGCCGGAGCGTTCGTAGGTTAGCGTGATCTCTTTGTTTGGAGCTAGCGAGCCGATGAGATTTTTTAGGTCATTTGCGTTTTTGATCTCTTTATCGTCGATTTTGATAACGAGGTCGCCTCGTTTTAGCCCTGCGACATCGGCAGGAAGGCCGCTTTCTACGCTGCTAATGAGCGCTCCTTCTTTGTTTTTATAGATCTCTTTTTGCTCTTCATTTAGATTTGCTATCATCACGCCGATATATCCGCGCTCGATCTTGCCGTCTTCGATGAGTTTTTTGGCGATATCTTTAGTCATATTTGACGGGATGGCAAAGCCGATACCGTTGTTTCCGCCGCTGCGGCTAAGTATAGCTGAGTTTATGCCGACTAGATAGCCGCGGCTATCGACTAGTGCGCCGCCTGAGTTGCCGGGATTTATCGAGGCGTCGGTTTGGATGAAATTTTCATATTGATTAAGACCTATATTGTCTTTATTTAGGCCTGAAACTATACCTTGGGTGATACTGCCGCCCACGCCGAAAGGATTTCCGATGGCAAATACGATATCGCCTTCCATTAGTTTAGCCGAGTCGGCAAACGGTATGGCTTTTAGCTCTTTGGCGTCTATTTTTATGATGGCTAGGTCGGTTTTCGGATCGGTGCCGATGATTTTGGCTTTGTATTCTTTGTCGCTATCTAGTAGCGTGACGACGATCTCGTCGCTATCTTCTACGACATGGTTGTTCGTCACGATGTAGCCGTCGCTAGATATGACGACGCCGGAGCCTAGCGAGCTACTTTTTTGTTTTTCTTGAGGGATGTTAAACTGAAATCCGAAAAAGTCCTTGAAAAACGGATCGCTAAACATATCGTTCATATCTGCTACGTTGCTGCTAACGGTTTTTGTAGTGGAGATATTTACGACCGATTTTTTAGCGTCTGCGATAGAGCTGTTGTAGGACAGGACGACGTTTTTGTTAAATTCCGGATTTATTCTAGTAAAATCCTCTGCGGGTTCGTTAAAGTTTATGCTTGCGGCAAAGATCGCGCAAGAAGTAGCCAAAGATAATATCATTATCTTTTTCATTGCTTTTCCTTTTGATAAATTTTTTCAAAGCGCGATTATATGGCGTTAAGCTCAACGTAAAGTTAATTATTATTTAAATCGTTTAAAATCGTTTCGTTTACTATACTTGATTGACATACGCTAAACCTTTATGCTATAATCGCTATAAAATTAATTGACTATAAGGACATAACATGAGCAATAGTCTTTACGAAACGTTAGGGGTGTCCGAAAAGGCCACCGGCGACGAGATCAAAAAGGCCTATCGCAGGCTGGCTCGCAAGTATCACCCCGATATCAACAAAGACCCGGGCGCGGAGGATAAATTTAAAGAGATAAACGCCGCGTATGAAATTTTAAGCGACGAAAAAAAACGCGCGCAGTACGACAGGCATGGCGACGCAATGTTCGGCGGACAAAATTTCCATGACTTTGCGAGCAGCTCGGGCATGGGGAATTTGGACGAAATTTTAAAAAATATCTTCGGCGGAGGTGGCTTTAGCGGATTTTCTAGTAGAAGCGGCTTTAGCGGTTTTAGGCAGACGGGCGGATTTAGTGGCTTTGATGACGATGAGGATCTGGACTCGCGAGCTAAGGTAACTATCCCGTTTGACGTAGCGGTAAAGGGCGGCGAACACTCGATAAATTTTAACGGCGAAAACATCAAAATAAAAATCCCAAACGGAATCAACGACGGCGAAAAGCTACGCATAAAAGGCAAAGGTAGCGGCGGACGCGGAGATCTGATACTAACCGTAAATATCGCGCCTAGCGACGAGTACGAAAGAGACGGCGACGATCTATACAAAGACGTACTGATTCCTCTAAAAACAATGATGTTTGGCGGTAAGATAGACGTAAAAACGCCTAAAAAAGACGTCACGATAAAAATCGCCGAAAACTCAAAATCCGGGCAAAAAATCAGGCTCAAAGGATACGGCGTCCAAAATAGAAAAAGCGGGATATTTGGCGATCTGTACTTGAGGGTGCGCGTGTCTTTGCCGGACGTAAATGCCCTAGACGGCGAGCTAGCCGAACTCATGAAGCAAAAACTCCCGGAGGCATAAGATGAAACAATACGAAGAACCGGTCTATCTAATAAGCGTCGTAGCCAAGGTGCTCTCCATACATCCGCAGACGCTTCGCCAATACGAGCGCGAGGGGCTACTAGAGCCATCAAGAACCGAGGGAAAGATGCGCCTTTACTCGGAAAAAGACATGGACCGCATCAAGATGATACTGCGTCTAACGCGCGATCTTGGCGTAAATTTAGCGGGCGTGGATATCATCTTGCAGCTAAAAGAGCAGATCGAGCAGTCTGAGGTCATGATAAGGCAGATGAAAGAGGAGCTGGCTAAAATGGAGCAGGGCGGCGTGCCGTCTAAAAAAGCTCTAGTAAAGCGCAAAAATAGCTTTGATCTCATCTTTTACGATGATAAAAATTAATCCTTTTTATCCGTTAAAAAGGTAAAATCGGGTAAAATTTATTTACAAAACGCGCCAAATTTGAGGCTTTAAGGGCGCTAAATTTAGCCTTAAATTTGCCCCGCTTTGAACTCAAATGAGGGACAATGTTAGAAACTTTTTTATTATTTTTTTCTATCCTACTTATCGCTTGTATCGTCTCTAGTAAGGTTTCAGATAGATTCGGTATCCCGTCGTTAGTCGTATTTTTGGCCGTGGGCATGCTCGCGGGCTCGGACGGACTGCTTGGGCTTGATTTTAACAATCGCCAAATCGCCCAAGACGTGGGCACTATCGCGCTTATTTTTATACTTTACGCGGGCGGACTGGATACGAATCTAAAATCTATCCGCCCTGTGATGGTAAACGGCATCATCCTAGCGACTCTTGGCGTCGTGCTGACTGCGGGCATGATAGCAGTGCTCGTAAAATACCTACTAGGTCTTGACTGGCTAGAGGCGTTGCTTTTTGGCTCTATCATCTCCTCGACCGACGCTGCGGCGGTGTTTGCGATACTAGGAGCGAAGGAAATTTCGCTGCGAAACAACATTCGTCCGCTTCTGGAACTAGAGTCCGGATCAAACGATCCGATGGCGATCTTTTTAACCGTCACGATGCTACAAATCATCTCCATAGCCACGATTCCTAGCGTTCCCGATGTTGCGCTAACGCTGGTGAAGCAGTTTTTACTAGGCGGGCTGATGGGTTATGTGTTCGGCGTCGCGCTGCCCGGGCTTTTTAACCGCCTCAGGCTTGAGTACTGGGGACTTTACCCCGTGTTTTCGATGGCTTGGGTGATGCTTTTATACGTGCTAGCGGGCAAAGTCGGCGGCAACGGCTTTCTTGCCGTATATATCGCCGGTATGTTTATAAATAAAAAAGAGTTCGCGCATAAGAAAAATTTGATCGGTTTTCACGATGGTATCGCGTGGACGATGCAGATCGTCGTCTTTTTGACGCTGGGGCTTTTGGTAAATCCATCTCAGCTACCGGCCGTCGCGCTTGCGGGCATGGCGATCGCGTTTTGGATCATGTTCGTCGCGCGTCCTATGGGCGTTTTTCTCTCGCTTTTGCTCTCTAGGTACAATATCAAAGAAAAGATGTTTATCTCGTGGGTCGGGCTTCGCGGCGTCGTTCCTATCGTACTTGCGACCTATCCGTTCGGAGCAAATTTGCCAAATTCGGAGCTGATTTTTAACACGATATTTTTCGTCGTGTTCGTTTCGATCATCATCCAGGGTATGACGCTGGAAAAGGCCGCGCAAAAATGCGGCGTCAAAGAAGAGGTCGTCACCGAAGAGGTCGAGATGTCGAACTTGCCGATCTTTTACCACACTTTACGCCAGCACACCATACGCTTTGACTCCGAAGTCGTGGGCAAAAACCTAGCCGAGCTCGAGCTTCCTAGCGACTTTTTGGTGCTACTTATCAAGCGCAAAGGCGAGTACGTCAAACCTACCGGCTCATCGGTGTTTGAAGAGGGCGACTTGCTGCTCATTCAGTGTGAGGACGAAAACAAATACAACGAAACCTTAAAGACGTTTACGGCGTAAATTTGACAGAAACTTAGCCTTCGGTTTCGGTCAAATTTGACGCTAAAAGGCGCGCCTTGGTAAAGGAGTAAATTTGGACTTATCCGCCGTTTCAAAGACGCTATTTATCCCGCTTAGCGCGCGAATTTTCGCTTCTAAAAATTTCCCCGAGTATTTTTACGACGAAAAGGCTCTGTCTCTCGAAAATATCGTGCAAACAAACTGCGAGTCCGTGCTAGAAAAATCGTCAGAATACGCGCTCATGGCATCTGCGGCTAGATACTACAATATAGACGGGATCGTGCGTAAATTTTGCGCAAGATATCCAAAATGCAACGTTGTTTATCTAGGTGCAGGGCTCGAAACGGCCTGCTTTCGTTTAAAAACCCTAAACGCTGCCTTTTACGAGATAGATTTGCCCGAGGTGATAGAGCTTAGGCGGCTTTTGCTTGGCGAGCGTCCAAACGAAGCGCTCATAGGCTGCGATATGTTTGACATGGCTTGGGCGCGAAGCATTGATAAAGGCTTGCTGACGCTATTCGTAGCGTGCGGAGTGTTTCAGTATTTTACGCGCGAGCAGGTTTTAAATTTGATCCGCGAGCTTAAAAGCGCCTTTAGAAATGCCGAGCTCGTATTTGACGCCACAAACGAAGCGGGCCTAAAGTACGCCAACAAATACGTAAAAAACGTCGGAAACGACGAAGCGGTAATGCGTTTTTGCGTCGAGGACAGTAGTAAATTTGCGCTAAAAGCCGGCGTAAATTTGATAGAGGAGAGGGTATTTTTCGCCGATGCTCGCAAGATTCTTGCAAAAAGGCTCAAATTTACCACCCGCCTTATAATGAAATTCGTAGATTTTACTAAGCGGGCTAAAATTTTACATTTTGATTTAAAATGTTAGCCGACTAGCCAAGCTCAAAGTTTTTAAATTTTACAGTTTAGTAAAGCTCGGATAGTTTTATGTAGATCTATTTTCTTAAATTTACGTTCCGATCGCAGCGCAAGTTCGCAGCGTCAAAGTATTACGAGTAAAATTTAGAGCAGATTTTCATCTGCTCCGTTTAAATTTACTCCAAAGCCTGCGCGAGATCGGCGATGAGGTCGTCCGCGTTTTCTAGGCCAACGCTGATTCTGATTAGCTCCTTTGTTATGCCGGCTTTCGTTAGCTCCTCGGCGGAGAGCTGCTGATGCGTAGTGGAGGCCGGGTGCGTGATGAGCGACTTTGAGTCGCCGATATTTACGACGATTTTAAAGAGTTTTACCTTGCCGAGCATCTTTACGGCGCGCTCATAGCTATCGGTTTCAAAGCACATTAGCCCGCTAGCCATACCGTCTTTGAAGTATTTTTGCGCCTTTTCGTGCTCCGAGTCGCTTTTTAGCGTCGGGTATGTTACGCGTTTTACGTATTTGTGCGAGTTTAAAAACTCTGCTATTTTGCGTGCATTTTGCGAGTGTCTCTCGATACGAACGCTTAATGTCTCAAGCCCCTGGATGAGCTGCCATGAGTTAAAAGGCGAGATCGTAGCGCCTATATCGCGCACCAAAGCCACCCTCATGCGTAGCGTGTAGATGTCGAATTTGTCAGCCATCTGAGCGTAAACTAGCCCGTGATAGCTCTCGTCAGGCTCGTTAAAGTGCATGTATCTGACGTTGCCGACTAGCTTGGCGTTTAAATTTTTACTAGCTACGACTGCGCCCGCTAGGCTTAGGCCTTGGCCGCAGATATATTTGCTAGCGCTATGTACGACGACGTCGATGCCGTGATTTAGCGGCTGAAAAATGATCGGCGTAGGCACGGTGTTATCTGCGATCGTTACGACGCCGTGCTTGTCCGCGATCTCGACGATTTTTTTAAAATTCGGGATTGCGATTTGCGGATTTGATAGCGTCTCGAAAAATATCGCGCGCGTTTTGTTGTCTATCAAATTTTCAAGATCGTCCGCGCTGTCGCTGTCAAACACTCGCGCCTCGATGCCGAAACGCTTAAGCGTGTGCATGAAAAGAACCATCGTCCCGCCGTAAATTTTCTTTGCCACGACGATGTTGTCGCCGACTGCGGCTAAATTTGCGATCGAGTAAAAAATCGCCGCCTGACCGCTAGCCGTCACGATAGAGGCCGAACCCTCCTCGAGTGCGGCTATACGGCTCTCTAGCACGTCCGTCGTCGGGTTGCCGAGCCTCGTGTAGATGTGGCCCGGAGCTTCTAGCTGAAATCTCGCCGCGGCCATTTCGGCGCTACCGAAATCATAAGCCGTAGTCTGATAAATCGGCACCGCCATGGCGCCAGGGCCAGCCTTTGTATCGTAGCCGTAGTGCGTGGCGATCGTCTCTTTTTGCATTTTTTCTCCTTGTAAAATTTGCGCGCATTATAACCGCTAAAAGTTTAAATTGGTATAATTGGGCTTTTGAAAGGAAAAAATGGCTGAACAAAACGACAAATTTAAGCGCGTAAAATACCTGCGCGGTCTGGAAAAATTCGCAAAAGCGGCGATTAGCGCACTAAAAAGAGAGGATTTTAACGAGGACGAATTTCGCGCTAGGGTGGGCAAAAATGCCGAAATTTTACGCAAGATCGAGCCGGTTTTTTTAGACAACGCCTACTCGAAATCTCTTGAAAATTTCGTAAATTTAGTCGTAAAAGGCGGCGAGAGAAGCGAGCTAATAGCCTGCGCCAACGCGCTAGAAAAGCTAAAAAATCAAAAAACGTATAAAAAAGAAAAACATAGAAAAAAATATAAGGCCGAAGAGTGAAATGCGTGATATTTGACATGGACGGCACGCTCATAGATAGCGCAAAAGCTATCTGCGAGACGGTAAACGAAGTGCGGCGCGAGCTGGGGCTTCGTGGCGATCTGGCCGCGGAGTTTATCGTAAAGGCCATAAACGAGCCGGGGCGAAATTTGGGACTTGACTTTTACGGTATCGATAAGCCGGATATGAAGCTGCGGGATAACTTTGAAGCTAAATTTAAGAAAAACTACCGCGAATACGCCGAGGCATACGAGGGCGTCGATGGACTATTAGCCGGGCTAAAAGAGGCCGGGCATTTCGTCGCTCTAGCTAGCAATGCGCCGCGATATACTTTGGATGAAATTTTACAAAGAAGCGGGATATTTAAATTTTTTGATCTCATCGTCGGAGCGGATGAAAACGTACCTCAGAAACCAGATCCCGCGATGCTAAATTTGATATTAAAATCAGGCGAATTTGATAAAGCGATATTCGTCGGAGATAGTAAAAAAGATGAGCTTGCTGCACGCAATGCGGATATGAGATATCTAAACGTTTGTTGGGGTTTCGGTAGTCAAAGTCCAAGTTGCGACAATGTCTTTACGGTGGCTGAAGCAGCCCTATATATCGAGAAGTTATAAAAATTTAGCGCATTATAATGCGTATGATTTTAGGTAATACTTTACAAAAAATAATATGTATTTTAAGATTCGAAAGGTTTTGAAATTTATGGATTATGATATATTTTCTCAAAGTCCTAGAGAAAAATTCTTTGATATTTTATTTAACGCGAACAAAAACTTAGTCGAAAACGAGCTTGAAAAGACCTTTGAAAAATTTATCGCGATGAGCGAATTTTGTGAAAAAAGCGGCTTTGACGAAACGGCGCAAAATTCGTTTATTTTTCAAAATCAAACCCTGATAAATGAGCGTCTAAACGACATTTATATCGGGCTTAGTGGGGATATTTTAAGTCAAAATGAGTAAAATAGCCGTTATATTTTCGTTGTTTTTATCGCTGGCTTTCAGTGCGGTAAATTTCGAGGAAGAGCACCTTTTTGAGCTCAAAAAAGACGAGTGGGCGCGGGTTTTCGTAACCAAAAAGGGCACTGACGAGCGCGAGAGCTTTGATTTTCGTTGGACGCTTTTTGATAACACGAACATCATCGTGCATTCGCGCTACCGAAACTATCCTCGCCAGCTTGTTATGTCGCTAAGACGCGGCCTTGAGACCTATAAGCAGACTTTGATACCTGATCTTAAGTTTCCGCCTAGCGACCGCGTCGCGCTTTATCTCGTTTTTGAGGATTTTAAGCAAGGCATAGCGAAATTTCGCGTGCTGATAAACGATGACGAACAGCGCGTGGACGTGGAGTTTTTGGACCCGCCAAAAAAGCAGAGCGGCGCTCAAAATAGCGCGCAAAACGCAAGATAAAAGCAAAATTTAAGTGAGCATAAATGGAAAAAATCGATCTGATAATGAAAAATTTTATCGCTGAGCTTGGCTATGAGCCTGCAAATGCGATGTTTGCTCGGATAAATTCGGGCAAAAAGCTGCGCTCTAAGCTGCTTTTAAAAATAGCGGGCGAGAGCGAGCAGAGTCTCAAAATTTGCGCGATTATCGAGCTTATTCACCTAGCTAGCTTGCTTCACGACGACGTGATCGATGATGCCGACACCAGGCGCGGAAGCCCGAGTATAAACGCGAGCTTCGGCACCAAAAACGCCGTGATGCTAGGCGATATCCTCTACTCGAAGGGCTTTTACGAGCTGTCGAAATTCCCGCACGAGATCGCGGGCGAGATATCAGGCGCGGTTAGTAAGCTAAGCGTGGGCGAGATGATGGATGTGGATCTCTCGGCTAAATTTAACGAAGACAAATCCGCGTACGAAACGATGATCTACTACAAAACCGCCGTTTTGATCGAGGCTGCTGCCGCGGTCGGAGCGATGCTGGCAGGACTTGACACGTCAAATTTTAAAATTTACGGTAAAAATTTAGGCCTAGCTTTTCAGATAATCGACGATATCCTAGACGTCACGCAAGATGCCGAGACGCTTGGAAAGCCCAATTTTAGCGACTTTAAAGAGGGCAAAACGACGCTACCTTACATTTATCTTTACGAAAGCTTAAACGAATCAGACAAAGAGAAGCTAAAAAACTTGTTTAAAAAAGATCTGAGCGAGGCCGAGCGAGGCTGGGTGAGGGCGAAGATGAACGAAACGGACGCGATAAAAAAAAGCATAGAAGCGGCGAAAAATTTAGGCGAGCAGGCGATAGAATCGGTAGAAAAATTTAACGTAGACGGCCTAGAAAGTATCGTAAAATCAATGATAGATAGGGAATTTTAATGCATTACGCAAGCGTGAGCTTTACGCACAAAAATACCGATATATCCGTGCGCGAAAAGCTCTCTTTTTCTAACATCGAGCGCAAAAACGAAATTTTACGCCTCATTAGCTCCAGCCAAAACATCAACGAGTGCATGGTGCTAAGCACCTGCAACCGCGTCGAGATCATCGCTAGCGTAAAGACGGTCGAAGGCGCTAGCAAGCACATCATTGCCTGCATGTCGCTCATCTGCGGCATCCCTTTTGAGGAGTTGCAAAGCAGAGCCGACGTCTACGAGGATAACGGCGCCGTGCACCATCTCTTTGCCGTTGCTAGCTCGCTAGATAGCCTAGTCATCGGCGAAACGCAGATCGCGGGACAGCTAAAAGAGGCATATAAATTTGCACGCGCTAACGGCAAATGCGGCGCAAAACTAGGGCGGGCGATGGAGTTTGCCTTTAAGTGTGCGGCGGAGGTGCGAAACAAAACCGAAATCTCCAAAAATCCGATCTCCGTTTCAAGCGTCGCGGTGGCGAAGGCAAAGGAAATTTTCGGTACGCTAAACGGCATGGTCGCCGTGATAGTGGGAGCGGGCGAGATGGCGGAGTTAGCCGCAAAACACCTAATCGCAAGCGGCGCGCGAACGATAATCATCAGCCGAAACAAAGAGCGCGCTAAAAATTTAGCCCTAACGCTGGGGGATAATAACGAGTACGACTCGCTTTCAAACGTAGCGCAGTACATAAATAAATATCAAATAATATTTTCCGCGACCGCCGCGCCGCATCCGGTTTTGATCGACGCGATGGTGGAGCCAAAGGAGTTTAAGCGTTACTTTTTTGATATAGCCGTGCCGCGCGATATCGCGATCACTGAGAGCGAAAATATCAAAATTTATGCCGTGGATGACCTGCAAGAGATCGTAAATAAAAACCTCGCCCTGCGAGAGGAACAAGCTCAGATCGCATACGGTATCGTCGGGCGAAATACGGCGGCGTTTTTCCAAATGCTGCGCGAGCTAGCCGTCACGCCGCTAATCAAAGGCATCAGAGAACAGGCCAAAGAGTGCGCCGAGAGAGAGCTAGCAAAAGCCCTAAAAAAGGGCTATCTAAAACATAGCGACAAAGAGGAGGCGTATCGCCTCATACATCAGGTTTTTAGGGCGTTTTTGCACGCACCGACGATAAATTTGAAAAACCTCGCGGGCACTGCGGGAAGCGAAGCGCAGCTAAGAGCCGTCGGGAAAATCTTTGACGTCGCGGAGCAAACGCCGCAAGAAGAAAATAACGAATTTGAATGGGAGAACGAATGAAATTTAGCAAACTTTACGCGCCGACGGCAAAAGAAGCACCCAAAGACGCAACTCTGGCGAGTCATAAATTTTTGCTCCGAGCGGGCTACGCCGAGCAGGTAGGTAGCGGACTTTATAACTTTTTGCCGCTTGGCAAACGAGTGCTTGAAAATATAAAAAATATCGTCAAAGAGGAGCTTGACGAAGCAGGCGCGCAGGAGATCTCGATGAGCTTCGTCACGTCTGCGGATCTTTGGCGCGAGAGCGGACGCTTTGACGTCTATGGCAAGGAGCTTTTGCGCTTTAAGGACCGCAAAGAAAACGACTTCGTTTTAAGCCCGACAAACGAAGAGAGCGTGGTCGCGCTCGTGCGAGGTAAGGTAACGTCCTACAAGCAACTGCCGCTAAATTTGTATCAGATAAATACTAAATTTAGAGACGAAGCAAGGCCGAGATTCGGGCTGCTTAGAGGGCGCGAGTTTTTGATGAAGGACGGATATAGCTTCCACGCAAATGCCGAGGATCTGGACCGCGAATTTGACCTGATGGAAAAAACTTATAGCAAAATTTTTACTCGCCTCGGGTTAAATTTCCGCGCGGTTAGAGCCGATAGCGGCGCGATAGGCGGTAGCGGAAGCAAGGAATTTATGGTGTTAGCAAATAGCGGCGAGGACGATATCATCGTCTGCGAAAACTGCGACTACGCAGCAAACATAGAAGCCGCAACCCGCGCAAAACGAACGACGCAGGCCGAAAGGCCCGAGGCCGATGCGGCTAAATTTTTAACGCCCGATGCCAAAACCATCAAGGACGTGGCGGAGTTTTTTAGAGTCGACGAGTTTTACTGCATAAAAGCGGTGATAAAAAAGGCGATTTTTATTGACGCCAAAGGCGAAAAAAGCGAGAAAATCGTGGTATTTTTCGTACGCGGCGAGGACGAACTACAAGAGGTCAAGGCTCAAAACGCGTGCGCAGCGCTGGAGCTAGCGGACGCAACCGAGGCCGAGATCGCGGCGGCGGGGTTAGTGGGCGGATTTTGCGGGCCGGTCGGGCTAAAGGGCGTGGAGTTTTACATCGACAAAGAGCTTGAAGGCGAGTCGCAGATGATCTGCGGCGCAAACGAGCGGGATTATCACTTCGTAGGCGTTAGCGTTAGCAGCTTTAACGCGGAGCGCTTCAAAGACCTAACCGCCGTAAAAGCGGGCGATAAATGCCCTTGCTGCGGCGGAAATTTAAGCGTTAGCAAAGGTATCGAGGTCGGACATATATTTAAGCTAGGCACCAAGTACTCAGAGCCGATGGGTGCGACGTTTTTGGACGAAAACGGCAAGGCAAAACCGTTCATCATGGGGTGCTACGGCATCGGCGTTAGCCGCCTGGTCGCCGTCGCCGTCGAGGCTAGCCACGACGAAAAAGGCATAATCTGGAACGAAACCCTGACTCCGTTTAAATTTGAAATCATCGTCTCAAATTTAAAGGACGAAGAGGGCGTTAAATTTGCGCAGGGGCTTTACGAGGACTTGCGCGACGCGGGCTTTTCGGTGCTACTTGACGATAGAAACGAGCGCTTTGGCGTAAAAATGAGCGAATTTGAGCTGATGGGATTTCCTTATGCCGTGATCGTGGGCAAGGGGCTAGCAGAAGGAACGGTAGAGCTCGTTACGCGGGGTGGGCTGGTTAAAGAAACCGTCAAAGCGAGCGAAATTTTAGCACGCCTAAAGAGCCTATGATAAAGCATTTTTTTACGCCCTACGTCGTTTTGGAGATCGCGGCGGCGTATTTTTTTATCCACGCGTACGGATTTTTAAATTTGGTCCTAGAGGTCATCGCATCGGCTATTTTGGGGCTATTTTTTATGTTTCGCGTCGGATTTTTTCAGCTCACGAGCAACATCGCGTTTTTTAAGCCCGCAGACGTCTTTAGTAGCGTAGGTATGGCGATCGGGGGCTTTTTTATGTTTATCCCGGGGCTTATCACCGACGTTTTGGGTGCGGCAATCGTAGCGGTCGCGTTTTTTGCAATTTTAAAAAACGGCGGCGAACGCAAGAGCGGGAGCGAATATTATTACGAAAAATTTGAAAGCGGACAGAGCAAACCGCGCGATGACGGCGAGATCATCGACGTCGAAGTCGTAGAAGAAAAGAGGCAAATATGGAAAAACTAAAAATCGCAACGAGAAAAAGCGTGCTGGCTATGTGGCAAAGCGAGCATATCAGGGATAAAATTTTATCGCGCTACCCGGAGCTTGCAGTCGAGCTAACGGGCATGAAAACCAAAGGCGACGTAATACTCGATACGCCGCTGGCTAAAATCGGCGGCAAGGGGCTTTTTACAAAAGAGCTGGAAGATAGCATGCTAAGCGGCGAAACGCACATCGCCGTACATAGTCTAAAAGACGTGCCCGTCGTATTTCCGGAGGGGCTAGTGCTAGCCGCGATCTGCTCGCGCGAGGACGTGAGAGATGCGATGCTAAGCGAAAAATACGCTAAATTTGAGGATCTGCCAGAGGGCGCGCGCGTAGGCACGACGAGCCTGCGCCGCAAAATGCAGCTTTTAGCGATGCGTCCCGATCTTGAGATAATCTCGCTGCGAGGCAACGTCCAAACTCGCCTGCGCAAGCTAAAAGAGGGCGAATTTGACGCGATCATCCTAGCGATGGCGGGCGTAAACCGCTTAAATTTACGCTCCGAAGTCGCGCATATCGCGCCGTTTGAGCTAGATCAGATGGTGCCTGCGATGGGGCAGGGCGCGCTTGGTATCGAGGCTAGAGGGGACGCTGAAATTTTAAATTTGATAGAGTTTTTGAAAGACGAAAAAGCCGTGATAGAGACGACCGTGGAGCGCGATTTCGTCGCGATGCTAGAGGGCGGCTGCCAGGTGCCTATCGGCGTAAATGCAAATTTAAACGGCGACAAGATCGAGATACGTGCGGTCGTGGGACTACCAGACGGTAGCGAGAGTATACGTGAAAATATCGTCGCGCAAAAAAGCGAATGGAAAAGCGTGGGCGCCGAGCTTGGTCGGATATTTATCGGCAAGGGCGCAAAAGAGCTGCTAAAACGCGCCGAGGAGATGGCATAGGGGCGTGTTTGAGCTAAAATTTAAAGCAAAAGCCGTAACCGCTACTAAAAATAGCAAAGACAACTACTATATGATCGGTCTTGCAGACGACAAATATAACTACAAAAACTACATAATCTTTCAAAGACCGATCAAACTCAAAAAAGATGACGACGAAAATGCCGATATAAACGGCCTATACGCGGAGTGCAACGGCGACGTTTGCTATAATGCTTGCAAATGCGTAACCATCACCGATAAAACCATAGTTTTTGAAGTGAAGGATAGCGTCATCAGCGCCAATATAGAAGGCGTGAGGCTAAGTGAACGCTTTATGAAATACTGCAAAGAGATATTTGGCGAGCTGTTAAAGCTTAGCGTATCAAAATAATTTGTTTAAATTTAGAGATAAAAAGACGAAAAATTCTAAAATTTGCCGCCGTTTCGGGAGCTGCGGCACTACCTGGCGCGCTAAATGCTGCAAGCCAAAACGCAGATAAAATATCGCAAAATAAAGCTGCTATGAAGCGCTTTGAAAAGGCTATAAACAGCGCAGACGCGGCGACTCTAAAAGAGCTGGTAGACCCTAAGGCGCCTTTTCTCACGCCTGCTTCGCCAGAGCCGCTTTATGGAGGAGAGGGGTACTTTGCAGTGGTAAAGATGATGTGAGATGGCTTCCACGACGTGCAGTGGGCGATGCAAGACATGGTGGCGGATGAGCGCTGCGTTGCGGTGTATTGGCTCTGCACGGGTACGCATGAGCATGACTTTGCGGGCGTTGTGGCGACTGGGCGTAAATTTAGTGCTAGGGTGATGAACTTTTACTATTTTAACGACGCTGGCAAGATCACGAACGACGTGGCGGCCGAGGGGATGATCGCCATCTTGCGAGCTATCGGCGCATGCGATAAGTAACAACTCCCCCACTTTGCTTCGCCTTTTTCAGCTATTTTTGGCTAAAATCGCCCAAAAATCAAAAAGGCGACATATGGACTACATCAAGCTTCTAAAAGATAACGGCCTACTGCGCGTCATCGACGAGCCCGCGGATATCGATCTAGAGATCGCGCACGCGAGCTACATCGAGGTCAAGCGCGAAAACTCGCAGGCGCTGCTTTTTACAAATCCTATCTGCAAAAAAACCGGGCGCAAATTTGCTCCCGTGCTAGCCAACATCTATGGCTCAAAGCGCGCTTTAGAGCTTATTTTCGGACGCGAGCCAGACGAGATCGCAAGCGAGATCGAGCGGCTTTTAAAACCAAAAAAGCCTAAAAGCTTTGGCGAAAAGCTAAATTTTGCCGCGTATTTGTTTGAAATGAGAAAAATTTTCACGAAAAGATTAAAAGGCGAGGGCGAGTGTCAGCAGGTCAAATTCATGGGCGATGACGTCGATCTGTTCTCGCTTCCCGCGCTAAAAACATGGCCGCTTGACGGCGGCGCCTTTATCACGATGGGGCAGGTCTATACGCAAAGCTCTGACGGCGAACTGCAAAATGTCGGCATGTACCGATTGCAAATTTACGATAAAAATCGCCTCGGCATGCACTGGCAGATCCACAAAGACGGCGCAAATTTCTTTAACGAATACAAGCGCGCGGGCAAAAAAATGCCAGTTTCGGTAGCAATCGGCGGCGATCCGCTATATATCTGGTGCGGTCAGGCGCCGCTACCAAAGGGCGTATTTGAGCTGCTGCTTTACGGCTTTATCCGCAAAGAGCCCGCCCGCCTAGTAAAGTCGCTGACGAATGAAATTTACGTCCCGCACGACGCGGACTACGTGATCGAGGGTTTTGTGGATACGGATAAATTTGAGCTTGAGGGGCCGTTTGGCGATCACACGGGCTTTTATACGCCGATCGAGCCGTTTCCGGTGATGGAGGTCACGGCGATCACGAGCAAGCGTGAGCCTGTATTTCACGCGACCGTAGTCGGCAAGCCGCCGCTTGAGGATAAGTATATGGGCTGGGCGACGGAGCGCATTTTCCTGCCGCTTTTGCGTACGACGGTGCCGGAGCTTCTAGACTACAACATGCCTGAAAATGGCGTCTTTCACAACCTGATTTTAGTTAAAATCAACGCCCTTTATCCGGCGCATGCCAAGCAGGCGATGCACGCGTTTTGGGGCGTAGGGCAGATGAGCTTTGTAAAGCACGCGGTTTTCGTCGGCGAGGATGCGCCTGATTTGAGCGATTATGACGCGCTTACGGAGCATATTTTAAACCGTTTTGGCAAAAATGCTCTGCTAATCAGCGAGGGCGTGTGTGATCAGCTAGATCACGCCAGCCCAAACTCGTGCTTCGGCGGTAAGCTTGGAATCGACGCTACGCAGGATTTTTCGACACCTGCGCCTGCGCTTTTGGACGACGCCGCGCTGTTAGCCAAATTTAAAGAAATAGAGCCAAATTTAACACAGCTTGTGCAGTTTAAGATAAATACCAAAACGCCGATTTGCGTCGTCAAATTTGATAAAAACCGCCTCGTAAAAGAGGTTTTTGAAGAGCTTTTGAAATTTAAAGAGCACTTTAAACTACTTGTTTTCGTCGGTCCCGAAAACCGCCTAGAAAATCCGTATATGCTGCTTTGGCGAGTGACGAATAACATCGACGCTCTGCGTGATATCTACGTGCGTGAGGGCGCGATCTGCATAGATGCCACCGCAAAAGGCGAGGCCGAGGGCTATACGCGCGGCTGGCCACTGCAAACCGACTGCGACCGCTACGTCGTGGCTGATCTCGTTAAGCGCGGCATAGTAAAAGACGAACCGGAGCTATTTAGTAAATTTGAGATTTTTGGATAGATTTTTTAACTCGGTAAATTTAAAAGCGGCTAAATTTGCCAAGCCGCTTAAATAAATTCGTTTTTCAAGCGCCTTTTTAGCCCGAATTTTATAAAATCGCAAAATGGATAAAGAACGCCTAATAATCGATAAATTTAGCAACTCCTTCATCGGCGACGACGGCGCTGTAGTGGCGCATGAGCGCGGCCGCTGGGTGTATAGCAAGGACCTTTTTTTCGAGGGGACGCACTTCCTGGCAGGCTGGCTTAGCATGGACGAGATCGCGCGCAAGGCGATGCTCGTAAACCTCTCCGACGCCGTCGCGATGAACGCCGAGCCTAAATTTGCGCTTTTGGGGCTTGGGTTGCCCAAAAACACGAGCGCGGCGCAGATCTCGGCGCTACGCAGGGGATTTGCCGACGTTTGCGACGAGTACGGCGTGACTATCATCGGCGGCGACACGATCGGTAGCGATAAAATTTTACTTAGCGTTACCGTTATCTCGCGGCTTTGCGGTAAGGCGGTTTTACGAAGCGGAGCGAAAAAGGGCGATCTAGTCGCTTTTACGGGCGAGCTTGGAGGTAGTCTAAAAGGGCTTAGGGCGCTTTTAAACGGCGGACGAGTCGCGTCAAATTCGCGCTTTAAAAGGCCTGTTTTAAAAGATAAATTTTTCTACGCCGCGGCGAGCAAGATAAACGCCGCCATGGACGTTTCAGACGGGCTTGGCGCAGATCTAGCCAAGCTTTGTGCGCAGAGTCGGTGCGGGGTAAAATTTAGCAAGCGGCTAAGCAAGCGCGAGCTAAATAGCGGCGAAGAATACGAGATTTTATTTACGTTTAGTCCGAAAAACCGCGCCAAAATCTTAAGCCTAGCTCGCAAAACCCGCACGAAAATCACAATTTTTGCCAAAATCACGAAAGGAAAATTTAAAAGCAATGCAAGAAACCACCATTTTTAAGCCTCTCTACGCGCTCACTCACGCGCCCATTAACGCGTATTTTAGTAAAAACTCAGACGATTTCGTGGTGCGCGAGATCCCGCTTTACGCATTTAGCGGGCAGGGCGAGCACCTGATAATCGAAATTTGTAAAAAAGACATGACGACGCAGGAGGCCTTGCATGCGCTAAGCGAAATAAGCGGCGTAAAGATGCGGGATTTTGGCTACGCGGGACTAAAAGACAAGCAGGGCATGACGACGCAGTTTATCTCGATGCCGCGTAAATTTGAGGCTATGTTGGCAAATTTTAGCCACGAAAAGATGAAAATTTTAAGCCTCGCCGCGCATGATAATAAGCTTCGCATCGGGCACCTAAAAGGCAACAGCTTTTTTATCCGCCTAAAAAAAGTGATGCCTAGCGAAGCGGCAAAGCTGGAACAAGCCGCGCGAAATATTGACGAGGCGGGGTACCCAAACTACTTTGGCTATCAGCGTTTCGGCAAATACGGCGACAACGCGCAAAGCGGACTGGAGCTGCTAAAATCAGGCACCGTAAACGGTAAAAAGAGTAAAAATCCAAAGCTAAACGACTTTTTGATCTCGGCATATCAAAGCGATCTTTTTAACCGCTGGCTTAGCAAACGCGTGGAGATTTCGAGGTTTGTGCAGGATTTTAGCCTCTGCGAGCTAGCTCAAATTTACCCGTACCTTGACGGCGCGATTTTGAAAAATTTAAAATCGCAAAAAAGATTTTTTAAGCTGATAGAGGGCGAAGTTTTGGGTCACTATCCGCACGGCAAGTGCTTTTTGTGCGAGGATTTGGATACGGAGGGCGCGCGCTTTGACGCGAGAGATATCACTAGCTGCGGGCTGATCGCAGGTGCGAAGGCGTACGAGGCGCAGGGCGCGGCAAAGGTAGTAGAGGATCAAATTTTCGCGCAGGCAAATGAATATAAAGCTAAAATGACGGGATCTAGGCGCTTTGCGTGGTGTTATTTGGAGGATACGAGCTATAAATACAACGAGGAAAAGGCGCACTTTACGATAAATTTCACGCTGCAAAAAGGCAGCTACGCGACTGTTGTGCTAGAAGAAATCTTGCACAAAAATATCTTTGAGTAATTTTATTGCGCTTGTTTTGTTGCGGACTTTATGATACCGATACGCACATGTGGCTTTGTGGACTGCTAGATATTGTTTTTTTGACCAATAAGGATGATATGGGCTGTATGTTTTGACAATGCCTATTAATGCTGTCGTATTTGTAGATATTTACAATAGTTTTTTGTGCATCTATCCTGGTATTTGGTTAGACTTCTTGAACTGAAATTTAGAGTAGTTGTTTTTTAAAATGGTGCCCGAGGTCAAATTAATTTTTGCCTTGACTAATTGCCGATACATGCATAGTTTCGTCAAAATCTTAAAAACCTATTCTATACTAATTTGCTTTAAAAGTCAAATTTAAACTCATGCAAAAAATTATTTTTATTTATTTTTTAAATGCATACTTCGGTCAAGCGGAACGGATTTTTGAGCGCTTCGAAAAAATCCGAGAAGCGTAAAGAAATACAAATTTGTTTTTCTCTTTCACTTTTTAGGCGTCGCCCTCTCCCTAAAGAGAGGGGCGCCGAATACACATCTATGGGGGACGAGTCCCCCATACCCCCGGCGTCTTTTTTTGAGGATAAGAAAAGGGGATATAAGGAGAGTTTTTACTTTTTTGGGTTTTGCCATATATCTATATTATAATATATTAAGAAAACGCTTAAAATGCTCGCAAACGCCGTATTTCCAGACGCGCGCGAGGGGTTAAAGGTTAAAGTTTTAACCCGTTTTCAGGCTGATTTACCCGTAAGGTATAGCTTAACAATCCGCTTTTTATGCCCGCAAAATAGTCAGTAGAATATCCGCCGCCCATATAGTCATTTAAGCCGGCAAGCAAAGATTGACCTTTTGGCTCAATGCAGAGTTTCCCCGACGATACGAGTTCAGCAAGCATAGAGGCTTGACCGAGACAAAAGCTATCGTTAGCAAGTTTTAAACCCTCTTGATTCTTTTGCAGTTCGGCAATCTGAGCGTCTTTTTGCACGACAATTTCGGAGGTAGCCTTTAAGGTCTTTTGAAGGGCTTTATTTTGTTTCTGTAACTGATCCACCGTATCGACTAACTCCGCTTTTTCCCGCCTCAGCACAGCGACGTCAGCGTCAGATCGACCGACGGCGCCCAGAAAACCGCCCAAGGTTTTATTTTCGCGAACGGCCATTAATTGAGCTTTCACGCTGATTTCTTTTTTAACGGCAACCTCTTTTAAAGTTACTTGGGCTTCCTTGATCGTGTTAATAGCCGCTTGCTTAGTCGCAACCGCGTCAGCGATATAAGCCAAAACATCCTCTTTTTTAAAATCGCCTAAGAGAGTAGATCTCAAGCTACCGCTAACAACCTTTTCCACTTCGTCATCTAGTTTAGGATGGCGACGCAGCCGTTCGATTTTCTCTTTAAAGATTTTAGAAAAATCCTCAAGGTTGTCAAGATCGGGCATTTTTTTCAGTTCGGCAAGGTCGTCTTTGAGTTTGCGATTTTCGGCCTCGAGTGCAGCATAATCCCCACGACTAGCCCCTTGTTCCTGCAAGTCGGCACGGGCAGCAAGGTTTGCTTCCTTGAGCGCTTTTTCAAGCTCCTTTATGGTTTTTTTAGCGTCGGCTAAATCAGCCTTCGCGAGCTTCAGCTCTTGCTTCAGCGGCTCTTGCAGTTTCACGGCTTGCTTATATTGGCGCGGCGTGAGATGTTCCCGCCCCGTAATTTCTTTGGATTGCCCGCGTTCCATTCCAAGCACGGCAGCAATTTTTGTTTGGATTTTTGACATTAGCGAGGGATTAAAAGTTTTCCTATGCTGCGAGATTCCGTTTTCATCGAGCGAAATAAATTCTAAGTGAAAATGGCAGTTCATGACCCACTTACCCGCGTCATTCAAATGCCCTTCGTCTTTATGCAAGCAGCCATAAATCAAGCGATAGCCCATTTCTTTTTCGATAACGGCAGCCGCACGCTTTAAGTCCTCGACGGTGTGCCATTCCCGGGCATTCACCTCGGCCGACCAATATATTTTTTCCGGGTCGTATCTTGGTTTTTGACCGCGACGTCTAAGATATGCAATATCCGCGTCTATTTTCATTTGTTTCGCAAGGCGGCGAGCTTCCTCAAAAGAGCAGGTATACTCGTTCTGAAATGAGAGATCGGGGCGGATATCCTTAGCAAGAAAACCTCTGCGGAAGTTGTGCCAAAATGAACCACTCTTGGTAAAATCAATATTAAAACTACTTTTAGCATTATTATCCATAAAAGCTATCCTTTTAATAGTATTAGTCTAGCAATGCGCATTATATGCCCCTTGTGGGCGATAATGCATGTAGTGCGCACTACTTCAGTAGGGGACAAGCCCCATACTGAAAACCGCGCCCACAAGGGGAAAGGCGAAGGTCAAACAGCCACGACATCGAACTTTTTGAGAAGCTCGGCATATTTGACCTTTTCTGCGCCGATTTCGTCGAGCTCTTTTTGGGCTTTCTCGATAGTATTTCTCGCGGCAGTTTCGCGTTTTTCTACAGAGCTTAACTTCGCAAGAATTTTTTTTAATTCTTGGACGAGCTTCGCGTTTTCACTGAGAGGCTTTTTCTCTTGAGGTTTTTGCTCTTGTTGTGGGCGAGGTTGGCTCAAAGATTGAGCGACGTTTGGGTTTGGTTTTTGAGCTTGGTTTAGTTCCACAATGAACTCCTTTTTTTTGAATTTTTGTTTTAAAGATCATATCAGGAAAGATGGTAATTTTTATTTAATTTTTCCGCCGATGTCGGCACTAGTTCGGAAGGCGCAAAAAGGCAAGGCTCGGGCTCTTTTTGCGGCTCGCTTGCTACATTTTTTAGCGGCGATTTTTCTAAAATCGGCGTGCGCTTTTTTGGAAAGAGTTCGCCTAATTTTTGATACTTCTCATGCAGGCCGAGCTCCCAATATTCCTCCGTGTCCAAAAGCTCGTCAACTATCGCATCGCAGGCTCCACCATGCAAGCCACTCATCAGGCCTTTTTGCCATAGTTCCGTGTGCCAAGGCTCATATGTTTTAACCTCAATCGGACCAAAAGCGTCAGGATGCGCAAAGGGGTTATATAGCCAGCTGACATCATCCACGCCGTATTCCTGCGCGAGTTTTCGATCTGCGCGAGCTTGTTTTTGCCGCGCCCGTTGCCGATCTTGATGCTGTTTAAGAACAAAGTTCAAGTACGCATTTGCACGAGCCGGAGAAAGTGCGGGCGTGAGGCCGTTTTGGTAATTGCTAAAAAGCGTGCGGACGAGGCAGATTAGCCCGTTTTTATTCCTCTGTTTTTTGGCCGCAATTTTGAGGGCTTTTAGTTGTTTCTCGTTAAGAAAAACCCGACAGTTGTAAGCGTGGTACCTGTCGCCGTTTGCGGCGCGCAAATCGAGATCAAGAGGTTTTGTGTTTTTTTCTCCGATAATCTTTCTAGGTTTTCGATTTTTCTTTATCGAAGTTGGAAAAATCACAACCTTTTCAAGAATATAAGGGGCTTTGGTTTCTTTATTTATAGCATTCGCAGCCCTTGCACGATTCTTTTTAACCCCAAAAGTGTTATTCCATGTCTCAAGCAATTCATTCATAAATACGTCGAGCTCAATATACGCACTCGGATATTTGCGAGCCATTTTAAAGTTTTGCGCGCTGTGTAGAATTTTTCCTTCCTGAAGGTCTTTAATTCGATCGCATTTGTAAACTTTTTTCTTGCCAGCCTCGTATTCGGTTGTGGTCTTTCGAAGCAATTTTGAAACATCGTATCCCAAAATTTGCGCCGTCGTTTGCTCCAAATGCCACTCACCCGTATTTTGTTTAAAAAGATATGCGGGGCTTAAAACATCGACGGTTACGGCTTTACGACTTAGAAACCTTGAAAAAAACGCCGAAATTTTCGCAAGGTGAGAGGGCAGACAAAAGATCATAGCGTGGATATGGGGCATTCCGCCGCGGTGAGCCTCAAAAACGTATGAGACAAAGATCGGATATTGTTTTAGCTCTTTCTCTACAAGCGTCTTGAGGTATTTTTCGAGAGCCTGCGCGGCTTCGACGGCCGTCATACGGCCGCAGGTTCCGCGTTTGCGAATGCCCGAGTTATCGAGGGTTACGGCAATACCAAGGGCGGTAAAGCCGATTTTTTCGAGAGTTTTTGAGATATCCACGGTTCGCAGGCGGACCTCTCGGCCGATACTAGAGCGGGCGAGCAGATCGTCGCTAATCACCTCGCCGTCATCAAGCGATAAAAATTTTCTATCGATAGTCGCCATACAAAGCCCCGATTTTATAAGGATTTAAGCGACTTTTGGATATTATTGCATTGTATTTTTTATGTGAGGGGCAAGGCTCCAAAATCTGCCCCCCAAAACAATCAGTCATCATTACATTCAACCCCTAGCAAGACTTCTTTAAAATTAAACAACGAGAGTAGATAACGATCCCACCACTCCGCGAGCTCTCGCAGCATATCTTGAATCTCGATATCGTCATATCGCAAATCGGTATATGCAGCCTCTACGTCGTTCATGCTAGGAATATGGCTCATATACATTTCGATAATATAGTTTGGGATTCCATGATTTACCATCTGCTTCATAGCAAAGGTTTTAAAACTTCCTCGCAAGCCATGCTTCGTGATATTTGCCATCTTTTTTAATAAATAATTGATGACTTGGTCGGCAACGCCGTCAAAAACTAGCCCCTTACCGTTTGATTTTTCAAGCTTTTTCAAATATGTCAAAAGTTCAATCATAGTACCGCTTAGCGGAAGTATAAAATCTTGACGGCTTTTTTCGGTTTTTAATTCGCCCTTCATTCTTGACTTATCAAACTTTACGAGCTTTTTATCCCAATCGATATCCTCCCACCGTAACCCAAAAATATTCATACTACGCAAAGCAGTCTCAAGGCCAAAAAGAACTAAAATTCTTTTCTTTAGGCCTATTTTAAGCGTTAAACAAATATTTTCGAGAAATTTTTTCAAATCTTGCGGATTAACTATTTTTGGGTGATGTTCGGTATTTTTCTTGTTTGGTACCTCGTAATCGTTGTTGAATTTGTAGGTTTCAAGGACGTTTTCGGCGATCCAATTATTTTTTTTCGCAAATTTAAGGACGTTGTCGATGACATAAAAGAGCTTCACATTAGTTGCAGGAATATGCTCGCAGACGTTAAAAATTTGAAGTTTAAGATCGCTTACGGAAATATCGGAGATATCCATATCCGCGAGACTCGTGTTTAGGATATGTTTATTTGTTCGAACTTTATAACTATGGATAGTTTTGTCTTTAAACCTAAGCGGGTTTTTCTTTATAAACTCCGCCCAAACCTCTCTAAAGGTTCGAGCGTTTCGCGGTTCTTCCTCTTGGTTGACATAGCTAGCGCCTTTTTTAAACGCAGCTTCAAAGGTTATATACGGTATTTCCCCGATTTTCACGAACACGGCTTTTCCGTTTTGCGGAGAGTAAAAGCGAATAACTTTCTTGCCTTTTGGGGAGACTTCCAATTTAAATTTTGGATAGCCGGGGATTGAATAACGGACGGTGTAGTTTTTACCGCCCGTATCTTGCCTTAAAATCCACTCATCGACTTGTTTAAAAGTCATAATAGAGTTTTTTGTTTTTGCCATAGCAAACATCCTTAAAAAAAGATATAGGTTTTCGCCTATTCAGATTAATTATAAGATGTTGACTAGCTATACAAATCTATACAAAAATAACCGTAAAAAGAGGTATTTTCACCCAATGCGATAATTATCGGATTAGATGTATTGACATTACCTTTTTTATTTGTTATATGCGTCTATTAGGGAATTTCGTCAGGCTTTTTAAACTTGAGATTTCGGGATAAATGGTGCCCGAGGTCGGATTAATACGTAAGCATAAAAGCACTCAAAATACGCATTTATATTCTTAAGGTTTGCTTTACTCCGTTTTAACTCCGTAAAAAAATTTGGTCTAATTTTGATAAAATCGTGTATCGAACCGTAACAAAAATCATTAAATTTAAAAAAATTCTATGTCGCTAACCCATGTTTTATTTATGGTGTGTGTGATTTTTTTGATGATACCTCTTTTTTTTTTGCCTTCGATTTGCAAATTTAAATCCCCGCCTGCAAAAAACGGCACGCCCATACATCTTACATTGCCCTTAAAAACGCTATTTTGTTTGCCTTGTAGATAGCTTTTTGCGATTTTGAGCGCCTCGGCCTCGTTATCTGCTGAAAAAATCTGCCTTTTTAGCACCGGCGCTCCACTGCCGGCTATAGTTACTTTATCTTGCCCCGCCTTAGTATCTCGCCACGTAACCTCGCATGAGGCGTAATTGGGGATTTCGGTTTGCTCAAAATTTAGCTCCAAATACTCATCCTCGTTAAGGCTATATTCCACGCGATCCGCAACTTTGTCTCTGTCGATAAAAATCATCGTTTTGTTTTTGATACTAAAGGTTAAATCTAGGTCATTTGCTATCTTTTCGCAAAACGCGGCGTCGCTCATGTCGTGCTGCTCAAGCTCTACGACTTCGTTTGAACGATCAAAATTTATCTTAGTGTTTAGTCCGTGCTCTTTGGCGATATTTTCGATGATTTGCTTATAACTGAACTTGATGTGCGATCTGCTTTTGCGATCTTTTAATGAGCTCATAAAATTGGCCGAAATAGCCTCTATATCGTAAATTCTTTTATATTTTGTCTTAATGGTGGCAATAATGAAGTGCCCTAAAAAGAAGCCATCGATATAAATCTCGATGCTATCTTTAAAGCGCGGTGCGGGGCTGCCGTATCCTAGCGTAATATTAAGCTTGTCGGTGTCTTTGCCTTCATTGTCGGTTATACTTATGTTGATCCAGTCCATAGCTGAGGTTTTATCGACGCCGTTATAAAAAATTTGCACTTTGGGGCTTAAATAAACGGAGCTTGGCATAAAATATCCTTTGTTTTTGTGTATTTTAGGATATTTGAGAGATTAAAGCATACAAGCGCGGATTTACTGAGCCGAATTTTCGGCTCAGTGAGTAATTTATAACATATGGATAGAACTGTTTATTTTCTGTATTTTTCGATGAGGTTTAAAAGCTCGTCGAGGGTTTTGCCTTTTTCGTAATTTTCCAGCCAGCTATCGACCCAAGAAGGGACGGGCTTGCTTTTATCATTCCAATTACTCACTGAGCTATATGCAAGCCCAGTTATTTCGCAAAACTGCTGTCTAGTCAAATTTAACTTTTTTAATATATCGTCAAAACTCTTTTTGTCCATTTTTTATCCTTTTGTGTTGTAAATACTAGCTAATTTTACCTAAAAGGTAAATAAAAGAATAAAAAATTATCAAAAGAGTAAAAAAAGTATTGACAAAAACATCAAAAGAGTATATAATACACTCATATTTTTACTTAAAGAGTAAGAATAAATCCAAACGAAAGGAGGAAAAGATGAAAAAGCTAAGGTTGATCGCGACAATCTTGCAAATCGCCTTTTACGTAACGGCGATAGTCAAACTCTTTACGAGCTAGACCGGCCCCCGCGAGGGGGTTTTCATCTTTTCCGAGTTAGATTATATCATAAAGGAGCGGAAATGAGCATCGAGTTTATATTGATAGCCGTTTTGGCGGCTTGGGTAGGCGTGGACGAGCGGCGAATAACTCGCCTAGAAAAAGAGGTCGAAGATCTAAGAAAGGACGAAAAATGCAAACGATGATAATAAATAACTGCGAGGTGGAGCTTTTGGCCGTCAGGAGTAAAATTTTCACGACTTCGCTTCAGATAGCCGAGGTTTTCGAGAAAAGGCACGATAATGTTTTGGCTAAAATCAGCGAGCTTCCGTCTGATGAATTTACTCGCCTTAATTTTAAGGTGAGTGAGTATGTCGATAGCACGGGGCGCAAACTGCCGATGTATAAGATCACTAAAGACGGCTTTGCTTTGCTCGTAATGGGATTTACGGGCGAGAGGGCGTATAAGTGGAAAATCGAATACATCAAGGCCTTTAATCTTATGCAAGAGGAGCTTCTAAAGAGGTCGCGCCGCAAAAGCGAGAGCGGGCAAAGAGCGAAAATAGCGGCCAAAAACCGCAAAATCGCCCTGTTAAAGCGTCAAATGGCGGGTAAAAGCTATGTGAGCGAGCCGCAAAAAGAAAAGATAATAAACGCGCTAAATCTCGTCAAGCAAGCCAATGCCGCGATGATAGACGCGATAGCGGAATACGTGAAATAAAGGCGCAAAGATGCGAGAGAGCCCGCAAGTAGTAGCTATCGGAAGCGACAACATCGCGATATACGGAAGCAACAACGTGATAAACGTCTATATCGTGAAAAGCGAAAAAGAGGCTAAGAAACTCGCGGGCAAAAACGAAACGCTGATATACGCTAAACCAAGAAGCGGGAGCAAACGCGCTAATCCCATAGATACGTAACCTTTACTGCGGCTTTGACTTCGATGTCGGGTAAATTTACTACGTCGCCGCCCGATAGTTTTTCTTTGCCCAAAAGATGCTCGTTTGCTCTCAAAAACTGTGAATAAACGCTGTTGTTTAGGCTATTGTAGTGCTTGAAACAAACCATGTCCAGCGTGTCGCCGTCTTTGGCTAGATATTTCATTTTTCTAACTCCTGATTAAAGATTTCTTGGGCTTTATTGAGGATAACGTCTATATCCTTTTGCGTAAAATCGACTATAGCGGCGTTCATGTGCGTTATGGTGGTATAAGGTCTGGGTGCGCTATACTTGACGCCGTTTTTTGTTTTATAGCTTGAGACGATGCCTTCTTCTGATGCGGTTTTTGTGATGAAGCCCGGTATTTTATAGGGTTTATGCGAAATAAAAAAATCTTTTTTATTTGTTTTATTTTTCTGAATTTTATAGTGCTTGAGTGTTATGACTATCCCGTGTCTTGGCATTATTCTTGCGCTACCGTTGCTACCCGATTCGTATTTCAAATCTCTAATGGATATTTTTTCGTTGAACGTTTTTATTTTTATTTTTAAATCGTTTAGTCTTGCTCGATACGGCTTTAGCCTTTTAGATAGTAGTTTTTTGTCTATATTTAGGCGTTTACATAGGTGGCTATGTTGCTCTTTCTTTGCACGCGTTAAAGTTCTATTCATGGCGTTAATAACGTCGCGTTCTAGTCGTAAAAGGACTTGATGATTGCGATTAGAGCTCATTGCGCCTAGTTTGCCCTTCCTATCAAATATCCCGAAATTTGCAGCTTTTTTGTGTAGTAGGTTACGCCGTTTAGCTGAGTTTTAACGAAATTTGCGACGGTTTGGGTGAGCTTGGTGATAAAGATCCTCCTATCGTCGGCGAGATCAAAAGTCGAAATGTCAAGCGGCTTACCGAGCTTAACGAGCTCCTCAAAGCCGGCAAACTCCGCCATATCCTCAAGTAATATCACGGCCTCAAAACTGACCTCGTCCTCGTATCCGCCCAGGTGGGTATAAACGGGCTTTGTGATGGTGTTTTGCTTGTCAAAGTTTATGCTAGTGGTTTTTGATATGCTTAAAATATTGTGCTTTACTTCAAAAATATAACGATCGATGACGATTAACATTTATTACCTTTTTTGTGTGGAGTGTATCAAATCAGGCGGCTAAATTTATACACGTGGCAGCGCGCGAGGTAGCTTAATTTCCGATAAATTCCCGATATACACTCGCTTAAAGTCCGCTTAACTCGCGGGTTATTGATTTGCTTAAAGTCCGCTTAACTATACGGATACAAAAAACGCCTATAACGGCGACGTGGGCGATGCGTGAGCGGTTTATTTTAAAACGTTAGCGTGCAATCCAACTAAAAACGTAACGTGCAAGCCTCTCTTAATAGCGGTGCAAATAAGCTCAAATAAACTTAGGTTCTTCTGGGGGAATATTTCTACTGCGGGGGGCTCACGCGCGAAAAGTTGAGAGACATAATAAAACTTAAGGGGGTTCGTTTTCGTTTTTAAGGGCTTTTTATTAATAAATTTAAACAAAAAAAGAGATAAAAACTTAAAAAGTATAATTTTTATATAAAAAAGTATAGAAATATTCTCAAAAGCCGCATTTTAGGGGCTTTTAATTTGAATTTTTATCTAAAAAATGCTAAAATAAAGACATTAACAGAGCCACTGACTACAAACCAACTTTTATAAAATCATAAAATCAAAAATGTAATGGGTAAAATTATAGATATTTTCGCAAATGCGATTTTTATCAAACCGAGGCTAAATTTAACGCAGTGGGCTGAGAAGTTTAGAATTCTAAGCCGTGAGAGTTCAAGCAACTACGGAAGGTTTAAAGCGTTTTCGTATCAAGTTGAGCCGATGAATGAAATTTCAAACCCTAAGCGCCGCAAAATAGTTCTGCTTTGGGGATCGCAAGTAGGGAAAAGCGAAACGATCAATAACGCTATCGGCTATTTTATCCATCAAGAGCCCAGCACCATTTTATTTTTGCTCCCAAACGATACGGACGCCGAGGATTATTCAAAACGCCGTTTAGCTCCGATGTTTCGAGATTGCGGGGTTTTAGACGAGCTCATAAACTCAAACGACGCAAACAATACGATCCTGATCAAAAATTTTAAAGGCGGCAACCTTGCGCTGGTAGGATCAAACAGCCCGAGCAAGCTCGCCAGTAAGCCGATTAAGATTTTGCTAGTGGATGAGGCCGACCGATGCGAGCCTACCAAAGAGGGCGATAGTATTGAGCTAGCCGAAAAACGCACAAAAACATTTTTTGACCGCAAAATCATTATAAGCTCGACGCCGACGGTCAAAGGTAGCTCAACGATAGAGGGCGAATACGAGCTCAGCGATCAGCGCAAATTTTATATCAAATGCCCGGAGTGCGGTTTTGCTCAAACGATGAAGTTTGAGTTTTTAGCATGGGATAAGGACGAGAGCGACGCGCCGATCTTTGAGAGCGCGCGTTATCAGTGCTGCGAATGCGGCGCGCTTTTAACCGAGCAGCAAAAAAACGAGGCGGTAAAGGGCGGCGAGTGGATCGCCGGCAATCCGCGCTCGGACGTCGCAGGATTTTTCCTTAATGCGCTTTATAGCCCTTTTTACACGATGGAGGACGTCGTCAAGGATTGGTATCGTTCAAAAGACAACCACCTTAAGCTTCAAACCTTTATCAATACTATTAAATGCGAGAGCTTCGAGCCACCGGCGATCAAGATTGACGAAAACGAATTTTTAAATAGAATTGAGAGCTATAACGATCAAAGCCTACCGGCTGAGGTTAAATTTATCACGGCCGGCGTGGATATTCAAGACAATCGCACAGAGATAAACTTCATCGGCTGGGGTAGAGGGCTGGAGGCGTATTGTATCGAGCACGTTCAAATTTGGGGCAATACCGACCAGGATAAAGTTTGGGCGGATACATATAAATATCTTTGTAAGAAATTTAAAAAAGAAGACGGCAGGAGTCTTGTTATTTCGCTTGCCCTGATCGATAGCGGCTTTAATACCGAGCGAGTTTATCGCCTGGTTAGTTTAAATAAAAACTTCATTGCCACAAAAGGACTTAGCGAGCAAAGCGGCAAAGCTGCATTTTTAAATAAGATCAAAATCATCCAAAAGGGCGTTAAATTTATGCCCATGGGCACTTATGCGGGCAAAAACGAGCTTTACCGCCTACTTCGCATTAACAAGAAGGGATCAGGGTATTTTCATTTTAGCGAAAGCTACAAAGAGGAGTTTTTTAAACAGCTCACGGCCGAAAAAATAGAAAAAACCAAAGACAAAAACGGGTATTCTAAACTAAGATGGGTAAAAACTCGCGAGCGAAACGAGGCGCTAGACATCACGCTTTTGGCTTACGCGGGCGCAAAAATGCTAAATTTGGCGTTAAAGGGCAAAAGATGAAAATAGAAAAATTTACGCCGAAAACCAAAGAGCAACACGGGAACCCGCGCAACCAAGGAGTAAACGGTGATTTACAAACAATACGGCGCGGCTGGCATGCCGCGATGTGCTTTAGTGCGGGTGCAGGGCGCCAAGCCTTGCCCGCAGCAGGGGCTTTGCCTCTGCGAGGAGTAAAAGATGATAAAAATTCATGACAATCTAAAAATCAAAAAAACGCGATACGATTTTACGATCAGCATCGACAACGCATCTACTTTTGAGCTACTTTGCGAAGCTTATGAGATGAAAAAGAGTGACATGATAGATCTCATCATAGAGAATTTTGCCAAAGGCAACCTCAAACTAAAGCACCACATTCAAAGCATCGCCGAACAAAAACGCGCCCTAAAAGCAAAATGCGAAAGCGAACTATCGCTTTTTACAAAATCGGAAGATGCATGCTAATGACATTTATGTCGCTACCATGCGCTAAGGAGTTAAAATGGACGTGACGACTAAAGAGCTAAGCGATATTTTATCTCTCACGCAGCGCCGTATCCAAGACTTAGAAAACGAGGGCGTGATAACCAAGATCGGGCGCAACAAATGGGATCTAAAAGAGTGCGTCCAAAGCTATATCGAGTATAAAATAGCAAACGCTACGAGCACATACGGGCTAACCGAAGCTAGAGCGCAGAAGGAATTTGCCGACGCCGAGATAAAAAAGCTAATTTTGGCCGAAAAAAAAGGCGAAGTAGTGCCTATTTTCAAGCTTGAAAAAGATCTCAGCGATATAGCCTCGACGCTATCAAATAGGCTTTATAACCTCCCCAATAAAATAAAAATGCGCGTAAATTTGAGCGACGAAACACAAAGCGCGCTAAACTACGAAATAGAAGAAACGCTAAAAGAGCTCAAAGAGTCTAAAATTTACAAACAATACGTTTAAAAAGTTAAATTTAAAGCCCTGCTAGCTTTAAATTCGCCGCATCGGTTAGAAATTTAGAGCGATTTGAGCTTACTTTGTCGATCGCCTCAAGCAGCGATTTAGGCAAATTTACGTTTACGCGCACGCGCTTTTCCTCGCTTATCGGTTCTGGGATCATCGCACCGCTTTCGATCAAAGTTTCTAAGGCAGCCCTAAATGCTACGTCAAGCTCATCCAGGGCTTCATTTTTACTCTCTCCGTCACCGTAAAAAAATGCTACGCCGTTAAATTCGGGCATAAACGCGCCCCATCCCCCGCCTTCGCTTTGTGGGATTTTTTTTAACTCTATTTTATACGGTAAATTTAAGTAATAATCTAGATCTTTTTTCATTTTACTCTCCTTTAGTAGCTTTCAAAACCGCTTTTACGTAGAAAATTTTCATAGGCTTGTGATACGGTAGCGTGATCAGCAGCTTGCCGTTTGAAAAACTATGATGGGATCCTTTGATGCTTTTTAACTCAAATCCGCTATCTAGCAAAAGTTTTTCTAGTATCTCAAATCTTACGTTTGTCGGATTATTTTCAAGCTCTTTTAATAATTTATCTTTTTTGCTCATTTTTTAAACCTTATATTGTGTATTATACACAAGTATTATTAAAAATCCCTTGTATAAACCAAAAAGCCACTTTGATAATATGGCGCTTATGCAAAATCAGCAACGCGACCCGAGCAGAGCGAGGGGGGGGATTTCTAGCGCGTAGCGAAGCGTAGCCGGAAAACGCCCAGCCGTGTTTTAAGTGCTTTTGGCTCGCCGGACTTTGCAACCAACAAGGAGCACGCCATAAAACCGAGAGAGAAAATCGTAAAAATAAACGAAGCAATCGACGCGGTCATATTAAATTTAAGCAACGGCGTCGAAATCAAAGAATACGAAATCGACAACGTCAGAATAGTAAAGCGCTCGCCTCTTGAGCTAATAGACGAGTTAAGGCGCATAAAGTTGCTTTTAATAAAAGATATGAGAGCAAGCAAAACAAACGTTAAATACGTTTTTAGTGGTAAATATTGATGAAATTTTTTAACCTTTTTTCTAAAAAGCAACCCAAAGGCAAGAGCGGATTTTTTAAGCCCAAGGCTAAGGTGCAGATGTTTAGATACCCTAGCATCGAAGCCCCCGAGATCAACCAAGGCGAGCTTAGCCGGCTAGTTAGAAATATCGAACCTGATCGCGCTAATAAAATTTTACGCCATCAAGCGCGCAGTATAAGCACTGCCGTAAGTCTTGCTAGCGGTTTTTTCGACATGATAGATAGCGAGGTTTTGGGCGAGCAGGGATTTATCCTCGACATCGCAACCAAAAATAAAGATCTAAACACCAAAATTCAAAACGCGTTTTGGAGATGGCAGGAGGATTGCTGCATTTACGGCGTTTATGATTTTGAGGACTACGAAGAGCTAACGCTAAACGCGCTTTACAGAGACGGCGAGGCGTTTATTAGGCTCGTGCGGGGCGAAACGCTCAAAATGGAGCTAATAAGCGCCGAGAGTATCGACAGCGACTACACCGACGAGAGTAAATTTATATTTTACGGCATAGAAAAACAGAGCAAATTTAGCCTTACGCCGGTGAGGTATTTCGTAAAAAGAGACCATAACGAGCGCATCGGCATCGAAGCAAAAGACGTAATCCACATAAGAAAACCAATGATTGCCGAGCAAACGCGCGGTAACTCAAAGCTAGCCACGGCGATTTTTGACATACACCAAAAAGACAAATTTAAAAAAGCCGAGCTAAACCGAGCGCGCCTTGCTAGCGAGATGACGGGATTCTACACGCAAAAAGACGAGGGCGGTATAGGCGGGATCGCTCCGGAGTTTGACGAAGAAACGGGCGAGCTAACGAATGAGAGCGCCAAAATCGACCTGCCCGAAAACGTGGAAACTGGCACGATGAGGTATTTGGACGCGGGCATCGAGCCTAAATTTATCGATCCGCACAATCCGACCAATATCGAGTTTTTTCTAAAAAGCACCAACCAAGAAGTGGCGCGATCGCTTGGCATCAGCTACGCCACGCTTACGGGCGATTTGCGCGAGGTAAATTATAGCTCGATCCGTCAAGGCACGACGAGCGAGCGAAGGGGTTTTAAGCGCGTGCAAAATTTCCTCCGCCGCAAAATGCACAACGCCATTTTTAAAGAGTGGCTAAAAATAGAGCTTTTGATGAACAGAATATCGCCCAAAGAATACGGCGAAATTTTAGATCATTTTAGTTTTAAGCCCCAGGGCTGGGAATATATCGATCCAAATAAAGAAGTGAGCGCTAACGCTAAAGCGATCGAGTGCGGATTTAAAACGCGCATCGAGGTTTTGAGAGAAAAAGGGATCGAATACGACACATATCTCGACGAGCTGGAAAAAGAGAAGCAAATCGTGCAAAAACTGCAAGAAATAGAAAAAATCAGGAAAGGAAATAGCGGCCGTGAATGAGAATATTTTAAAAGACGCACGCAATTTTAGCGTAAATTTGGGCAAAGACGCAGCGTTTGACGATGAAGCAAAAACCATTAGCTTTATCGCGCTCTCAAAAAACAATCTGCATAAAAGAGTTAGCTTTTGGGGCGACGAATATTATCTGAGCGTAGATACTAGCAGGGTTAAATTTAACGCCAAAACGCTTTATTTAGACCATGACCCCACGTTTGCAAATGCGATCGGCGCGATAATCGAGACTAAATTTGAAAACGGAGACTTTAAAGCCAAGGTTAAATTTAGCGATGAGGTAGCCAGCTCAAAAGAAGCTTACGCTAAATATAAAGCCGGCCTTAGCGACAGCGTGAGCGTTGGATTTGGAAACTACAAGGTGAAAGAAATGGACAAAATAGAAGGAGTAGAGCATTACCAAATTTATGAGGGCGAGATAACGGAGCTCTCAGCCGTTTGGCAAGGAGCCGACCCTAATGCAAAAATATCAAAATTTAATCAACCAAAAGGAGAGAAAATGCCAATGAACGAACAAACAGCGCCGCAGGATGGCGCGACCAAACTAGCCGCAACGCCAAGTGCCGACGAGCTTGCTAAACTAAACGAGCAAGTAAGATCAAGCGAGGAGACTAGGGCAAACATTATCGAGTTAGCCCGCATCCTAGGACGCGAAAAAGAGGCGCTCGCCGCCATAAGCGCGGGGAAAAGTTATGCCGAATTTAGCAGGGAAATGGCAGAGCTGAACGCAAAAAGCGAGATAAAAACCGTAAATATAATCTCAAAAAGAGATAATAGCGCGTGCTTTAGCCTTGCAAACGTCATCAAATCAGCCGTAGATAGAAACGTCGATTTGTCGCGCGAAATGGAACACCCGGGCAAAGAGATCGGGCGTTTTGCATTGCCGGACGAGTTTATTGCAAATTTTGCCGACGGCGTGACCAGCACGACGACGGCAGCCGACGCGGTAAATAGAGAATATCGCGGCGATTTGCTCATCGAGCAACTAAAGCAAGACAGCAAACTACTAAATTTTTGCACGTGGCTACCGAATTTAAGCGCAAATTTGACTATCCCGCGCGATACGTCTAGCATTACCGCCGACTTCGTCGAGGAGGGCAAAAGACGCGCCGCCGAAAATCTAACCTTTGATAGCATCGCTTTAAGCCCGCATACACTAAACGCAAATATCGTCATCACTAGAACGATGCTAAATATGAGCGCATTCGAGCTTGAAAGCTTTGCGTTTAAAAAGCTAAAAGACGCGATCCGCAAAAAGATAGAGCAAACACTGCTTTACGGCAACGGAGTCGTAAAAGGGCTATTTGCCACAAGCGGAGTGCCGACCGTCGCAGGATATATGACTGCGCCTACTTTGGAGCTTACTTTGGCCTTTGGGGACAAGCTAGACGCGGCGGGGCTTGATACGGAGCACTCGAAGTTTTTTATCAACGGAACGGACATCAGCAAGCTAAGAAGCACCAAGCGAGGCAACAGCACCGAGCGGATGTTAATCGACGTTGGAGATAACGACCTTCAAGGATACGCCTACTACAAAAACAACAACCTAAAAGCGGGCGACGTGATCTTTGGAAATTTTGAGGACATTTGGATCGGAGCATTCGGCGCGCTCGAAATTTTGCCGCTAATGCAAGAGGGCGGAAACGTCTTGCTTCAGGCATTTTACGACATCGACGCTAAACTAGCGCGCGAGAAGAGCTTTGCAATCTCAAAAACGTCATCTTAATTTCGCAGGCGAGCTAAGCCCGCCTTTGCGACCAAAGAGCTACGCCCTTTGGAAACCCCTAAAGCACACCGCGGCGTGTCAGCCGCGCCGCACTAAAAACTAAGAGCCGAATTTCGGCTTGAATAAGGAGTGAAAATGAGTAAATTTATAGTTTTATACGCCACGCTAATCGGCGTTGATTTTTGTAACGAGGGCGATATTATCGAGTTACCCGAGGGAACGGATAGAAATTTTATCGCACGCATGCAAACAATCGGGGCGATCGCGCCTTACAACGGCAAAAAGGCCGTAACGGCAAAAAATGATAAGAACAAAGACGAGGATGGCGACAAAACCAAAAAAGACGGCGAAAAAGAGGATAAAAAAATAGCATCCCAATCCGACAAAGAAAAGGACAAAGACGCTAAAAAAGACGATAAAAAACCGCCCGAGGACGACAAGGACGCTAATGCCAAAGGTTTTGACGAAAACGGCAATATAAATGATTAATTTAGATATGGTGAGAAACGACGTCAAGGGCATCTTAAATCAAAACTTTAGTATAAATTTGAGATGCATAAGAACGGATAAGCTCATCAAATGCCATTTTAATGCAAACTCTAAGATCATTTACGAAAACGGGGCGGTAGGCACGGAGATAACCGCCCTAATCACGCTTGAAGACGCGAAAAATATAAGGCTTAAAGATGAGGTCGAGATCCTGGGGGATAAATACGAAATCACCAAAAGCGTGATCGAAAGCCAAGTGCTAAAAAGACTATTTTTGAGAGAAATTTGATGTCAAAAAAATATTTTATAGAAGAGCTACAAGTTCCTATCGAGAGCAACACGCCTCCGCCACCTCAAAATATCCGGGCGCAAATCGTAGACGCGTTAAAAAAGCATTTAGAGACCCTAAATTTTAACGTTGAGGTTTTTGAAATTTACGTATTTGACAAAGACAATCTGCCGTTAATCATCATAAAAGACACCGACGACGCGGTAGAGGCCGTAAGCTTTGAGCGGATCAAACACGAGCTAAGCGTGAGTATAAATTTGATCGCTTCGTCGTATAGCAAAAACGACGAGCTACTTTTAAAAGTGCTAGATAGACTAAAGAGTTTTGAAGGTAAATTTAATTTTATGGAGCTTAACGCCGTCAATCGCTCAAATATCGAGGTTTTGGATAAAGACTACGTTATGACCGAGCTAAGGCTAAGTTTCGTTTATCATACGCAGCTTTGGAGCGTTTGAAATGCAATTTATCGGCACGATCTGTGAAGTGAGCGAAAATAAAAGCTTGGTAAGAGTCGAATACCTAGGCACAAAAACAAAGCTCATCCCCTACGTTCAAAGCGCAAACTCATTCAAACGCGCGTTTTCGCCACCGAGAGTCGGAGAGCAGGCGATCGTCCATCAACTAAGAGACGGCGGATTCAAATATGCCGTGGGCGCGATCTTTAGCCAAGGATGCCGCGAACCCGAGGGAAGCTCACAAACTAAAGAGATAACGCAATATGAAGACGGCACGATAATCAGCTATGACACGTCAAGCTCTACTCTTGAAATTTTATCTCCAAAGTTAATCAACATCGTCGCAAATCGCATCGCGATAAAAGCTAACGTGAATATCGTCGGGAATTTAGATGTCCAGGGCAACATTCACGCCACCGGAACAATCATCGACGACGGCGGAAATACGCCGCATCACTCGCACTAAAATCCCCTTGTATAAATTCTAGCCCGATTTTTATATTATGTCCTCGTTAAAGCCGTAAGGCGGCGTTTTGTCCTTTTTGCCGCCTTATTTTTCTAGGATGAACGATGTATCAAATAAACGAATTTGAAAGTATTAGGCGCATTTGCAAAACTTCAAAACTCACAAAAACCCTGCGCCCGACGTTTGGACTAGATAGATATATCGACAAAAAGATGACGCTAAGCGAGCTTTTGGCTCTAAAACGCGATTTAAAATCTCAAATTTTAACCTTTGAGCCACGCGTGGAAAATTTAAAAATCGAGCTAACGCCGCGAGCTGATAATATTTTGGATATCAGGATCGGCTATACGGCTAAGGGCGAATTTGAAGAAAACGAAGTGAGGTTAAGTTTATGAAACCTTTAAGAGTGCCGCAGTTTATCAAGCCTCTAGACATTGAAAAAGAGCGAACTAGCATAGTCGAGGAGTTTAAACAAAAGAGCGGCAAACTAGACTATATCCCGCTAGTAGGCGATGATTATATGACGCTCATCGACATATTTTTATATCGGCTTAATAACTTTTTTGAGCTGATTAACGTCAAGGTGGCGAATAACTATTTAAATTTTAGCACTGGTGAATATCTTGATGAGCTAGTGGCGTTAATTGGCATAAAACGAAATGAGGAAGTAAGGCCGATCGCCGAACTTGAAATAAGTGTAAATTCGGCTACTTTTCTGCCCAAAGGTAGCAAATTTACTGACGGAAAGGGGCATTTTGCATTTTTGCTCGAGGATGCAAACATCGCAGACGAAGCAACGGTTAAGATTGAAGCGGGCGGGTATTTTAAGGAAAACTACGAAACGACGACACTAGAGATCCCGAATATCTACATCAAAACAATTAAAATGACAAAACCCTTTAGCGGTTTTAAAGCGCGAGAAAACGATGATGAGCTGAGAAATAGATTTTTACTTGCCTTACATCGTTTTAGCACCGCGGGAAGCCAAAAAAGCTATCTTTTTTACATATTAAGCATCGAGGGCATCACAAAGGCTAACGTTTATCATTTGAGCCCGGGCGTCGTGCAGATCGTGTATTTTTCGAGATATGAAAAAAATATCGCCGAGTCAAAAATCACTGAAGCGCTGAAAGATAGAGTGCCTCTCACCGACAACGTCCTGATGAAAGAAGCGACGCAGATCAAATTTGATCTCGTTATCGAAGTGCGACTAAAACAAGATTATATGTTTGCTGAGGTGCTTAAAAACGCCGACGAGAAGCTGAGAGAATATTTTGCGAATATAGGCATCGGATTTACTCCGCATTTTTCGCAACTCATCGAGATAGCGTTTGACGAAAATACTCGCGCCGTAGAAATCAAAACGCCGATCCCAAACTCAAACCGCGACAGTCTCATAATCCTAAACAGCTTACAAATTTTGAAGGCGGATTAATGATTGACCTAAGAACCTATGACGATACCTTGTTTCGAGTCGATGAGGTGATGGGCGAGAAAATGCGCGAATGGCTTAAATTCGACAAACGCTTTTTTTACGAGCAAGACGATTTTAATCGCGCTTTTTTGGCGCAGACTTTTGACGTCGAGCCATCGTCTCAGAGCCTAGAGGAAACAAAAGAGCTTTTAAACGAACCTTTAAAAACTTATTTTTTCGAAGGAACGTTTTTTACTCTTCAAAAAGCGCTAAAGTCGTTTTACGAAGATATAACGTTAAAACAGTGGCAAGACTACGGCGGCAAGCCTTACCATTTTAAGCTTAAGATGACGGCCGGCAAAGAAAACCTAAGCAAAGAAAAATTTAGAAAACTCGACGATTTGATAGAGAACTATAAAAACGTCCGATCCACCTTGGGTGGTTTTGAAATCAATTTAAAAATAAAAGCGGATGAAATTTATAAAGGTGCGGCGGTAGACGGCGAATTTGTCCGCGTCGTGCCCGAAATCATAACGAACGTAAAAACTGACGTAGGAGTGTATTATGGAGTCATCACGCACGAACTCGAGACTTTGGAGGTCGGAATATGAATAAAAATAACCGAAAAAGGAGCGACGATGTCATTTAAAACGTTACTTACTAATAAAGGCGCCGAGCTTATCGTTTTGTCTAAAGCTAACAAGCGCCCTATCAAGCTTACTCATTTAGCCGTAGGAGACGGTGAAGGCGAGCCGAGCAGAGATCAAACGTCGTTAAAAAACGAGAAATTTCGCGTCGGCGTATCTGCGATCTTGCAAGATCCGAAAAATGCCAACTATCTGATAGTGGAAGCCGTTATACCGCCTAGCGAAGGTGGCTTTTACGTAAAAGAGGCTGGAATTTTTACGGATGAAAACGATCTTTTCGCCGTGGCCTCTATGCCTCATACGTATAAACCGAATTTAGACGAGGGGAGCGCCAAAGAGCTTAAAATTCGCTTCGTGATCGAGGTAAGCAGTAGCGAGCATATCACGCTTACGGTCAATAACGACATCTCAAGCGTGAGTCGCGAATTTGTGGTATTCGAGCTTAGCAAGAAAGCCGACAAGATAGACACTTACACCAAAACGCAGTGCAATGAAAAATTTGCGGGTAAATACGTAGAAACCGATAAAGCCGATAAGAAAGATACCTACACGAAAAAAGAAGTCGATGCTCTGATCCCCCAAATACCCAATCAGATCGACGCCTACACGAAAACAAAAACAAACGAGCTTTTAGAACTAAAAGCGGACAAAAATAAAACGTATAACAAGCAAGAAGTAGATGAGATGCTCGCCAAAAAATACGATAAAAGCAGAGTTTATAACAAAAACGAAATAGACGAGATGCTAAGAGGACTTGGCGGCGGAAATAGTTTAAATTTAACTAACGATAGCGCATTTTTAGACGCTTTGATTTTCGGATAAAGGAGAGGATATGAAGATTAAAAGAGTAAAAGACCGGGTATTGGGAGCCAATCAAAAACACGTAATGCTTAGCGGAGTAGAGGGCAAAACGTTAATGATTACGCGGGTTGAATTTTATAACTTAGTTAGAGCCAACGAATTAAAAAAAGGCGAGTACCATAGAGACGACGTGGGGCTTGCTATATTTAAAAAATCTCCTCAAAATGTTGTCCTGCCTTTGGGCGAGCATGCTATCGGCGGAGCCGCTACGCCTTTATATTTAGCTAGTGACGAGGAGCTTATCTTGTTTGCGTCCGGAAGCAACTACAGCGACTCCGGGAAAAAATTAAACTACATAATAACTTACGAGGAGATAGACAATGCGTAAAATCATAAGAAATCCAAGCTGCGACGTATGTCCTAGCGGGTATATTTGGATAGTTTGGGTAGCTCAATCGACATCTACGTCGCCAGCAGCGCCGGTCGTTAAGTTGATTTATCCGGCCGGCACGGATAAAAAAAGTATAGAAGATGAAATAAACCAGAATATCTCAACAAATGGAAAAATCATCCGTATCACTGAAGTAAGCGTTCAAGGATAAAAAATGCAATATAAAGAGATAAAAAATAAAACCATATATTATGAAGACGGAGATAAACTAAAAGCGCTTAGCACAAACCCGCAAACCAATCAACCTTTTGTCAGCGACGATGAGGCATGGTTTTTTGCCGAGATCACAAGCGAGCTCAATCCGTCGATTTTAAACGAGTCCGGTAGTTTTGAGGCAAGCATCGAAGGTCGCAAGGGGCACCTAAAAGGAGTTTTAGCGGCTAAATTTAACGAAGTGGTGTCTAAAAGTAAAGTTTATGTGCAAGACATAGGCGAAGTCGATGCCGGCGTGCAATATCTCATAAACGTAATGACGCTGATCGATCTGTGCGGGAAAAGCGGAACGATAGCTTTTAGGATGTTTGACAATACGAGTAAAAATTTAGACCTAGCGCAACTAAAGGCCGTTAAAACGGCGATACAAACCAAAGGCATAAATTTATACTCCAAAAAATGGCAGCTTGAAAAAATGATCGAGGATGCCAAAGACGAAACCGAGCTAAATGCCGTAAGTATAGATTTTGGAGAGTAGCGCAATGAGCTTAAACGTTACGCCGCTTTGCGAAAACAGATATGAGCTTACGCGGGACTTTGAAATTTTAGGCATAACGATACCAAAAGGCTATAAAACCAACGGGGCGAATATCCCGAGGATTTTTTATATCTTTTATCCGCCCTTTATTCCAAAATACTTAAAGGCTATCGTTTTACACGACTATCTTTGCGACCTTAGCGACCAGACTATACCAAACGATAAATTTAAAAGCAAAAGCGAAGGGTTTAAATTTGCCGATCTTAAACTAAAAGAGGCTTTAAAAGAGTGCAACGCCGACGCTTTCACTCAAAATTTATTTTATATTTGCGTTCGCGCATATCACAAGCTTAAGTATAGGAGATAAAGATGATAAAAACGGTTTTATCCGCTATCGCGAGTTTTGCGGGCGGTAATAAAATATGGCTTGCGATAGTTTGCGCGCTGGTCGGAATCATAATAGGATCGTGCGTTTTTTTAAAAATTTCAAACGACGCCATGTTCGAAAAAATAAGCGATCTAAACATAAAGCTCGCCGCCGAAAAGATAAGTCGAGACATAGAAAAGTCGAATTTAAAAGTTTGCGGTGACAAACTCGAAGCTCAAAACGCTAAATTTAAAGAGCTTCAAGCTAAACCCCCGGATGCCGCCGGGATAAAAGAAAAAATAGTTACCAAATTTAAGCGGATAAAAGAGCCGTTAAACGATGAATGCCAAAGCAAGCTGAGGTATTATGAGGAGTTGATAAATGAGATGTCTAAATAAACCCGTTAAATTTTTCTTAACTATGATTGCGATTTTCTTATTTGCGGGATGTGCTAGTAAAGAGCCGCAAATCGTAACTAAAATAGAATATCAAGATGTTCTAGTTCCGATACGTTGTATAAATAAAATGCCAAATAAGCCAAAATACGATTATGAGGATATACAAACCGCACGCGAGTTGATGGAATACTATAAAACTTGTGAGGAGCTTTTGAAGGGCTGCGCATCGCAAGGTAACGAAAAGAGCAAGGGAGCAAGCAATGAGTGAGCTAGTAATTCGAAAAATCATGGGCTTTAGGGTAAGTAAGAAAAGATTGCTAGAGATAGCCTTATCGATCTTGCTAGCCTTGATCTTTGGGGCAGCGATAGGATGAGCTTCCTTTGGAAAGAATACCTCTATCTGCTTTGGGTATTGGTAGTAGGCGCGATTGGGGGCGTCTTGGGGCTGTTAGATGATGACGGAAAGCCCAGGAGGCATCGCACTAGATTGGCTTTTGCTGTCGCTACTCTTACGGCGATGTTTCTTTGCTGGACTACGTTTGCTATCGCAAAACTCGTTATACACGAAGTTGAGGGGTCGCTAGCACTTGGCGGCATTGTCGCGTTTATGGGTGCTGAATGGGCTAGGCGAAAAATCAACAAAGCCGCAGATAAAAAGATAGACGCCATGGTCTCAAAAGATTACTGCGGCGATGAAATGAGCGACTATGAAAGGAATTTAAAATGAAGCTACAAATCACGAGATTTAAAAATATCAAAGACGGCACGCTCGGCAAATTTGAGCTGCTTTTTAATGACAAAATATTTTTAAAGGGCTACACCTTAGAGCCTGCGGGGCCCGATACTACCGCACGCGGCAAAGATAGGCGCATGCCTGAGGGCATTTATGACGTGTTTTGGCATCATTCGGCCAGATTTAACCGTGTTTTGCCGGTGCTTTACAACGAAAAAGTGCCTAAAGACCGCTGCATTTTGATTCATGCAGGCAACTACCCAAAGGATACCGAGGGGTGCATACTTCTTGGATCTACGTTTAGCGATGAGGGCGTTTTTAATAGTCTTAGCACGCTAAAAAGTTTTTTGGCTCTAACGTTAAACAAAGAGCTTCAAGTGGAAATAATCAATAAATTTTAGAAAGTGAGGTAAAAAAATGCCAAGTAAATACGGCGTCAATGTCGAGCTTTATAACGGCTCGCTAAACCCATACGAGATCAACAATCGCCGCCCGATCGCAATAGTCGGCGACGACAGCAAACTAACCGCTGGGCTTTACGTTTATAGCACCGTCGAGGATGCACTCAAAGCAGTAGAAGGCGGCACGATTAAAAACGCGCTTGAAGACCTAAAGGCATGCGGAATTCATACGCAAGTAGTATTAAGCTCGTTTAAGCAAAGCACAAATAGCGACGCGAGCGCAAAAAAGCAGGAGAATTTAACATCTTGCCTAAATGCTATCGACGCGCTCAAAAAAGCCGAAAACGTAGTAATGGCAAAGCCTAAATTTATCGCCGCGCCTGAATACAACGACGCAGGCGTTTATGAAAAACTTAAGCAGCTAGGCGAGTATCTAAGAGCCGTTTATGCTATCGAAGTCGATGCGACAAATGAGCAAACCGCAAAGGCCGCAGTGGAGACGTTAGCCACGAAAACGGCGATCATAACGTTTCAAAAAGTAAAAAGAGTAGATAAGGTCATTCGCCCGCTTAGCATGTTTTTAATCGCTCTTTACGCCAAAGTAATGAGCGAGACGGAATACGGCTTCTCGCAAACGTATTCAAATAGGGTAATTCCGGGCATTACCGCGATCGTGGATAACGTCGAGTTTATCCAAGGCGTGGACTGCGAAGCCGATAGGCTAAGAAGCGAGGGCATCACAATAGCTTACGTGGATGACGGTATCAGGGCATGGGGCGGCGAAACGCGCGACGAGGATTTTACCAGTATGCACACCTACGTTATATTTTACACGGCGATCGAGACGATATTTGAGGCGCAAAAGCGCGCGATCGACAAAAGGATGCGCGACGTGCTCAAAAACGTAGTCGATAGCCTTGAGGCATTTTATCGCCGTTTGGTGGCAAACAATGTCGCAGTAGGTTTTGAAGTGACCGTGCCGGCTGAGCTGAATACCAACGAAACGATCAGCGAGGGCAAAATTTACATCAAACACAGAGTGCAGGAGATGCCGCTAATCAAAAATATCACGAATAGAATTTACCGAGTTACGGACTATTCGCAAGTTTTAATCGAGGAGCTATAAAATGAAAGCGCAAGCAATAACGGGCGGAAATTTCTTTATTGACGGGATCGGGCTTTTTGGCGAGCTTGTAGATTTTGAGCCGCCTAAATTTGAACACGAGACGATAGAGGCAGCGTCGGAGATCGGAAAATACGAGCTAGTTTTGCCGACTCTCAAACCGCTATCGGCAAAATTTACCGTTAATAACGTCAGCGAGACTTATTTCGGGCTCTTAAACACAAAGACCAAGCAAAAAGTCTATGTCAAAGCCAATCATAGCGGAAGCGAGGGCAAACACGTGGCTATCGTGGCGACGTTTGAGGGCAACGTCAAAGTGCTGGAAGCGCCTAAATTTGAGATGAACAAAGAGGCTAATATGAGCATCGAGATGAGCTGCCTAGTCGTAAAATACGAAGTCGATAAAAAGACCACGCTATCATACGACGTAGAAAACAAAATTTACTCGGTAAACGGCGAGGATCTTTATGAGCCGATAAGGAAAAATATATCATGACGCCCGAGGAAAGAAAAATTTATAACTTCGGACTTCTTAAACTAAAAGAAGACGAGGCTTATAAATGGGGATCGAGGGCGGCGAGACTAAAAGAAAATTTGACGTCTTTGCTAAACGAGCCTTTTAACGTCAGAGAATTTAAGACGGTTTCGGACGATCTTGCCGAAGCCATAACAAAAAGAGACGAGCTAAAAAAGCAAATAGACGAATTAAGAAAGGAAATTTAAAAATGGCGCTTAGAAAAATAGAAATACCAAAAACGGAGTTTACGTTTAGCGACGGTCAGACAGTGGAGCTCAAAGCTCCGACGCTAGATATTCTACAAAATGCCCAAAAAAAAGCCAAAGACGAGATCGAGCAAGCTAAGTTGATGCTGATCGAAATGAGCGACGGCGAGATGGATAAGGAATTTTTGGGATCTTTGCCGATGAGCGAGTGGAGCGAGCTGTCTAAAGCGGTTAGCGCGTTTATGGGTATCGACGTAAAAAACTAACCGAGGGGATTGCTCTAATAGGGCACTCCCTACACTTTACCCTAAAAGACATCATGAGCTTGGAATTTAACGAGTTCGTGGATTATTATGAAATAGCCTTAAAGCTTGCAAAAGAGTTTTAGGGCTCTAAAACCCTAGCTTCAATTTTTTTCTCTTTTCTGAAATATTTAAAATACACGTAAATACAAAATAGCGGGATAGAAATATACCAAAAAGCGACGACTAGGACATAGAAAACTGCAAGCCCTATCAACCCTATACATATCACCAAAGCAAGCAGTAAATCATCCATCTTTAGCGCCTCCGTTGTATAAATTTGCATTTCAATTTTAATAATATAAAGATAAAAAAAGGCTGAAAATGGCGAAAAATGCAACTCTAACCTTCGGGATGGACTTAAGCGACTTTGATAAGGCGATGAAGTCGATCAATAAACAAGCCACGAGCCTAAGCGATCAGATAAACAAAGCTACTCAGGGCGCTATGCAAGCCTATAAAAACGGCTTAAGCGATCTTAAGGCAAATCCGCTCCAAGGAGTCAAGATCAATGCAGATTTAGCAAACCTCAAAGAAAACATCAAAAAAGCCGTAACGCACAAGCTAAATTTAGACATCGAGGATGCTAAGAAAAACCTCGAAGGCCTAAAAACTCAGGCACTAGCCGCCGTGGGTAGTATCATGGCGATCTCAAAACCAATAAGCGCAGCTATCGATTTTGAAAGCTCCATGGCCGACGTTAAAAAAGTAGTTGATTTTAACGGTGCGGATGACGTTAAGCAGTTTGCGGACGGTCTAATGAAGATGAGCCGCGAGATCCCTCTAAGCGTCAATGAGCTAGCCCAAATCACGGCAAGCGGCGGACAACTCGGCATCGCTAAAGAAAATTTAATGGACTTCACGACTACCGCGGCAAAGATGGGCGTCGCCTTTGATATGAGCGCCAAAGAAGCCGGCGACAATATGGCTACGATGATGAATATATTTGGCATGGACGTTAAGCGAGTGGGCGAGTTGGGCGACACGATAAATCACATCTCAAACAACTCCGCAGCCACCGCAAACAAAATAGTAAATGCCCTAGGGCGTATCGCGGGTAATGCCAAGGATTTCGGCCTTAGTGCAGATGCCGCGAGCGGACTCGCGAGTAGTTTCATCGCCCTGGGCAAAGCTCCCGAGGTGGCGGCAACGGCGATCAACTCGATGCTAACGACGTTAAACAACGCCGACAACGCAAGCGACTCGGTTAAGGCCGCATTTGAGCAGATCGGCATCGACGGCAAAGAGCTAAAACAAGCGATCATCAAAAACCCTCAAAAAGCATTAACCGACTTTTTGCATACGCTCTCAAAGATACCCAAAGAGAGTAAAACGGGCGTTTTAACGGCGATTTTCGGTAAAAACTTCGGCGACGACATCTCGCTAGTAACGGGCGCGATAGAAAACTACGACAAGGCGATGAAGCTAAGCGCAGATAAGGCAAAAGCCGGATCGATGGATATGGAGTTTAAATCCAGGAGCGAAACGACGGCAAACAATATCCAGCTAATGAAAAGCGCCTTTAACGAGATCGCGATAAACATCGGTAACGCGTTTTTGCCGGCTTTAAATTTAGTCCTGGATGGCATAAAAAAGATCAGTTACGCCGTTTCGGGTTTTGCCGGCGCATTTCCGAATTTGATAAAATACTCTTTCGGTGCCGTTATCGCAATAACAGCCGTCAGGACTGCTCTCATCGCAAAGCAAGCCGCGTTAAGCATTGTGACGTTGATGCTCGGAAATTACCGTAAAGTATTGCAGCTTTTGCCGTTTGATTGCTTGCAGCTAGGCGGCTCGCTAAAAGAGTGCGGTATCGCGGCGAGGTTTAAAGCGATGTGGCTAAACGCAGCCGCGAGAGCATCTACTCTTTGGAGCGCTAGCACTGCGGCAGCCAGCTCAAAATCCGCTCTTTTCGTCGGAGCACTCAAAAATATCGGGGTAGCTTTTAGAGCGCTCGGTGCGGCATTTTTGAGCAATCCCATCGGACTTGCTTTGACGGCAATCGCGGCCGTAGCTTTTGTGGCTTATAAATATTGGGATGAGTTAAAGGCATTTTTTAGCGGATTTTTTGATGGCATCATGACCGGGCTAAAACCGCTAACGGATAGCTTTAGCAGGGCGTGGGATGCGATAAAAACTGCTTTTGCTCCGATCGTTGATCTCTTTGGAGCACTATTTAGCGTGACGAAGGTAAGCGAGGGCGAGCTAGGGGCGTTAAAAGATACGGGTGCTAGCTTTGGCCAGACTCTAGGCGCAGTGCTTAGCGTGCTTTTGTATCCTTTTGAGGCGCTAGCAAACATCATAACCGCCGTCGGCCTAATAATCGACATCGTCAAAATCAAGGGCACGCAGTGGATAGAAGCTTTTGGCGAGGAGCTTAATTGGTGGTGCGATCTTTTCGGTAATATAGGCGAGTGGATATTGCAGAAATTTAGCTCCGTCGTAGATGGGATAAAAGGCTTTTTTGCAGGCTTTTTTGATTGGCTAGCGGAGAAATTTGCCTTTGTAACAGATAGTATAAAAGCGGTTACGGACTTTGCGGGGTCTGCCGCGCAAGGCGCGAAGGATATACTAGGCATCGGTGACGGCAAAGAAACTAACTGGTATAATCCTTTTAGTTGGTTTAACGACGAAGCACCGCAAACTACGGCCGGATCTGTAGATAAAGTCGCGCAAGATCGCCGCGAGATGAGGTCGCAAACGAGCCAAAATCAAATAACCGATAACAAAAAGATCGACATAAATTTATACGGATCGCAAGCTACTCCGCAAGCCGTGGCGCAGGCCGTGAGCGATAACGGGTATAGTTTTGGGGATTAGGCCGATTCAAAAATTACCCTATCGAAAGACTCGACTTTTGTGCGAGGGCTATTAAAAAATAGCTCCGTTTCTTTTATTTTTAAGTTTGCCGAATATTGAAGTTTATATTTTTTCGGGTTATAGTCTTTGTATATCTCGTAAATTTTAGGCTCGTTATCGTAGGTCATTATCCAAAAATATTCATCCATTTTTTTTATGGACAAGCCCAGATCTTCGTGATTTTGATGTTTAAAAAAATTTGTATATAGATTTTTACCCTGCTTGTAATACGGCGGATCGAAAAACACAAATAGATTATTTTTATCCATTTTTTGCAAGACCTCGTCTATCAGCTCGGAGGCATCCATATTAAACAAAAGTATGTTATCTTTATGATCGGCTATATTTTTTATCTTAGCCATGATATTTTCTTTGCCGAATCTGGCGTCTATTTTGTATTTTCCGTCTTGATTTTTGCCGCCGATTACTCCACCTTTTATCACGCCCGATACGCTTGTTCTATTTAGATAAAGCGTAGAGAAAGCCAACTCGAAATCATATTTTTTAAGCTGTGATTTATTCATATAAATTTCTTTTTGCCTTTCTCGTTCTGGTATAGTTACAGGAGTTTCTTTTATCGCATCTAATAAATTCTTAGTATCGTTTAACACCGCATACCAAAATGAATATATAGCTATGTCATAGTCGTTTAATATAGCTCCGTCTGCTTTTTTATCGAGTAGTAATTTTATGGCCACGCCTGCACCTCCGCAAAAGGGCTCGCAATAAACGGGATTTTTAACGCCGTTTATCTCTAGCGTATGAGATACGAATTCGGTAAGCTTACTTTTTCCGCCGGGGTAGCGGAGAGGGGACGGTATAAACAAAAAAGTCCTTAATCTATAGGCTTTATTCCTATTTGAGATGCTATCTTATTATACTCAAATTTTAAGTCCTTTATGAAGTTTTCTATACAATCGCTATTATCTTTAATCCAATATTTTATAACAATGTCGCAAATACTCTTATTGTCGTAAAACCAGTTTTTTTGTTTTTTTAAATCTTTTTCTATGCCCTCCGGAGCATTTTCGATTAAATTCCGTTTCGTAACCCCTTGATTCTCCATTTGCGGATTATAATACATCCTGTGATCTTCGGGACAATCTTTTATATATTTCCATATTATCGTTTCTATCGGCTCGCCTCCTGGCAATATAAGCAAGCATCTTTTGTTTTTATTTTCATTAGACGGACTATTTAATGTAAAAAAAGTATTGTTTTCTATGGCTTTTTTTACATTATTTTTTCTTTCTTCTTTTGAGATATCTGGGTCAAAAACTACCAAGCAATTTTTAAAAATTGAGCTACCCACTATCAGCTTTGATATTTCCTCGTATCCAAAATTGCAGTCTAGGTAGTTAAGACTTAGATGTAATTGTTTTTGTTCTATAATATTTTTGAGTAGCCACCTTCCAACGTCATCCTCTGTTATGACGTCTATTTTTGGAATTTCTAATATTCCGGAATATGTTATCAATAAATCATGTTTAATCTCGTCTATGGTAGGGTTGGTTTTTATCTCGATCTTGCCTCTGCCGTTTGTTAGATATTGAAGCACTAGCGATCTATTTTTATCACATAAATCGTGAGTTTTAGTTATGTGCTCCAAAAGACTCAAGCTATGTGTCGTAAAGACTATCTGTAAATGTAGCTCTTTCGACTTTTGATAAAGAAATTTAAAAAGTTTATTTTGCGCAGCGGGGTGTAGCGTCGCATCTAGCTCGTCTATAAGCAAGATGCCGCCGTCATACCAGTAATTGTCTTTTTTTTCTAAGGTATTTTTTAGATTTTGAAAAGAAAATACTGCCATCAAAATTTGCCCAAGATTATCTTGTCCAGACGAGTTTGATAATATTCCGTATTTATCCGTTTTTATTCCTACTCCCTTTTTCTTCTTGGCGTCGGATGGACTTACGAAACTCGAGTCTATGCTATCGATATTTGTATTTAAAATACTAGAATATGCTTTAAACATTTCATTTTTTATTTCAACATCTGCTCTTAGCCCGATTACGTCTACGTTTTCGGATTCGCCGATTGGATACAGTCTGGAAAGCCCTAAATAATACGTCGGCCATTCTATTTTGCTTTCGGTTGGGCGTTCGTGCGTCTTTTTTGGTAATAATCTATATCTTTCTCCGTTTTGGATAGCCGCTCTAAAATCAATCACTTTTGGATATTTAAAGCCCGATGAATCTTTCACATTATCGGGAGCGTGAAAATATATACTACATTTATCGCCGGGCTTGTCGTAATCTTTATCGAATTTCACGATTGAGCTATACTCGCCCGCGAATTTATCGCCATTAAGCAATACTCCGTCTTGTTTTTTAACTTCTCCGCAATTGCTTAGCATGGCCAAGATAGTAGATTTGCCTATTCCGTTGTGCCCGGATATGCAAGTGATATGCCTGCCTAACTCTATCTCATAGGTTTTCCCCTCTTCGCTAAAGGCTCTAAATTTTTTTATCTCAATCTTTTCTATATAAATATAACTATCGCTTGTGCTCATAAAAGTCCCTTAAAATTTAAACTATACTCTTTACCACTTTACCCACGATTTTAAAATGCTCCTGGGTTTCGTTTAGATCGATCTCGTAGCTTTGAAAATTTGGATTAACCGAAACGATTTTAAGCATACCGCGCGGCGTGAGTTGGAGATTATACATTTTCCGATAGTCCTTTTATCTCTTTTAGCCTTTTGATAAAGCCGTTTAATAAGTTTTGGTTTCCGTATTTTTTAAAAAGTTCTTTAAACTCTTGAAATTCAGGCGTATTTAGCCTATTGTTTTCAAAACTGCCTATTTGATTGTTATTGCCGCTTACGGCTATGTTATTTTGTCCGACGGCTACCGCCGTATCGCTATCGTCTAACACGTCCTCTTCAAAAATATGACCGTCCTGACTAATAAACGGCACTGCGATATAAACTACTTTTATAGGCTTTTTTATATAAGAGTATTTATACTCTTTTTCCCACTCCATAAGCTGGGCATCTTTTAATACTTCGCCCGGCTCAAAGAAAAATCCAAGCTCTATAAAGTCAAAACTGCTATCAAAGGTGTCGGCCACGTAATACATCCACTTGCGCGGGACTTTATTTGAGTTTATCCAGTTTTCTATCGTAGTCGTCTTGATTTTTAGTTTTTGCGCTAGCCCGTTTTTTCCTTTGACTTTGGCTACTACGCACATACGGCAAACTATATCGGTTGCGGAGCTTTTTAAATTTCTTAGCGATGACGGCTTGCGTCTCATGTTACTTGCCTTTTTGAAATCTCTTTAATACTTTTTAGCTTTTCTATAATCGGGTCAAGTAAAAAATCCAAGTCCTCATTGCCGTATTTTTTATAAAGCTCTAAAAATTCATCTACTTTGGGGGAGTATTTTTGCCTGTTGCCTATAGTATTATTGTGGCCGCTTACGGCTATGTTATTTTGTCCGACGGCTACCGCTCCCGTTAATTTGTCCATACTCACCCCTAGTTTTTTTGAAATTTCTAGTAATTTCTTATAGTCAATCCCGTCTCCGTCAAGTTCGTATCGTTGATAAGTCCTGAGTGATATGCCGAGTTTGTCTGCCGTTTCTTTTTGCGTTAAGCCTATTTTATCCCTAACTTCTTTTAAATTTATGACATTTTCTTTCATAATATGCCTTTTATTGACGTATTTAAGCTAAATTTAATTGACATATGACAAAAAATGTCATATAATTCAGAAATAAATTAAGCAATTATACCAAAAAGGACAAAAAAGGAAACTTCAAAACGCGGTTAAGCTTCTTAGCAAATACAGCAAAGGCGTCAGAGTGGACGAGTGGGGCGCTCACGTGAGCTGCGGACAGCAAGACGTCAGCCACTTCTACGTCGATGAGGACAAGATCGGCTTTGACCAGGTGCGCCACTATTTTAAAAAGTCTAAAGATTTTCAAATCTTTTTAGAGCATTTTTTACAAAAAAGGGCGGCCTAAGCTGCCCTGCAAAGGATAAGAGATGACGAAAAAGAGGCTGAGCGACGAGATAACCGGCTACTACTTCAGACCAGATAGCGAGCAGCCAAAAGCGAGCACAGAAAAACGACGAATGCGGCGGCTTTATCTAATAGCCACATTGCTATCTGTCGTTTATCTAGCGACGCTATCGCTCGGTTTTGCCTATCTTTGGCGTTTTGTCGTAAGAGGCTAGCGCGGTTATCGAAAATCTCGTTTAAGGTTGAGTGTAGCTTGTCTTCGTCGTAGCGGCCTATCTCGTAAAGCTTGATTGCGCATAAAGCCCTCAAGTAGGCGTCGGAGTTGGCGATATGGCGGTTTACGTCGTCCGCGGCGTTTTGTAGATGGTCGTCAAAGTCTATAAGCGGACGTTTGGATTGTTTCATTGTTTTGGCTCCTTTTGGGTTGTTGATTTTGCACTCAAATTTTACCCAAAAAGGGGCTTAAAGAGTGAAACTTGGAAAGGATAAAAGATGAAAAAAGATGAGTTTTTACTAGAGGCGTATTTAAACGCCGCAGTCAATAAAGAGATGGCCGACGAGTGCTTACGACGCAAGACGATATACCAAAAGTTAATCAAGCTAATAAACAGCGATTTGGGCGAGGAGTTTTTGAATGGTTGCGAGGATTTTAATGACGCAATGCAGAAATTTGAGCTCAAATACGGCTTTTTGATTTGAAATTTTAAAGGAGGCGAGTTAATGAAAACTCTAGCACAATTAATTTACGAAAAAACAAGATGGACGCTAAAGGATTATTGCGAAATGCGCGGGATAAGCTCGATCATGGGGCTTCGGTGCGGATACGTGAGTAAGGCAAACGCAAAGATACTAGAGAGCGACGGGATCGAGTGGCGCGCGGCTAAAAACGTCCGAGTGGGCGACGGCACGTGCGCGGGATATGTCTTTTTGAACAAAAACAAGAAAGCGAGTTAAAAAATGCTAAATAAAAAAGCGGTTGATTTTGCGATATTTCAAGCAAAAATGGCGATGGCGGGGTTTGAAACAAAACTAACTCCAAAGGGCGAGATCCGCGGGGTTAAACGCGGCGCAAAGCTAGGCAAAGCGGAGGCAAAAAGTGCGAATAATCCAAATTTTAAGACAAATTCTCTCGCATCGCTCGTTTGAGCCGTGCCGGGCAAAAGATAGGAAATTTAAAGGAGCGAGCGGCGCGATCTTTAGCGGGTCGCACTACTACGTAAATGCGGACGGGTTTATCGCGTGCAGGCTAGGCGGCACGATCGTGGATATAAAGGAAAAAACATGCTAATTCAAAATTTAAAGAGATTTTTTGAAGTCAAGGCGGGGATCGAGAGAATAGACGAGCAGATAAAAGAGCTCAAAGAGGACAAAAAAAGCTACCTCGAAACTCTCGAAAACCTAGAGCGCGAGCTAAACACGGACGACTTGTCGGACGTCCAAATCTCGCACGGGCTTAAGATGTCCATCGAGGTCGCAAAAAAAGAGGCGGGTAATGAGTAAAAATTTAAGCGATGCGTTAAAAAACGCCAAAGACGAGATCAAAGAGCTAATCGCCTCATTTTTCGAGGAGATCGAAGAGGATCTGGGCGAGCTTGCCGAGCTTTTGGAACAAAACGAAACCGAGCAGGCGGACGACCTAATCACTGAAATCAAACAAAAAATGGATAACTGGCTCGCGGTGCAGTAGATGAAGCCCAAAACGCCTAAATTTAGCGAAGAGGACATTGTCGATTGTGGGATAGATAGCATCCGTTTTGTGATGCCAAAGGCCACGCTGAACGGCTTTTTAAAAAAGCTTGAACTTTTGGGAAAGTTGCGGCTAATAAGCCGAAATAAAACGGTCAAGGATTATGCGGAGTATAAATTTAAGGGCGCAAATAAGCCGCTTTTTGATGCGGACGAAAAGCACCCCTTTAAAATCCGCTACGTCAGCTTTAAGCGCGGCACGAAAAGCTTAAGTAATACGATGCTGGTGGTCGAAAACTCTAGCGAGTTAAACGATCTTTGCAAGAAGCGTAAAAAGCCTTTTGGCTATTACGTTTGCGTTGTCTTTGCGGGGCTATTTCAGCCTAGCAGGGATATTTTTAAAGAAACTTACCGAATTTTGGGCAAGTTTTTACGGCGCTTTAAGCCTTACAGCTTTGATCTCGCGGTGGATTTTAAAGATCGGGGCGAAATAAATCATAAAGCCAAAGGCAAATTTAAAGAGTCCGTAAAAGAGTGCGCCGACGACGTAATAAGCTTTAAGACGAGCATATACGCCAATCGCGGACTAAAAAGCGGGAAGTTTTACGCGGTGGACAAGGTTTGTTTATATGACAAATTCGAAAAGCAAACGAACTACCACAAACAAAAAATAGACGAAAAATTTAAGGACTGGAAGCGCCTTGAAGTTACGTTTAGGCTCAAAGGTAAATTTATAGATTTTATCGAAAACGAGAACTTTAAGGAGTGCGTTGAGGTGATGGATGAGATCGCGGATAAGCTCACGGGTGAGTTTCCTTTTGGCGTCTATCTTGGCAAATTTAATGAACAAATCGCATATTTTATGGATATGCGCAAGCGATTAAATTTAAGCAAAACTATTTTTTAAAGGGTAAAAAGTGGGAAAATTTAACGTAGATGAGCACATAAAGGCGCTTAAGGTTTGTAAATACTTCACGATTGAGGGTATAGAAAATTTAATCAAAAGGTATCCGAACGAGGAGCATATAAAAATCGCCATGCAGATCAAGGCGAAAAACGAAAAGCCGATCGAGGGCGCGGCAAACGAGGAGTGAAAATGCATCAAAATCAAATAAATTTTATCAGTTACGCGCAGGCGGCAAAAATGCTAGGCGTTGCGGTAGTGACGATCAAGAAATGGGCGCAAAAAGGCCTTATTAAGCGCTACGCCGTAACTGGTCGCAGCGTGTTTGTCGATAAAGACGAAATTTTAGAGATGATTAGAGGTAAAGAAGCATGAACGTGATAGATCAAGTCGTGGCGCGTGATTACGCCATTTATAACGGCGATAGCTGCGAGGTCGTTAAGGCTCTAAATGATGAGAGCGTAGGCTATATCATTTACTCGCCGCCGTTTGATAGCCTTTATACTTATTCAAATTCCGATCGAGATATGGCAACTCCGAAAAAGGCGAATTTATGGAGCATTTTGCGTTTTTGGCCAAGGATCTATTTCGCATCCTAAAAAGCGGGCGACTTATGAGTTTTCATTGCATGAATTTGCCAACTTCAAAGGTTAGAGACGGATTTATCGGAATTCGCGATTTTCGCGGCGAGTTGATACGCCTTTTTGAGAGCGTGGGCTTTATTTTTCACTCCGAAGTTTGCATTTGGAAAGACCCTGTAATCGCTCAGCAACGCACCAAGGCGCTCGGCCTACTTCATAAGCAGCTCGTAAAAGATAGCGCAATGAGCCGCCAAGGGATACCCGACTACCTCGTCACGATGAGAAAGCCGGGCATAAACGCCGAGCCGATCGAGGGCGGGCTAAAATACTACTGCGGCGACGGTGCGCCGATCGCATCCAAATTTGACGAAGAAAAAGGCAATCTAAACCGCGGCAGTATCGAAGTATGGCAAAGATACGCGAGCCCGGTTTGGATGGACATTAATCCAAGCAATACGCTAAGCCTAAAAGGTAGCCGCGACGACGAGGACGAGAAGCATATTTGTCCGCTCCAGCTCGACGTTATAGAACGCGCGCTTCAGCTATGGAGCAATGAGGGCGACGTCGTATTTACTCCGTTTTTGGGTATCGGTAGCGAGGTTTATCAATCCCTAAAAATGAACCGCAAAGGGATAGGCATCGAGCTAAAGAGCTCTTATTTTAACGTTGCGGCGAAAAACTGCGAGCTAGCCATGCGAGAGCGCGCCCAGGGATCGCTTTTTTAAAGGCTTACGGTGGATAAGGCAAAAGAAATTCAAGACTTCTACGCGAGTAAAGTTAAAAATGCGTGCAGACCCGAGATTAGGCGATATAGCGCGCTTCAAATGGCATTTTTCAAAGCAAAGAGATCGGGCGAGGACATAAGCGTCCTAAAGCAAGAGCTAGAAAACGCGAGGCGCGAAGCAATGATAAAAGCGATCGGATGTTTGGACGAGCATGAGCATTTTGAGGTTATAGCCACGTTAAGCGATAACGGTAAAATCCGCTCAATGCCCGACTTTTTCAAGAATTGTATTATCTAACGTTCTTTTAGCGCGGCGAATAAATCGCCGCTAAAGAACCAAATACTAAAGACTAAGGTTGCTACTCGCAACCTAGAGATAAGGAAAATTTATGCAATATGAAGACTTTTTAAAGACGAAACAAAAGCGAGCTAGCTTTAAAAGCATCGAAATATCGCGAGACGAGCTAAACGGCGCGCTGTTTGATTATCAAAAAGATCTCGTTTATCTCGCGCTTAAAAAGGGGCATTTTGCGATATTTGCGATGACGGGCAGCGGCAAAACCGCGATGCAAGGCGAGTGGGCTTATCAAATTTGGCTAAAAGAGCGCGCGCCCGTGCTCATCGTGACGCCTCTTGCCGTCGCTTTTCAGAGTATCGAGGAGATAAAGCACATCCTAGGATATGACGTTAAATTTTGCGAAAGCGCGGACGACGTGATAAACGGGTTAAACATTACCAATTATGAAAAGCTGGATAAATTTGACCCGGACGCGTTTGTCGCGCTAGTCCTGGACGAGAGCTCAAGGCTAAAAAGCTATACTTCGGCCACGCGAAATTTAATCATCGAAAATTACAAACACACGCCTTATAAGCTCGCATGCTCAGCCACTCCAAGCCCTAACGACTACACGGAGCTAGGCAATCATACGGAGTTTTTAAACGTGATGAGCTTGTCCGAAATGCTCTCGATGTATTTTGTGCATGACGGCGGCGATACGTCCGAATGGATACTAAAAGGCCACGCGGTTAAGCCGTTTTGGAAATTTATCAGCTCGTGGGCGGTATTTTTTACAAAACCCTCCGATCTAGGGTATAGCGCCGAAGAGGACGCTAAATTTAAGCTCCCGCCGCTAAAAATGCAGCACGTCGAAGTTGAAAGCCAAAGCAAGGATTCGCTTTTTGCGATCGCCGCGCAAACCTTACAAGAGCGCAGGCAAGCCAAAAAAGACAGCCTGGAGCAAAGATGCGAAAAAGTGGCCGAGATTTGCAATGCGTCAAACGAGAATTTTTTGATTTGGTGCGAGCTAAATGACGAGGGCGCGATGCTCAAAAAGCTAGTGGCGGATAGCGTGGAGATCAAAGGAAGCGATAGCGACGAGTTTAAGGCGCGCGCGATGAGCGATTTTGCAAACGGTAAAATAAAGTGCCTCATAACAAAACCCAAGATCGCCGGCTTTGGCATGAACTGGCAAAAGCACTGCGCAAACGTGATCTATGCCTCGCTATCGGATAGCTTTGAGGGATTTTTTCAAAGCTTGCGCCGCGTCTATCGCTACGGCCAAACGCGCGAAGTAACTTGCTATATCATTACGAGCGAAGCCGAGGCAAACGTGCTAGCAAATATCCGCCGCAAAGAGGCTGAATTTTACAAAATGATAGAGGGATGTTTGGAGCAAACGCGCGAGCTGGTGCTAGGTGAGATTAAGCGCGTAAGCCGAGAAAAAAGCGAATATAACCCGAGCGTAGCGATGAGCTTGCCGGAGTTTTTAAAAGCCGTTTAGGGGGGCAAAAATGAACCTAGAAATTTTTAAAAACGATAACTTTGAGATCAGGGTTGCGGTAGGCGAGTCGGGCGATCCGCTTTTTTGCTTAGCCGACGTTTGCAGGGTTTTGGAAATTCAAAACGTCACCGACGTCAAAAATGCGATAAAAAGGGAGTTTGACGATGGCCTAGATTTAACCTACCCCATCTTTGATAGTCTAGGCAGGGAGCAAAACGCGACTTTTGTTACCGAGCCGCAGCTTTATTTCGTGCTAATGCGAAGCGACAAGCCAAACGCCAGGAGCTTTAGAAAATGGGTCAATGTTGAGGTTTTGCCGTCTATCCGCAAGCACGGCGGCTATCTCACTCAAAAAAAGATCGATGAGGTGCTAAGCGATCCCGATACGATCATAAAACTAGCCCTTGATTTAAAATCTCAAAGAGCTAAAACTCAGGAACTAGAGCGCGAAAAGGCGGCAAATTTGCCTTATATCACCTTCGCAAAAGCAGTCGAAGCAAGCGCGACGAGCATCAATATCGGCGACTACGCAAAAGCCCTATGCGACGACAAGCGCATCAGGGTAGGGCAAAAGCGGCTTTTTAGCTGGCTGAGAGATAGCGGCTACTTGCAAAAAGACAATAAGCCTTATCAGAAATACGTAGATAACGGATACTTTGAGCTTGTGATGAACGTGATAGCCACCACAAAAGGCAATCTACAAACCTTTACGACGAAAATCACGAGCAAAGGGCAAGTAGCGCTCGCGCCTAAAATAGAGCAATTTTTCTCAAAGAGCGCGTGAGATTTATTTTTAATGAAATTTAGCCGAAATTTAGTAAAATAAGATAAAGGTAAAAAATGAAAAAGAATATAAAAGAGGTTAAGGGCATCGAATTTGTATGTAAAAAATGCGATACGTCGCTTAGCTTAAATTTTTCAACGCTTGAGAACTTCGTTTATACTTGCCCTAATTGCGGCGAAATTTGGGTAAGCCAAGTAAGTCTAATCGACGGACTTAATGCCTTAAAAAGAGGGATTGAGATTTTTTCAATGCAAGAAATGCGCGTAAATTTGATCTGCGACGATGAAAAGGATAAGCGATGAAAAAGAACATAAAAGAGATTAAAGAACTTGAATTTAAGTGTGATAATTGCGGAACTAGGGTTATATTCGACTTTGAAAACAGAAAGAGGACGATAACCAGATGCCCTAACTGCGATTTTGCGTTTTTTAGGGGTGATAGTGACGTATTAAGCGCGCTTGATGATGTGTTTTTTAGGCTAAAAGACACTAAGGGGTTACAAGTGAGCTTTATTTGCGACGATGAAAAGGGAAAAAATGACAAGTGAAAATTTTATAAAAATATGTAAAAAATACGCAAAAGAAAATAATAAATGGCTACATCCTACTAATTTAGAGGCGATATTGCCGTTTTATCAGAGGTTTAAAAAATACTGTATCGAAAACCTGCGCAACGAGGACGATGAGGATAGCGTATTTGATTGGCTTGAAGACAACAGGCACAGCCCTGATCTTATGATAGAAAATCCTAGCGCGATTAATAAAGGCAATGATCCTACGGACGGATCTAAAATTTTAATCCTAGGGCAACTTAAACACGAGATAAATCCGGTCACGCCGATAAGACGAGACAATACAAAAGAACTCATAAAGGAAATAAACGCCAAAATCAAAGAGATAGTCGGATACGATACCTTTTTTTATGAAGGCGGTAACCATATAGAATTTAAGGATAAAAAGCAAAACGATTTATACGTGATTGAGTGGCATTTTGATCCAAATTACAAAGAGCAAAATATAGTTAAACGGGTGTGCGCCGAGCTGGGCATCACGCAGCGAGAGCTGGCGGAGAGGATAGGAATGAGCGCGGATAGCTTGCGAACACTAAGCGCAAAGGGGCAAATCAGCACGCAAACCGAAGCCGCTATAAATTTGGTGCTTGAAAATGAAAATTTGAAAAAGAAACTTGAGAACTACAAAGCGTTAAGAACCGCGATAAAAACGATGATTGATTAATAGACAGAATTTCTGGCTATTAAGAGATACGGTATTCCCGTCGCTTAGTAGTAAGAAATTCTTACCATTAAAAAATTTTAATGGTTGGGATTTCCAGCTATTAAAATTATCCACATTTTTAAAACTATTTTGTGGATAATATCTACAAAGCTACTTGACAAATCTAAACAATGTTGATATAATTTCGCCAAATATTTAAACAATATCCACATAAGGGGCGAAAAATTGCAAAGTTTATTCCAAGTAGAGCCAGCGCAAGTTGAAATTCTAAATTTCCAAACCTTTACTACTGAATACGTCGCTAAGCGTTACGATACAACCGTGAATAATATCAAAGAACACAAGCGACTACACACCGATGAAATCGTCGAGGGTATTCACTTTATCGTGGCTAAAAACGACCGCAATCGCCCCATCATCAAATGGACTCTCCGCGGCATTATCAAACTGGGCATGTTTATCCGCTCAAAAGAAGCGAAAAACTTCAGGCTTTGGGCTGAGATGGAGCTAGAAAAAACGATACTAGGCGAGCTTGAGAGCGCAAAAGAGGCAAGGGCGCGAAATCTCACGCTGGCGGATAAGGTGATCTCGCTCGAAGCCGCCGCCAAGCTCGAAGCCAAACGCGTCGCGCGAGAGATAAGCAGCTACAAATCCCAACTATCACACAAAGACGCGTTTATAGCCGAGCTTACGCATAAGCTAGAAAGTAGAGACAAAAAGATAAACGAGCTCGCTACTCGTATAGTCCTTTTTGACGACCATACATATAACCCTGCGTTTAAAGAGCTTGAGAGCCTAAAAGACGATATGACGAATATGCACTACAAGCTAACCCAGGCAATAATCGGCGTCAAAGAAAAGCTAATCGCGAGAAAAGATTAAAGCGCGTCTAAATAGTCCGCCCACCACTGCATCAAAGCGCGCATTTGGGCTAAATTTTGGGCGCGATTGTAGGCGGCGCGGATCTTGTCCGTGCCTTTGTGCGCGAGGCATTTTTCTATGATGTCGAAATTTAGCCCGTGAGCGTCGATGTTTTCATTGCAAACGGTGCTAAACATGGCGCGAAAGCCGTGCGACACGATCTCGTCTTTGCTAAATCCCATACGGCGAAGCGCGACGTTTAGGGTGTTTTCGCTCATATACCGGGCTGAGCCGTAAAGCGAGCCGAAAAGATAAATTTGATCTAGATTGTAGCCTTTGTATTCTTTTAGCAGCTCCAGGGCTTGACGCGATAGGGGCAGGGTAAAAGCCTCTCGCATTTTCATATCGCCCGCGGGGATGCTTATGACGCCCTCGTCAAAGTCGATATACTCCCATTTTGCGCTTCTAACGTTAAAAGGGCGTAGCGCTGTGAGGACTGCAAATTTAAGGGCGTATTTGGTGCGAACGTCGCCGCTGTATTCGTCTATACTTTGCCAAAGAGCCTTAATATCGGCGTTTTTGGTAAGCGTCGCGTAATTTTTCTCTTTGACTTTTTTGAACGTGAAGCGGTAGTTAATGCTCGCGATCACGTTATGCGGCGCGATATAGTAGGCTGATTGCCAAATTTGATTTAAAAGTGAATAGAGCCGCTTCATCATCTCAAGGCTGCCTTTAGCCTCTATCTTTTTTAAAATTTCGATGACGTCGGTTACGGTGATGTCCGTAATGCTTCTATTTTCAAAAAACGGATAGGCATACATCTCAAGCAGCCTTTTATCTCTATATAGGGTATTTGGCTCTACGCTAGCGGCTTTTATTTCGAGCCATCTTTGCGCGAGTTTTTTAAAATTAGCCTGCTCGTTTATCTCGCTCTCGCGTTTGACGTCGATGCCGTCTCTTACCTTTTGCTCCAGCTTAAACCTCTCCTCGCGCGCCATTGCCAAACTAAACTCGGGAAAATCGCCCAAATTTAGCCTTTTGATTTTATTATCGGCCGGGCTTTTGTATTCGAGAGCAAAATATTTACGACCGCTAGGATCTACGAAAATATATAAACCTCTGCCGTCGCTTTTTTTATAAATTTTATCCTTTGGCTTTAGCGTCCTGATCTCTCTATCTGTGAGCGGGGTGGGTATCTTTGGCATTTTTTACGGAGTCCTTTTTGTGCTTTTTGTTTTGCTCCGTTATTATTCCGTAAAAAGTGGATATTTGCAAATATATTTTTATATCCTTTAGTATTTTTAAATATACGCAAAAATATCTTTAAAATCCGTCTATATCGGGGCTTTTTTATGTTTTTAGATGTCTTGGGAGGTTTTAAGATGGGGTATAATGGTGCCCGAGGTCGGACTCGAACCGACACAAGGTTGCCCTTACCAGATTTTGAGTCTGGCGCGTCTACCGGTTTCACCACTCGGGCTAATAAAGAGTTGAGATTTTACCTTGAAAGATATAAAAAAGAGATTAAAAAAGCATGAAAGCTCAAATTTGAGCTTTCATGAAAGGGGGATTATTTCTTTTTGCCTTTTTTGCCTGCGCCGGCTACTACGGCTTCTTTTAGTTTTTTGCCCACTTTAAATTTAACGGCTTTGCTAGCAGGAACGTCGATAACTTTTTTAGTTCCAGGTACTCTTGCCTTTCTAGCTGCTCTATCGGCTGTACCAAATGTACCAAAACCTATAAAGCTAACGCTATCTCCTGCGACTAGTGCGTTTTGGATTACTTCTAACGCTGCATCAACAACTTTTAGAGAATCTTTTTTAGAAAGACCAGCCTTTTCGGCAACAGCTTGAATAAAATCAGCTTTTTTCATTGAACCATCCTTAATAAGAAGTGATATGCGGGCATTTTACAACGTTTTTATAAAAAATACAATAGTTTTTAGCCGAAAATTTAACGAATTTCACGCAAATTTGACAAAAAATGGCGAATTTTAGACGATTTGCACCAAAAACTCGCTTTTTAGCCCCGTTTTTTTGGCGTCTATGAGGCGCAAATTTTCTATATCCATTTTGCAAAGTTCGCCAAAATTTTTCACTTGGTTTTTTGCAACCTGCCTCAAAACTATCCCGCGGTATGCTTTGGCGTAGTGGCTGACGACTTTACCGTTTTTTAGAAATTTAAAGGTCGCAAACGGTTTTCGTATGCGGTAAAATTTCTCGTAAAATTCAGCCCTAAGGTCTAAAATATCGTCATCTCCCAGCCACTCATCTATCTCGTCGCTAAAATTTTGCCTATAAAATTCCTCCAAATTTAGCCCGTTTATGCGCTCGCCTTGTTTTAGTTTGTATTCGGGCAGCATATCCGCCGCCGTCACGGGGCCGAATAAATTTGAAAAAATCAGCGTATTTTTATCTATAAATTCCTGCGCCGCGCTATCAAGGCTGCGGTAGTCAAGGTGTTTGTATGCTACTCCGTCATATCGCAGGACGGCTTTTACCGCGCCTTTTTTAAAAAGACTTTCGCGCAGGCTCGGCTCATCGGTCAATTTTTTCACGCCGAAAAGTTTTGAGATTTTTTCAACGGTAGTCGTTTGTAAAAAATCATCGTAAATTTTTAAAATTTCGCACCGCTTTTCATATAAATTGGGAAAAACAAAGTCGTTTCTATCTATAAATTTATTTGGGCTTACGGCGGTTTTGGCTTCGCTCGGCGAAAAGAGGATTTTCATTTATACTCCTTAAATTTGGCAAAATCATATCTAAAACTAAATAAATTTTGAAATTTGACGATATAACAAGTGGAACTTTATTTGCTTGTAAGAGCTTGATTAAATTTAAGGAAAACTCAATGAGAATGACGAATCAGTTGATGAAATTTATGAACAACTACGACTATCAGACTAATATGAAAGCGCTTTACAAGCTAAACAACCAAATGTCAACCGGTCTAAAAATCCAAAATTCTTTCGAGGACAGCAGCGTCTATAACGACGGCATGAGGCTTGATTACGAGGTTGCGACGCTTGAGCAGGTGCAAACGGCGACTTCAAAAGCGCAGCACTTTTCAAAAAATACCGATAAGGCTTTGGGCGAATTTAAGCAGCAGCTTGAGGGTTTTAAAACAAAGCTGGTTCAAGGCGCCAACGAAATCCACTCCAAAACATCGCGCGAAGCCATCGCAAACGACCTTCAGGGTATCAAAAATCATTTGGTAAATATCGCAAACACCTCGATCAACGGACAGTTTTTATTTTCCGGAAGCGCGATAAATACAAAGCCTATAAACGGCGATACAAATGAATACTACGGCAATGCGCAGGCGATGAAAACGGTAGGCGGAGCCCAGGTAAATTTGACTTACAACCAAAACGGGCAGGAGCTGTTTTTGGGCAAGGATGGCGATTATAATAAAAAAGTTACCTCCAACACGATGCTAAAAGCACAAAATTTAGATGATAGAAACAAGACCGTTTACATCGATAGCGAGCATAAAATGCGCGATCTAATCGGTTTTAAATACGTAAAAGACGAAAAAACTCTAACCAATCAAGATTTCACGGGTACGGGCGTGAGGCGGTTTCAAGATACGACCTTTTTCTTGCAGGGTAAAAAGCCAAACGGCACTAGCTTTACGAGCAAATTTAAGATGACATCGGACGCTTCAATAAATGACTTGCTGGAAAAAATCGGCACAGAATACGGCAACACTCCGACCAATAAAGTCGTCGAAGTAACGATAAATAATCAGGGTCAAATCAATGTAAAAGACCTAAGTAAAGGCAATCAGGTTATTGATTTTCATATGATAGCGGCAACTAAAAAGGTGGCAAATGCAGGAGATTTGACTGCGGCAAATATCAATGCAGCCTCAAATGCGTTTAATAACATTACGAATCTCACGGGCGGCAATCCTGCAAATTCGCTCGAAGCTAGGGTGCGGTTAAATCCTGACGACTATGAAATCACGGAATTTGTAAAAAGCAAATACGAAGACTTAAGTGGAGCTACTACAAACGCTTACGACTACGACAAGATAAATTTTAAACAAGAGGGTAGAAATTTAATAGGCACCGTATCGCAAGTAGAGCGAGGCAGCGGTAAATTTGCCGACGATAACACAACGTTAAGTCAAGTCGTCGGAGCCAAAAATTTATATGAGGGCGAACGGGATAAATATAACATAAACGGCCAAGAGCTACAAATGCAAATAAAATCAAAAAGCGGATCCACCTATGATGTACTCATTAAATTTGGCGCGCCTACACCTCCGGCTACATCGGGAAATGCCACGGTTAATATAGCGCAAGTAACTGATAACAACGGTAATCCAATTGCTCCTGTAACTCATTATAACGGACCGGTTTGGGATAGTTTTTATAACGACACCACAAACCCGCCGACGACCGAAGGCAGGAATACGCAGTCAAAAGATATGACTTTTAGGCAGTTAAACGATATCATCGGTATGGTCGCTAGCGATAGTATGCCCGCTGGTAATACATTTAACGATTACAAACAAGCCATCGCAAATTCACAAGGCAGCGTCGAGGCAAATATGGACCATAGGGGCCGAATAAAAGTAACCGACAAGCAAAATGCCGTTACGCCGATAAAAGTCGGAATTTACGACAATAGAAATGTCGATAAATTTGCGGGCGACAGCACCGGCACGACTCCTGCAACAAAGCAAGGAGAAGGTTCGCTGTGGAGCTTTTCTGCAAACAACGGCGTTGAGATAGATAGCCCTAGCGTGGATATTTTTGATGACTTAGATAGGATGATAGAGGCCGTTAGAAGCGGTCAGTACCGTGCCGATAGCGATGGCGAGCATCCGCGTAACTCAGGTATCCAAGGCGCGATCGAGAGGATAGACCACATCGCCGATCACGTGAGCAAAATCCACACCAAGGTGGGCGCTCAAAGCGCGGCGCTAGCGGACACCAACACTCGCGCTAGCATCATGGAGGTAAACGTAAAAACCGTCAAAGCCGACATCACAAATGCCGACTACGGCGAGACCTATATGAATCTCATGCAAAAAATGATGTCGTATCAGGCGATGTTGCAGTCCGTGGCGAAGATAAATCAGCTCTCGTTATTAAACTATATGTAAAAACTCGCTATAATCTACCGTTTTATTAAAGTTTTGTTATCAAAGCGAGCGGAGCGAAAATGGGGTCAAATTTGATAAATTCGGCTCTAAAATTCGCTCTCCCGCAAATTTAAATTTACTAAATTTAAAAGGACGCGCCATTTTAAGAGAATCGGTTTTAGTCGTAGTCGTTTGTTTTTTGATATTTTTTGGGATTGCTACCATCGCACCAGCGGCAAATTTCGTCGGTAGCTTCGGCAACGCGATCGGGCTTTGGAACTTCAAGCTTTTTGGCTTTATAGCTTACGTTTATCCTTTTGTTTTTATATTTTTTGCATACTATATTTACAAATATTTTAACGGCTTTAATGCCGAATTTGCTCAGACGACGCTTGGAGCGGCACTGCTATTTTTGGCGTTTTTGATGTTTCAATCAGGTGCGGACGCTAGCTACGGCGGACTGGTCGCAAACAGCATAAATGATGCGCTAAAAGACGTCGCCGGCGTGATAGGCATGTGGGTCTTTATCGTGATGCTTTTTGTGCTGAGCTTTGGTCTCATCGCGCAGGACAACATCATAGCTATCCTAAAAAAGGCTTTTGTAGAACCCAGCTACAATGAGGATAAATTTGAAAATATGGGCGATGTTAAACCAAAATCGCAAAAAAAACCTAGACAAATCAAAAAGCCTAAAGCTCAAAGCGAGTTAAATTTGAGCGAGGAAAACAGCGAAAAGCTAGAGGACGAAGACGAGCCGGACGATGAAGACGATGCGCAGGATGAAAGCGAGTCAAATTTAGAAGAAAAAAGTACGGTCACGATAAACGGCGTCGAGATCCTAAACGAAGTCGCCGAAAATAAAAAGCTACTCGAACAAATGGAAAAAGGCAAGGTCGAAAAGCCTAAGGATTTTGCGTTGCCGCCGCTTAAATTTCTAAACGATCCGCCAAAGCGCTCGCACAGCGTAAACGAAGCCGAGATCGATCAAAAGATCTCCGATCTGCTCGATAAGCTGCGCAAATTTAAAATAGACGGCGACGTCGTGCGCACTTACACGGGTCCGATCGTTACGACGTTTGAGTTTCGTCAGGCGCCTCATATCAAGGTGAGTAAAATTTTAACCCTGCAAGACGACCTCGCGATGGCTCTGCGCGCTCAGACTATCCGCATCCAGGCGCCGATACCGGGCAAAGACGTCGTAGGCATCGAGGTTCCGAACAAAAACATCGAGACCGTATACCTAAAAGAAATTTTAGATAGCGAGGTTTTCAAAAACTCGAGCAGTCCGCTAACTATCGCGCTAGGCAAGGATATCGTCGGTGCGCCCTTTGTCACCGATCTAAAAAAGCTGCCTCACCTGCTAATCGCGGGCACGACGGGTTCCGGTAAGAGCGTGGGTATAAACGCGATGCTGCTAAGCCTGCTATATCGCAACAGTCCGCAGACGCTACGCCTGATGATGATAGATCCAAAGATGCTTGAGTTTAGCATCTATAACGACATCCCACACCTGCTAACTCCGGTTATCACGCAGGCCAAGCAGGCCATCACCGCGCTATCAAATATGGTCGCCGAGATGGAGCGCCGCAACCAGATCATGAGCCGCACGCGCACCAAAAACATCGAAAGCTACAACGAAAAAATGAAAGAGGAGGGCGGAGAGCAGTTCCCGTATATCGTCGTGATCATCGACGAGCTAGCCGATCTCATGATGACTAGCGGCAAGGACGTGGAGCTATACATCGGGCGTCTAGCGCAGATGGCCAGAGCTAGCGGCATACATCTCATAGTAGCCACGCAGCGCCCGAGCGTCGATGTCGTGACAGGGCTAATCAAGGCAAATTTACCTAGCCGTATCAGCTACCGCGTCGGTCAGCGCATCGATAGCAAGGTAATCTTGGATCAAATGGGCGCGGAGAGCCTGCTGGGACGCGGCGATATGCTATTTACGCCTCCGGGAAGCCCCGGCGTCATCAGACTGCACGCGCCGTTTGCTAGCGAAAAAGAGATCGACACGATAGTAAATTTCCTAAAAGCTCAGCAAGAGGTGGTCTACGACGAGAGATTTCTAGCCGAGGAGGGCGCTAGCGGAGGTGCAGGCGGCGGTACTGCGATCGCGGGCGAGCTAGACGAGCTCTACGAAGAGGCCAAAGAGATCGTGTTAAGCGAGCAAAAAACCTCGATCAGCTATCTGCAACGCCGCCTAAAAATCGGTTACAACCGTGCAGCTACGATAATCGAACAGATGGAGCAAATGGGCGTGCTAAGCCCGATGAACGCAAAAGGGCAGAGGGATATTTTGTAAATTTGGCTCAAATTTACGAGCAAGTGCCGGCTGTATTTATTTTTGGGTTGGTGCCGTTAAATTTGAGAATAGGCGTCCGCTACGAGCGACCGGCTTTGCGCCGTGCTGTGAAGTTTTGCGCGTTTAAATCAAAATTTAGTATTTTTATCTAATTGCGGTATATTTAAATTTACCGACTGAATTTACGGTCAAATTTTAAGCTCGTCGTTGGCAAAATTTACTCCCGAAGCAAAATTATTTATAAACGTCAAGGCTTAAATTTAACTCGTCTATGACGCGTAATAGCCACAGGATCTCGTCTTTTATGGCCTGCGCATCAGAAAGGCTTAGCGGCGGGTCTAATAGTGAACTTTCAAAACGGTTTTTTGCACCGTTTAAAAAGAGATAGAATTTATTGTCCATAAACGCCGCGCTTAGCGATACGGCACTGTCAAAACCCTGCTTAACCTCGCGTAGGCGTTGCATAAAACCGGGGCTTAAAAGATAGCGCGCTTCTATTTTGTCGTCGGTAAATACGCGAAATTCGTCGTTAAACTCTGTATCGTCAAGTATCTCTTTTTCGCCAGATATTTTCGTATTTAGCACCTTTTTGTCGGCTAGTATCGTTTGTCCTTTGAAATTTTTATAAAACTCGCAGACTAGTACTGTACCGTTAAAGTCCATGTATTCGTCGTATATGACTTTGCTTACTCTCAAAAGCGCCAGATAAGGGTTTTTTGAGCCGTTTGAGTCATATGTTTTTTCTACTTTTATAGCCTCGCTTAATTGAAATTTGACATTAGCGTAAGTACCGCTTATTTGGTCTTCGCCGTAAAAATTTACGCGCCTGTATATTCCGCTTTTATAAAATTCGTTTGCGCTGATGCCTTTTTGAGGCTCGTATGTAAAATTGCTATCTATATCAGCAATTACCGTGCTAACAAAAACATTTTTGTAGAAGCTTCTATACTCTTCCAGTGTTTTTTCTACTTTTGGAATTCTCGGCGTGACATATATTGGGATGGCTGCAAATAAAAGAAAGAATATTTCAA